>CAYIZZ010000246.1:0-1000 GCA_964367945.1 uncultured Oscillospiraceae bacterium | reverse complement strand
TATCTAGCTTTTTTTGAAAAAGCATGGGTTTTTAATTAAGTTTTTTGCCAAGCTTTTTTTCAAAAAAGCGGGAAGGGATGCGTGTGAGAGAAAGTTTATATGACAAAATAATTACGTGGATACGAAAACTTGATGCCGTAGCAGCAACGATATCGGCGTTTGTTTTCATGCTTGGCCTTCATGTATGGCGCGACACAGCAAACACCATCACTTCAACGTGGTGGTTATGCTTGATCGCTTTTTTGTTATATAAGGAACTTTTCAGACAAATAACCACCCTAACAAAACGATACATCGTGACATTTTCGTTATTTGGAACGCTATGCGCATTTTTCGTGGTAGCAGACCCGCTGGTATACACACCAACAGGAATCCCACGCGCGTGGTCATGGTACGCGGTGGTAGCGTTTGTGTTTTTCGCGGTAATGCTGAGCGGAATGTTTTGCGGCTTATCAATACTGTACACACGATTCACTGGATTTTTAAGCGAAATCAGCACAAATAACATACCAAAAACAAACCTGACAAACAACGATAAAACGATAAATAAACCTGAAAAAAGCTGGCGTGACGGAATAAAATCGATATTCATATATCGTGCAGATGCGGTGATTGGACCGAAAACATGGGTGATGTATACCGCGATTTTGATGGCGTTTTGGACAGTGGTGGTGCTGGCGACAGGCCCGCTACGTATCTCGGCTGACTCGTACAACGTGATGCAACAAGCGCTGGGCAACTATCCGTTGCAAGACAATCATCCTATACTATATACATTGATATTACGTGTTTTTTTAACTGTGGGCGAGGCGATTTTCAGCGTGCAGGTAGGCGCATGGATGTTTGCGGTGTTTCAGATGCTGGTCTTGGCGAGCATGTTGAGTTTTTCGTTATACGTCATGCGCGCGCAGGGGTGTCCGTTTGTTTTAGTGGTGCTGGGCCTGGGATATTTCACGTTGACGCCGGTGTTTGCAGTGAATGCAATCACGTTGTGGAAAGA
>CAYIZZ010000245.1:0-1013 GCA_964367945.1 uncultured Oscillospiraceae bacterium | reverse complement strand
TCCGCCAAAGAGCCCTGTGAAACGGCTGTTTCACAGGGCTCTTTTCATGTTTTTGAAAAGATGATTTTAGGGGTTTGACCACATGGAATCCCACAGACAGATTTATTCTTGAATATTTTGTGCCGGCTTCCATGTGTCTTTTTTGCAGATGTGCAAACTCAGTCCTAAAATGAGATTGAGTTTGCACGTGTGGTTGCAGAGATTTCTTTGGTTACAGCGTATCCATTTTTGACCGTGCGCTCGGTTTTTGATGATATCGGCGGCGCTTGCCTTTTTTCTTGTCGCCATCGTTTTTTTGATAGACACGCTCTGCTTCCGAAGCTAAAATAAGTGTTGCGGTTGTAACCAGCGGTGCATTTGACTGTACGGTTTGTCTAGGGTCTAGTACACACCCGTCTGTGGGCTCAGCGCCAAGGTATCCTTGTGCACAATAACGCTGTACACAGAGAAACTTGTGGGATAGAACTCCACATAGCCGTTCGCCACGGTAACGGGGCGGATTTCCTCCACCGTGCCGTCGTCTTTGATGTGCAATACGGTTACCGTGTCTGCGGTGGTAAGCCCCGGCACGTTGATGCGCAGGCGCGTGTTGCCGTTTTGGGGCTGCGCCTCGTTTCCGACGGCGTCCGTCATTGTGATATCTTCTAAGAAGTTCACTGCGCCCGTGATGCCGTTTTGCTGTGCGTATTCGCGCAGTTTTGCCAAATCCTGCTGTTGTTTTGCCTCGCTTTGCGGGGTGATATGCAGGATGTTGCCGCTGGGCACGGTGGAATTCTCTTTATCCAAAGTGCCGGTTGGCTCATAGGGCAGGGCTTCCCCGGCTGTGCCCACCACGGTGAAGGGCACGGCCAGTGTGCCCATATAATTGCCCGTGCCTGTGATGGTGAGCGTGTAGCCACCTGCACTTGTGGCGGTGTTGCCGCTGACGGTGTAGTCTGTTCCTTCGGTGAGGATTAGACTGCCCAGTGTTATGGAGGCAATACTTTGTGTTTGCAAGGTGCCGTTTGCCACAA
>CAYIZZ010000244.1:0-1024 GCA_964367945.1 uncultured Oscillospiraceae bacterium | reverse complement strand
TAATACTTTTTGTATTGCAAGTGAGGATAAAGCAGTATTGCGAATAAATTCACCAAAAATAGGCAGGTTCGGATTACATTGGGTTGGCTACGGTGCAGGTGGATATTCATTACACAGCAAACGATAAGGTGGCTCATCCTCTTCAATACTTGGGAATCTTCCCACACCCTCATAAAACCTGTTGTCAGTGTTGTCATCATTACACATGCTGACCTCGCCAATAAGCACATCCCCCGTGCCTTCCTTTACATCAAAGTCGTGATATTGATGCGGCCATAAAGTTATGCTTTCACCCGGGCGCAGTTCCACACCGGTACCGGCTTTCACATAGTAGCTTCGGCCATCTGCGTTCACCAAAACATCGTCTGTGCCCAGCTCACCATCATTATCGTTATACACATGAATGATAAGCGTGCCTCCACCACGGTTTATAATGTCTTCACTCTTGCTCCAGTGGAAATGCATAGGCGAATGCTGGCCTTCTTTTAGCATAAGCAGCTTTTCTGCATACGCTTTTTTATATTTTGGGTTTTGCAGGTTACCGTTTCTTATGGTGATCAGTGCAAATCCTGTTTTTTCAAAGTCACCAAGGCCATAGTCGGTAATGTCCCATCCTAGCATATTATCACGAATTTCATCATATTCACTACTTTTATCTGCCCATTCTTCCGGTGTAAAATCACAAAACGGTGGGAGCGCAAATTTGTATTCGTTTATCAAGTTTTCCATATCTTTTATAGCTTTGTTTATTTCTGACCTTTTCATAATTAACCCCTTGTAAAAAAAATTACACTATTTTCTCAGATCATCTTATATTGTTCACAAAATAATCTTGATTAGTTAATTATATTTTAACATTCATTTCCACACTCGTCCATAGATAAACAAAAAAAATACACTAAAATCAATATAGATCGATTTTAGTGTATTAATGGCTCCCCAAGTTGGACTTGAACCAACGACCCTGCGGTTAACAGCCGCATGCTCTACCGACTGAGCTATTGAGGATTATATTGTAGTCGGA
>CAYIZZ010000243.1:0-1078 GCA_964367945.1 uncultured Oscillospiraceae bacterium | reverse complement strand
TCCCACTCTATTGTGGAGGGTGGCTTTGTCGTGCAATCATATAGTATTCTGTTCACGCCCGGTACTTCATTCACAATACGTGAGGATATCCGTTCCAGCACATCATACGGAATACGCGCCCAGTCTCCCGTCATGGCATCTGTAGAGGTAATCGCTCTTATACCTATCGCATGATCATATGTACGTGCATCACCCATCACGCCCACACTTTTCAAGTTCGGTAGCACTGTGAAATACTGCCAAATTTCTTTATCTAGTCCTGCAGCTGCAATCTCTTCACGTAAAATAGCATCACTTTCACGAATGATAAACAGCTTTTCTTCTGTCACTTCGCCAAGGCATCTAACAGCAAGTCCCGGTCCCGGGAATGGCTGCCTATCTACCAAAACATCAGGTATCCCCAGCTCTCTTCCAACATTACGCACTTCATCTTTAAACAAAAGGCGTACCGGCTCCAGCAATTTAAAGCCCAGTTTCTCGGGAAGGCCACCAACATTGTGATGACTTTTAATCAGTGCAGCATCGCCAATTCCGCTTTCGATAATATCCGGGTATATCGTACCTTGCAGCAAAAAGTCCATCTTGCCAAGTTTCTTTGCTTCTTCTGTGAATACTTCAATAAACTCATACCCTATAATTTTACGTTTTTTCTCAGGATCTGAAACTCCTGCTAGTTTACCTAAAAATCTATCTCTGGCATTTACGCGAACTAAATTAAGATCAAAAGTCTTACCGACAAGCTCCATCACCTGGTCGCCTTCATCTTTACGCATACATCCATGATCAACAAAAACGCAATGCAGACGATGTCCTATTGCTTTATGCACCAATATAGCACACACCGTAGAGTCTACACCACCGGACAGGGCACAAAGCACATGTCCTGTCTCACCTACAGTGTTTCTGATCTCTTCAATGGTAGACTGCACAAAACTTGCCATCGTCCAATCGCCCTTGCATCCACATACATCCACCAAAAATGCACGCAGAAACTCTTTACCAAACTCCGTATGCTCCACCTCTGGATGAAACTGCACAGCATAAAGTTTACGGCTTACATCTTCAATAGCTGCAAACG
>CAYIZZ010000242.1:0-1117 GCA_964367945.1 uncultured Oscillospiraceae bacterium | reverse complement strand
TATAGAAAAAATGGAAAAGATGTTCCGTTGTTTGATTGTTTCACAGCGCCATGTCGAAAAGGATGCCCGATAGAACAGGATATTCCCGGATATATAGCATTAGTTGAAGAAGAAAAATACGAGGAAGCGTTAGACCTTATCACCCACAGGAATGCCCTTCCGTTTATCACCGGCACGATTTGTTCACACAGCTGCCAAGATAAATGTATGCGAAACTATTATGAAGATACCGTTCATATTCGTAGCATAAAGCTGATAGCGGCAGAAAACGGCTATGACAGCATAATGAAAAAGATTGCAAAGCCAAGTTTTTGCAAGGACAAAAAAGTGGCTGTTGTAGGTGGAGGTCCGGCAGGAATTTCGGCCGCATATTTCCTTAGCAGGGCAGGCGTTCCTGTAACTGTGTTTGAAAAACGAGAAGAAATGGGCGGAATTGTAAGGTATGTTATACCTGAATTCAGGATTTCAAATAGTGCTATTGATAAAGACATAGAACTTTGTAAAGCATACGGTGCAGAGTTTGTAGGCGGAACTAATGTAAATTCGATAAAAGAGCTGACAGATAAAGGATTTACGCATGTGATTTTAGCCACAGGTGCTTGGTGTGAAGGTGCATCATGCCTGGAATCGGGCGAAAGCTTGAATGTGATTAAGTTCTTGGAAATGGCAAAAAACAACCCCGATGCGCTAAATTTGGGCAAAGAAGTTATAGTGATAGGCGCCGGCAACACAGCCATGGATGCAGCAAGAGCTGCAAAAAGAGTAAAAGGTGTTGAAAAAGTTTCTGTAGTATATCGCAGGACAAAAAGATATATGCCGGCAGATGAGGAAGAGCTTTTACTTGCTATGGAAGATGGAGTGGAGCTTAAAGAGTTGCTAGCACCCAAGAGCTTTGCAAATGGTATTTTAACTTGCAGTGAAATGGAGCTGGGCGCAGCCGATTCTTCCGGAAGAAGAAGTCCGGTGGATACGGGTAAAATTACTGAAATACCTGCAACGTGTATCATCAGTGCGATAGGCGAGTCGGTAGACAGCACACTGTATGAAAACTGTGGCCTTGAGCTGGATGGAAAAAAACGTGCAGTGGTAAACGCTGAAACCTGCGAAAGCACGGTGA
>CAYIZZ010000241.1:0-1141 GCA_964367945.1 uncultured Oscillospiraceae bacterium | reverse complement strand
GTTTTTAGCACCTGAAATGGGACAAACTTACGCTTTGCTATTGCAAAAATGGCAAGCACGTGATTATATAGACTTGGCGGCTTTATCATCAGAGCTGGATGACAGAACAATATCACTGCTTGGAAAGATATTGGCGCTAAACCATGAAAGCAGTTTTAGTGTAAAAGATGTGCATAGGTTTTTAGACGAAATATTAAATAAACATCTGAAAAAATCAAATTCAGCTGAGATATCTGAAGATGAACTAAGGCATATTTTTGAAAATCGTAAGAAAAAGCTAAGTGAAGAATAAATCTAGCTAATAAAAACAGTAGAAAATGGAGGGTATCCTCCGTATAAATAAAGGAGAAATTCATGGCTGATAAGAACAAGGTGATTCAAACTCTGGTGGAAACCGGAAAGGCAAACCAAAGGTTGACCACCAAGGAAATTAATGATGTACTTGAAGAAATTGGCTTTGATGTGGAAATGGTAGACAAGCTGTATGAGATGCTGGATGCCAATAATGTGGAGATTATAGACGAGCCTGATGCTGATGCAGATAAAGTGCTGACAGAAGATACAGTGGATAAGTTTCAAAGCGAGCTTTCGGCAGAGGGTGTGTCCATTGACGACCCTGTAAAAGTGTACCTGAAAGAAATTGGTAGGGTGGCTTTGCTTACAAGTGAAGAGGAAGTAGCGCTGGCTATTCGCATCAGAAACGGTGGCGATGACGGCATGAAGGCGAGAAAACGCTTGTCTGAAGCAAACTTGAGGCTGGTGGTATCTATTGCTAAAAGATATGTGGGAAGAGGAATGCAGTTTCTTGATTTGATTCAGGAAGGCAACCTTGGGCTTATCAAAGCGGTAGAAAAATTTGACCATACCAAAGGATTTAAGTTTTCTACATATGCCACATGGTGGATTCGCCAAGCTATCACAAGGGCTATTGCCGATCAAGCACGTACCATTCGTATTCCTGTGCATATGGTGGAAACTATCAACAAAGTGAAAAAAGCTTCAAGCCAGCTGCTTCACCGTAACGGCCATGAGGCTACATCGGATGAGATTGCAGAAGAGCTGGACATGCCGGTGGAAAAAGTGCGCGAGATTATGCGTGTGGCGCAAGAGCCTGTTAGTCTTGAAACACCTATCGGTGAAG
>CAYIZZ010000240.1:0-1147 GCA_964367945.1 uncultured Oscillospiraceae bacterium | reverse complement strand
TTTTAAATCAAATAAAAGACTTTCATCGCCGCACAGGCACCAGTGTGGTGCTGGTAAGCCACAGCATGGAAGATGTGGCAAGATACGCCGATAAAGTGCTGGTGATGCACGATGGCGGCATTGCAATGTACGACGACACACCCAAAGTATTTGCCAAGGCGCAAGAACTGCTAGAACTGGGACTGGCCGTGCCGCAAATAACAAAAATATTCTTACGGCTAAAAGAGATGGGCCTTTCGGTAGACACTGATATATACACAGTGAAATATGCCACCGAGACTTTATTGCAGTTTGCAAAAGGGGGGCAAAGCGATGTTACGTGATATTACCATAGGCCAGCATTTCCCCGGAAATAGCATAGTACATCGTTTGGACCCACGTGTGAAAATAGTGCTTAGCATGGCGTATATTGTGATGCTTTTTGTGGGCTCGAACCCTATCGGCATAGGAATATCGGTGGTGTTTTTGGCGTGGCTGTACGCTATGGCAAAAATACCGGGCAAGGTAGTGGTTCGCAGCATGAAACCACTGGTTCCTATTTTACTGCTGACAACACTGCTCAATTTATTCTTCACAAGCACAGGTATAGTGCTGGTATCGTTTTGGGTAATAAAAATCACCACCGGCGGGATATATTTTTCGCTGATGATGGCAATACGCATTGCCTGCCTTATTATAGGCACAGGACTTTTGACATACACCACTTCACCCATTGTGATGACAGATGCCATAGAGCGCTTGCTTTCGCCTTTGGCAAAGTTTCGATTTCCCGCACACGAGCTTGCCATGATGATGACAATTACCCTTAGGATGATTCCCACCCTTATCGAGGAAACAGATAAGATTATGAATGCACAAAAAGCACGTGGTGCACAGCTGGATGCAGGAAATTTGTTTAGGCGTATAAAAGCGCTGGTGCCAATATTGATACCGCTGTTTTTGTCTGCGTTTCGAAGAGCAGAGGAACTGGCGCTGGCCATGGAAGCCAGATGTTATCGTGGTGGTGAAGGGCGCACTCGCCTGCGCAGACTGCGCATTGTGGCAAGAGACATTGCCAGCGCAGTGTTTTGTGCGCTAGTATTTTTTGGTATAGGCATATCAGGAACTGTGTGGGGGCAGATAGGCCCTGTGTGGATGCAATGAATAT
>CAYIZZ010000239.1:0-1168 GCA_964367945.1 uncultured Oscillospiraceae bacterium | reverse complement strand
GTTCGTGACGCTGACCCACCTCGAAATCGTTCGGGTCATGTGCCGGCGTGATTTTCAAAGCACCTGTACCAAACTCCATGTCAACATACGTGTCTGTGATGATAGGTATTTCACGGTTCACCAGCGGCAAAATCACGTTTTTACCATGCAGATGCTTATACCTCTCGTCGTCCGGATGTACCGCCACCGCCACGTCACCCAGCATGGTTTCCGGCCGACTGGTAGCCACCGTCACATACTCGTCGCTACCGGATACTTGATACCTCACATGCCAAAGCGAACTGTTTTGTTCCTCGTGTTCCACCTCGGCATCAGAAATAGACGTCAGGCAATTCGGACACCAGTTGATAATCCTCTCGCCACGATAAATAAGTCCCTCGTCATAAAGACGTTTAAACACATGCGCTACAGCTTTACTACATCCCTCGTCCATGGTAAAGCGTTCACGGCTCCAGTCACAGCTGCTACCTAGTTTTTTCAGTTGCTGGACTATCCTGCCACCATATGTTTCTTTCCATTGCCATGCACGTTCTAAAAATCCGTCACGGCCAAGGTCGTCTTTACTCACGCCTTCTTCTTTCATGCTTGCCACAATCCGTGCCTCGGTAGCAATAGACGCGTGGTCTGTGCCCGGTACCCATAGCGCGGCATACCCCTGCATACGCTTGAATCGTATCAAGATATCCTGCCACGTGTTGTCCATCGCATGACCCATGTGAAGCTGGCCGGTGATGTTTGGTGGCGGCATCACTATAGTATATGGTTTTTTACTCTTGTCGTCACTGGGCGCAAAATACCCCTTTTTTGTCCAAAACTCGTATGTACTATCCTCCACCTGCGCCGGATCATACACTTTCTGTAATTCTTTCATCTATATATCTCCTCCCGCTTCCCGCTTCCCGCTTTTTTGAAAAAAAGCTTGGCAAAAAACTCAATTAAAAACACATTACTTATAATAAAATTAAAACACTTAATAAAATTAAAACACTTAAGAAATTTTACCGCCCTACACCTAACATCCGTAACACCTTATATATCAAGTTATGCACGTATAAACCTCTTCAGAAATCCCAAACCTTTACCGCCCTGAGCCCGACATCCGTAACACCTTATATATCAGGTTATGCACATATAAGCCTCTTCAGAAATCCCAAGCCTTTACCGCCCT
>CAYIZZ010000238.1:0-1171 GCA_964367945.1 uncultured Oscillospiraceae bacterium | reverse complement strand
TCTGCAGCCATAACAATGAATGCAAGCACGCTTTTTGCCTCTACATCGCCGTGGTGAGCCTCGATAGCATGGATAACAGCGGGATTTTCTTTGTATTTTTTGGCAATATCCACACCAATTTGTACGTGTGTACCTTCGATTTCATGATCCAATGCTTTACCGATGTCATGAAGCATACCGGCACGCTTTGCTTGGTTTACGTTCAGGCCCAGCTCTGCAGCCATGATGCCTGAAAGATAGGCAACTTCCAAAGAATGGTTAAGCACATTTTGGCCATAGCTGGTACGGTATTTCAAGCGGCCTATCAGTTTTACAATATCGGGGTGTAGGTTTGGAACGCCTACTTCCATTACCGCTCTTTCGCCTTCACGTTTCATGACAAGCTCTAAATCACGACGAGATTTTGCCACGGTTTCTTCAATGCGAGCAGGATGTATGCGACCGTCCATGATAAGTTTTTCAAGCGTTTGACGGGCCACTTCTCTGCGGACGGGATCAAAGCTTGATAATGTGATGGCCTCGGGGGTGTCGTCAATAATCAAATCAACACCGGTGGCAATTTCCAAAGCGCGAATATTGCGACCTTCGCGGCCAATGATGTGGCCTTTCATTTCATCACTGGGTAAAGGCACTACACTGATAGTGGCTTCACTGGAATGATCGGCAGCACAGCGGGCAATGGCCTGCCCGATAAGGTTGCGAGCCATTTCGTCGGCTTCGCTTTTAAGGTTTGTCTCGTAAGCGGAAATCTTCACCGCTTTTTCATGTACCAGCTGTTCGTCCAAACGATTTAAAAGCAGTTTACGCGCTTCTTCTTGGTTCAAAGCAGCAATGCTTTCCAGTTTTTCCAGCTGGCGTTCTTTGATTTGATCGATTTCACCCAGTTTTGCTTCAACCAGTTGAGATCTTTGATTCAAATCTTCCTCGCGCTTTTCCATAGCGGTGGTTTTTTTGTCTACATTTTCTTCTTTTTGCTCGATACGACGTTCTTGACGAGATACTTCACTGCGACGTTCTTTTATCTCTTTTTCAGCTTCTTGCCTTAAGTGATAGGCACGATCTTTTGCCTCTACAACAGACTCTTTTAGTTTCTGCTCGGCATTTTTGATAGCATCATTGACAATTTTCTTAGCTTCTTCCTCGGCAGAACCAAGGGCTTGCTCAGCTGTAC
>CAYIZZ010000237.1:0-1226 GCA_964367945.1 uncultured Oscillospiraceae bacterium | reverse complement strand
GCAGGGGGCTGTGCTGAATGTGAAAATCAACACAAAAGCGATGAAAAATAGAGACGTGGCCAAAAAGTATAACGACGAAGCAGACGAAATACTGAAAAACTATACCGTGTTGGCAGATGAAGTGTATGCCTATGTGAGCGGAAAACTAGACAACTGATGAGCATAAGATGAGCATAAAGGAGATATTATGGCTGAAGTGTTGAAGGGTGCCGCGGTGGTGAGCGCCATGAACGAAAAAATGAAAGCGCAGGTGGAAAATCTGCGGAAAAATAACGTAGATACAACACTTGCGATAGTGAGAGTTGGCGATAAAGAGGATGATATCGCGTATCAGCGTGGGGCGACAAAACGTTGCGAGACGGTGGGTGTCGCTGTGAAAAGCGTGGAGCTTTCGGCCGAGGTGAGCACAGACGAGCTGGTGGCTGAAGTGAATAAATTGGGGCAGGATAGCAGTGTGCACGGGATACTGCTACTGAGGCCCCTACCGAAACATATAGATGATGCCGCAGTGTGTGCCGCGATTCCGAAGGAAAAAGACGTTGACGGAGTGACGAACGAGTCGCTTGCCGGGGTGTTTTCCGGTGTGAAGATGGGGTATCCGCCATGTACCGCAAGGGCTGTAATGGAGATATTGGAGTTTTATGGTATCGATCTTTGTGGGAAAAATGTGGTGGTGGTTGGCAGGAGTCTGGTGGTTGGAAAACCCGTGGCGATGATGCTGATTGCAAAGCATGCGACGGTGACGGTATGTCACACAAGAACGCAAAACTTAGCGCAGGTATGTAAAAATTGTGATGTGTTAGTGGTGTGTGCCGGAGTGCGTGGCGTGGTGGATGCGGGGTATTTGCGTGACGGGCAAGTGGTGATTGATGTCGGGATTCACGTGGATGAAAACGGAAAGTTGTGTGGCGACGTGAGTGCTGAAGGTGTGCCGGAAGTGAAAATCACGCCTGTGCCGGGTGGCGTGGGTACGGTGACAACCAGCGTATTGGTGCAGCATGTAGTGGAAAGCGCCCTAAAAGTTTAGGTCAAGACACTATTACGCTTTTTTCAAAAAGAGGAAAGGTTTTGCCAAGTTTTGTGCCAAGAGGTACACGCAGTAGAGCCAGCGAAGCGGAGCGTGGCAATTAGACAGGCTTTGTGCTTAGGGTGATTCTATTATATGTTTTATCTAGCTTTTTTTTGAAAAAGCATGGTTTTCGATTAAAGTTTTTTGCTAAGCTTTT
>CAYIZZ010000236.1:0-1231 GCA_964367945.1 uncultured Oscillospiraceae bacterium | reverse complement strand
GCCACAGCGGCAATGCGATCATCTTTCACCAAAACGTCCATCATCGCAAACTGACACTCATCTGTAAATACTAGTCCATTTTTTATCAGCATAAGCTACTCCTTTTTACATGTACTTTGTTTTGTTTCATTTCATATAGTGTTTTGCCATATTTTAGTCTGTTTTTTATTTTTTCAGTACATAAATCATACTGCTATTATTATATACCTATTTATTTGTTTTGTCATTCTGATTTTGTCAAATCTCGCTATGATTTTCTTTATATTTATAAGACAATGAAAATAATAAGCTGAGATTACTTCTGCTTGTCTACGTCAGAGTAAACACATCCACAGTAGTCTTGACGATAAAGGCCATATTCACGGCTAAGCTCGATACTTTTTTTGTATCCGTCTTCTTTTTTGAAGTCCGAGGCCAAAAACACCACGCCGTTTTTTTCTGCCCAGTGCTCTCCTGCTGTGTTTATCGCTTGTGCGTTTTTATGTGGGCTGACTGATAGCGTGGTGCAAAACACGGAAAACCCGTTTTCCGCCGCTGTTTGCGCTGTTTTTGAAAGCCGCACATCAAAGCACACTTTGCATCTTTCTCCACCCTCCGGTTCGTTTTCCAGTCCTTTTACCGCTTGTAAATACTCTTCGCCGTCATATTCACTATCCATCAGGGTTACGGGATATGTGAACTTCATCTGTGAAAGCAGGTCTTTCAGCGTGTTCAGCCTTTTATCATACTCTTGCCTTGGCATGATGTTGGGATTGTAAAAAAATGCTGTCACCGCAAAATGCTCGCATAGCCTTTGCAACACCGATGTGGCGCACGGCCCACAACACACCTGCAGCAATAGTGGTGTGCCTTTAGGAAATGTTTTTATCATTTCATGCATTTTCAGATTATAGTTTATCCCCATAGTTTCTTTCCCATTTCTTTATTTTGTTTTCACACTTTATCCCTTTACGCCTCATTTTTCTTTCACATGTGGTGCGTATACTAAACTCATTACACAACACCGCTTTCCAAACACGACGAAAAGCAACAAGTTGTGTGACGCCACATAGTTTTACGGCCTATTAAAAAGGGGTATCGAATTCGCCCAGGCATAACATTTCCTGTCGTCCTGTACTATGCAGCGCGACAGACCAAAGATAATCCGCAGTCTTATGCGGTTTACATATGAACATAAGCTTTTACATAAACTTCCTGTCGTCCTGCATCATGCGGCGCGACAGACCAAAGC
>CAYIZZ010000235.1:0-1257 GCA_964367945.1 uncultured Oscillospiraceae bacterium | reverse complement strand
CCTGCGTTTGTGGCGGTGTTGCCGCTTAGGGTGTAATCTGTACCCTCGGTGAGGGTGATGCCATTTAGCATCACCGAAGTTACAGCTTGGGTTTGCGGTGTGCCGTTGTAGGTTAAGGCCGTGCCCAAGTTGATGATAGGTGCCACTTCCACCATGACAATTTTGGCATATGTTTCTGTGTGATAAGTAGTATCTGATAGCCTGCGTGCTGTCGCATTGGTTTCATCAGCGCCTGCCGAAATGGCCACACTGTAATATTGGTTTGCTGATGCTACTGTGATAGAAGGGCGAGTCGAAAAGCCCGGTGCCATTTGGTTGTCAGAACGGGTGCCGCCCGTGGCTGTCACCGTGCCGCCGGTAATGTGGATGGTATCGATATTGATGCCACTACTGGGGAGGGGTGCGTGCGCTTCGGTACTGCCGTTGCCACCTGTGGCAGTAACTGTGCCGCCCGAAATGTGGATGGTGCTGCCTGCACCGCCACTGATGCCTGCGTAGCTATTTTCGCTCACGGCCCTTACCGTGCCGCCCGAAATGGTGATGTTGCCGCCGGTGTAGCCGCCGATGCACACGCCGTTGCCATTTGTCTGGTTTCTTGCCGTCACCGTGCCGCCCGAAATGGTGATGTTGCCGCCGTCGCCATACACGCCGCCGCCGATGCCCGGGCCATCATCGTACCCCCTCGCCGTCACCGTGCCGCCCGAAATGGTGATGTTGCCGCCTGCGCCACCATCGCCGCCGCCGCCAATGCCTGCGCCGCCAGTACCGCCCTGTGCATATATCGTGCCGCCCGCAATGGTGATGTTGCCGCCTGCGCTATCCATACTGCCGCCAATGCCCGCGCCGCCTTTTCCGGGTGTGCTGCCGGCGGAACCGTCCCCCTCTTGGCCATAAGCATCTAAGCTACCGGTAGAAGCCTCGGTGATAAGAAGTGTGGCACCACTTTGCACTTTTATGCCGGCTTCGTTCATGCCACTCGCTATCCGGTTATTGCCTATCAAGGTGATGTTTGCCGTGGCTGTGCCTGCCACTTCAAAAGCACAGCCAACTTCGTAGTCACCTACAATAATGCGCACGCCGTTTAGCGTGAGGTTCGCGGTTGTGCCGCTTTGCACCACAATGGTGTCTGTGGTGGGGGTAGTTGGGTTTGTGTTGGCAATGGTCAAGGCACCACTGCCCGTGATGGTGAGCACCTTGGTTGTGTCGTCCCATGTATAGTTGCTTTCGTCACCCGTTATGGTAAAATCGCCCTTTATC
>CAYIZZ010000234.1:0-1280 GCA_964367945.1 uncultured Oscillospiraceae bacterium | reverse complement strand
AATGTGGCTGCACAGTGCAGGGCATCGTTTCTATCTTCACGTATGAAATGCAAGTAGGTCTGGACAGGTTGGCCGCAGCAAATATTCAAAACACCTCACTTTCTTGCTATAGTGCATTGATAGAAGCTGCACTAGAAGAGCAATATATAAAAGAAGAAGATGTTAAAAAACTACAAGCCTTCCAAAAAAATCCAAAAGATCCTGCATGGATGGAGCTATAAATTTCATTGTTTATACTTTTTGTTTGAAAGAAATATTTTTATAAAATATGAATATATTCACATTATATACGCTTTAAAATACAATTAATATGCAAAAACCCATGGAATTTTAGGGCTGGTACAGAAAAACTTGACTGTTTGAAAATAAATATTTCTTAAAAAATAAGAATAAATATTCACAAAAAACTTGATTTTATACAAAAATCATGTATAATAATACCAAGACGCAAAAATATACAATGAAAACTATGGTTGCTTAGGAGGACATTATGGCAGCGAAAAAACAAATCAAAAAAGTAGTATTGGCCTATTCAGGTGGGTTGGATACATCTATTATTATACCTTGGCTGAAAGAAAACTATGACGGCTGTGAAGTTATTGCTATGGCCGCCGATGTGGGCCAAAAAAGTGAGCTTGAGGGACTGGAAGAAAAAGCTATCAACACTGGCGCATCCAAGCTGTATATAATGGATATTAAAAAAGAGTTAGTGGAAGATTTCATATGGCCCACATTAAAAGCAGGTGCGAAATACGAGGGATATTTACTTGGCACCAGCTTTGCCCGGCCACCTATTGCCAAGGCATTGGTAGAGATTGCCGAAAAAGAAGGCGCAGATGCCATTTGCCATGGCGCTACCGGCAAGGGCAACGATCAGGTTCGGTTTGAGCTGACAGTGAAAGCGTTGGCACCGCATTTAGCAGTGATTGCACCTTGGAGGGAATGGGACATCCAAAGCCGTGAAGAGGCCATTGCTTACGCTGAGGAAAGAAATATTCCGCTTAAAATGTCTAAAGATACAAGTTATTCACGGGATAAAAACTTGTGGCATTTATCACACGAGGGATTAGAGCTGGAAGATCCTGCAAACGAGCCATTGTACGATAAAATGTTGCAACTGGGCGTAACGCCTGAAAACGCACCGAATGAGCCCACATATATCAGCCTAGACTTTGAGCAAGGCGTGCCGGTTTCCTTGAATGGTCAAGAGATGGACGGTGTGGAAATTATTGAAGCTTTGAATGATTTAGGCGGCAAAAACGGTATCGGTATTTTAGACA
>CAYIZZ010000233.1:0-1318 GCA_964367945.1 uncultured Oscillospiraceae bacterium | reverse complement strand
GACAGGCGAGGTTCCGGGGTTTGTGTTTTATCTTGCAGGCAATACGCTGTGGATATTGTTTTCGTTTAACCTTACCACCATCGCTTCCACATTCACCACAAACCGGGATATATTCGGCAAGGTGTATTTTCCACGCATGACCATGCCGATTTCCGTTATAATATCAGGGTTTATTAATTATATTGTGCAGTTTTGCGTTTTTTTAGTGGTGTATTTAATATACTTGTTTTCCGGCAGCGCCATGAGCCCGTCTATATATCTTTTGTTTGTGCCGATAATTATTTTGCTGGTGGTGATTTTGGGCACGGGCGTAGGCCTGATTGTCACAGCACTTACAACGCGATATAAAGACTTGCATATGCTGGTGGGCTTTGCCGTGCAGCTGTGGATGTTTGTCACACCTATTATATACCCCATCTCAGCAGTGGACGGTCTGGCAAAAACCGCCATAATGCTGAACCCGATGTCTTCGCTTTCAGAAGCGTTTAGGTTTGCCTTTACCGGTGTGGGCGAGTGGGACTGGGTGTTTTTAGGCATCAGCACGTTTATGTGCATACTCTCGCTTTTTGTGGGCATTTTGCTGTTCAATCGTGCAGAAAAGACTTTTGTCGATACAGTGTAAAATTTGAAAGTAAATTTGGCCTATTAGAACAATAGTATATATGTTATTTCTCGCTTTGGCAAAAAAACAAAGCCGATGAAACTAAGAGGAAGTATATGGATAAAGATGTTGTAATAAAAGTGGAAAATGTCACAAAGACATACCGCTTGGGAGCACTGAACAGGGGCTCGTTTATAGCGGAGTTCCAAGGGTTTATGGCGCGTATGCGTAAAAAAGAAGACCCTAATATGATGATTGAAAATGAAATGCCTGACGGTGATGATTTTTCTGTGCAAAAAGAAGGCATTACCACGTTTAATGCCCTTGAAAATGTCAGCTTCGAGGTGAAAAAAGGTGAAGCTATAGGCATTATTGGTGCGAACGGTGCCGGCAAAAGTACAATTTTGAAGATTATTTCCAGCATCACTACCCCCACAAGTGGTAGCGTCACCACAACAGGCCATATCGCCAGCATGCTGGAAGTGGGCACGGGCTTTCACCCTGACATGACCGGACGTGAAAATATATACATGAACGGTGCCATACTGGGGATGCCTCGTGAGGCTATAGACGCCGTGGTGGATGACATAATAGAGTTTTCTGAGGTGGCCGAGTTTATAGATACACCGGTGAAAAGATATTCAAGCGGCATGTATGTGAAACTGGCGTTTGCGGTATCTTCGCATTTGAACAGCGACATATTGATTGTGGACGAGG
>CAYIZZ010000232.1:0-1339 GCA_964367945.1 uncultured Oscillospiraceae bacterium | reverse complement strand
TATCTGCCGGCAACACTACCACTTGGCCGTTGTTGCAGTAAGGAATAGAGGTCGAGGAACCACTTTTCACTTCGTCAGTCAGTGTCATACCGTTCCAGATCATGTCAATGCCTTTAGCATCAAGCTCGAGCAATTTATTGTCCCAGTTGATTTCCAAAAACTCTACTTCTACACCCAGATCTTCTGCGAACAAACGTGCCATATCTGCATCAAAGCCTACCCATTCATCGCTACCCTCTTCACGATAGTCCATAGGTGCAAAATCAGTGATGCCCACCACTAACACACCTTTTTCTTGAATGTAGCTCAAATCGCTTTCAGCATCAGCGCTTTCCTCAGCAACACTCTCTGCGGCAGCACTTTCCGGTGCAGCGCTTTCAGATACAACACTTTCTTCAGCAGAAGAACAAGCAGTCACGGAAAACACCATCATAATGGCCATTAAAATAACTAATAATTTTTTCATTGTAATAACAAACCTTTCCTTGATACTAAAATTTAATCGAAACTTAACCAGTCACCAGTTTATCATTTTAGCACACTAAATTGATAATGTAAAGGTGCTTTGAACTTACTTTTTTATTTTCAAATGCTCTATTACACATTATATTTTCGAAGTGGTGGTTATTGTTGCATTTTGTGCCATAGATTGGTAAAATGAAAGACATGATAAAATTACTTATTATTTGGATTTTAGCAGTTATTTTCACTCTAAACAGTCTTGGAATCACCATACGCGCCAACTTCAACATGGGCACTGTGCTGATGTGGGGCTTTTCTATATCACTGATACTATATGGTGTTTTTCATCGCCATATAGATGCTTTTTGTGCTCATGGTATAGGCCGTATTTTGCAATATTTAGTTATTTTCGGCTTAACTATTTTCATTGGCCTATTTTTATTTGTAGCTTTTAGCGGATATTCAGACAACGCAAACGGCAACGAAAAAGCTATAATTGTACTCGGTGCCGGTCTTCGTGGCGAAAAAATCGGTGATGTTCTTCACCGAAGACTTGGCGCTGCCCTTGATGCCTGGCAAGAAAACCCTAACGCTGTAATTGTTGTCACCGGCGGCATGGGCCCCCAAGAATCCATTCCCGAGGCACTTGCCATGCAGCGTTGGCTTTTAGATCAAGGGGTTCCTCATGATTTAATTATACTTGAGGATAAAAGCACCTCTACCGAAGAAAACCTTACTTTTGCAAAGTCTTTGCTAGAAGAAGCCGGTATAAATTCAGATCAACCGGTTGCCATTGTCACAAACGCGTTCCACTGCTACAGAGCTTCACAATATGCTCAAAAACTAGGCTTTAGTAATGTATCCACTGTGCCTGCTT
>CAYIZZ010000231.1:0-1345 GCA_964367945.1 uncultured Oscillospiraceae bacterium | reverse complement strand
AAAAAAGCCAGCCAAGTCAATGTAATCCGAGTCCGTTTTTTATTTAGCCAAAAGCCCCATACCGGCGTCAGCGCATCTTGCAAGGCGGCAGCCTTACTGCGCCGCACTTCCTTGGTATAGAACTTTTGGCGGTATAAAAAATTCGCAGAACCTATTGCTCACAAATTTTTGTGGTAGGCAAGAGGCGGCCTCGGATTGCATTGGCTTGGCCAGCAAAAACTTTCACTGACGCATTTTATACAAAATGCGTTGGTTTTTTTTTGATATATACACATTAATGTGATATAGTACATAATGTACTGCGTATTTTTAAGTAATTCTATTATATGTCCTGTGTTTTTGATTAAAGTTTTTTGCCAAGCTTTTTTTCAAAAAAGCGGGGCTTTTTTCCAAAAAAGCGGGGCTTTTTTCCAAAAAAGCGGGAGGAATTTTGATGAAGAAGATAATATTTGGACTTGTGTTTATACTTTTAGCTGCGGTATTAGCCGGCGGTATTTTTGTGTATGTGACGTATGAAACAACGACGGAAGACAGTATTCCGCCACTATACGCGGAAGTATTTGGCCATGAAATGACGGCAGTAACCACGACATGGCACACACCGACGTTCATGGAATATTTGTATAAAGATTTCACGATAACAGAAGAAAAACCGACCGCTGTTTCGGTGCAGGCACCAATGAACGCAGACGTGGTATACCCGATGGGGTATGTGAGCACACTGACTGTGACAAAAGATGATGTAGTGGTTTTTGAAGGCGATGCCGAAACATTTTCACAAGACGCGCTGACAGAAGAAGGCGTGTATACGTTTAAAATAACGTGCGAGAAACCACAAACAGCGGGCGATGCATATGGCGTGTTTGTGTTTGAGGTGGATATCGAATGGACGCCTGAACCCGAACTTGAAACAATGGTATTGTTTGGCGATAACGTGCTACAACAAGGTGATATTTTCGTGATACAGGTACTGGACGCGCCGGAAAACGTGGTACCGGTAGCCGAGACAGACATGGGCCAGGTGGTGTTTACACCAATGGACAGAGCACAAAGTTTCTCGGCGGTGATTGCGGTGGGTCATGACCGTGCGGTGGGCGAATATCCCGTAACAGTGACGGTAGGCGAGCAGGAATTTAGCCAGACATTGACAGTGGAATCGTTTGATTTTTTGCAACAGAACCTGGAAATAGATACCAGTGACCCTGTGATAAGCGAGGCAAACAGCGCCGAGGCATATGAACAATATCGGCAAACAATCCCACCACTATGGGAAACATACGACGACGAAAAATACTGGGACGGCGCGTTTATATGGCCGGCCGAGGGTAGAATCACCTCAGAATAC
>CAYIZZ010000230.1:0-1418 GCA_964367945.1 uncultured Oscillospiraceae bacterium | reverse complement strand
CGTGCAAACTCCGGAAAACCCGGAACCGGCCTTGGTTTATCCATAACAAAAAGTATTTTTGAAATGCAAAATTTCCAATATGGAGTATCTTCTCAGCCTGGCGAGGGTTCTATTTTCTGGTTTGAAACACCATATAATCCGCAACAACCTATTTGAAACATTTGAAACCGCATAAAAAAACACCCCGATGACTGAGGATTTCAGTATCCTTCATCGGGGTATTTTCATTTTATAAATTGCTGTAACTTAGCATATTATACGTGGAAGATACGATCAAAGAACATCGATTCCAGCTTTTGGTTGTATTCAGGGCCACCATCAATATTTGCACTTTTGTATACCGGAGGCTCTACGCCATTTTCCAGCATGATTTCAGCTGCACGAAGCATAGCGCTTTGTAGTAACATGTTGCAAGTGATGGCAGATACGCCACACACTTTAGTGTCAAGGCCTGCTAGCTCAATAGCGGCATCGCCATCCGGTGCACAGTTATCAAGAACGATATCGCACACTTCGAACAAACGCTTGCCGGAAGAGTGTTTGCTGGTCAAGTTTTTGGAAGCTTCCAAAGATGTGACAGCAATAGTGGTAGCGCCTTTTTCTTTAGCAATAGTTGCAATTTCTACGCCCAGTGGGTTACGACCTGAGTTTGAAATAATAAAAACAACATCGTTTTCACGCACATCTACTTTGCGCATAAACTGTGTGCCAACGCCTTCGATCATTTCATATGTTCCAATCGAAAAATCTTTCAGCATTTTAGAGGGAATAAATCCGCCTGCACGAGTGGTAACTTCCATTGCACCACCCATAGAATGTCCACTGCCGAAGGCCTGGATAATTCCTTTGTTCATCAATGCCTTTGCAGTAGCTTGACCGGCTTGCTCCACTGCGTCTTTCTGTGTCTCCAACTTCTTAAATAAATCTTGTATCACGTCAAAAAACTGATTCAATATTTCGCACTCCCTTTTCTTTTTTATAAGCATTCAATAATATTTTGCATACTTTATTTGTTTAAAACAAAAGTATATGTTCATCTTAGGATATTACGTATCCTTTGTCAATCCAAACATTACACTTATCTCAAAAAAATCATACTTTTGTAATCCTTTGATCATCTACACTGCAGTCATCGCCATTGCCGCCACATATTTGTGATTTTCCATATTAATACGAGGCATATGATTTTCTGTATTTTCTTTTGGATTTGAATGATGTATAATAATTATTGTGGCTATATTCACCCATTTAAAAAGGGGCGAAAATCAACATCAAATTATAGGAGAGATATCATGAAAATTGCTATTGGTAGTGATCACGCAGGGTATGCCCTGAAAGACCGTCTGAAAGAACACATGCAAGGAAAAGGCCTTGAAGTTATTGATTGTGGTGGTTTTGCCCCGGAAGAAATCCACTAT
>CAYIZZ010000229.1:0-1421 GCA_964367945.1 uncultured Oscillospiraceae bacterium | reverse complement strand
CCATCGGGAATCACAATACGTTTCATGTCTCCACCTAAGGCGACAAATTTATCAACTATATTTTCATATCCACGTTCAATATGGCCTATTTCTTCCACTTCACTTACACCTTTTGCTGCCAGTGCCGCCACCACCAGCGCTGCACCTGCCCTTAAATCAGATGCACGTGTTGGCGCAGCTTTTAGCTCGGATACACCCTCCACCACGGCAACTCTACCGTCGACTTGGATATTTGCACCCATGCGCTGTAATTCCTCTGCATACCTGAAACGGTTCTCAAAAATACCTTCAGTAATGATACTTGTACCTTTTGCTTTGCAAAGTAAAACTGTGATAAGCGGCTGTAAATCGGTAGGAAAACCCGGATGTGGCATAGTCTTCACATTCAGTGGCAAAATATCACCGGTACAAATCACCCGCACTGCTTCGTCATATTCCTCTACCGAAACACCTGCGCGTTCTAATTTTGCTGTGATAGGCTCTAAATGCTTTGGTATTATATTCTTTATCAGCACATTTCCACCACTAACAGCAGCAGCCATCATATATGTGCCCGCTTCTATCTGATCAGGTATTATAGAATATGTGCCACCATGCATTTTTTTCACGCCACGGATTTTAATTACGTCAGTTCCTGCACCACGTACATCGGCACCCATGGTATTCAGAAAGTTTGCCATGTCCACTATGTGTGGCTCTTTTGCCACATTTTCCAGCACTGTCATACCCTCTGCCATCACACATGCCAGCATAGCATTCATTGTGGCGCCTACTGTGACTGTGTCAAAGAATATATGTGCACCCTGAAGCTTATCTGCTTTTATATGGATTTTACCGTATTCAACGCTATCCTGTGCACCCATGGCACAAAACGCTTTAAGATGCTGGTCTACAGGACGTGGTCCCAAATCGCATCCACCCGGCATAGAAACTGTAGCCTCACCAAAACGGCCAAGCAAACTACCCAAAAAATAATACGACGCACGCATTTGACGCGCTAATATATCAGGCACTGTGCTACTGTGCAAATGTCTTGTATCAATCTCATAAGTATTGCGGTTTAGCCTACGAATCTGTGCACCCATTTCACGCAATATCGTGATACTGGTAGACACATCCGATATCTCGGGTAAGTTTTCAATCACACATTTATCGGCTGCTAAAATAGTGGCCGGTAATATAGCAACTGCCGCATTCTTGGCGCCACTGATATTTACCTCACCCTGTAAAGGATTACCACCGTTAATCACAAACTTTTCCAAATCGCTTACTCCTCTTTTAGCCAAACATCATCTTGTCCAGCTATTATACAGCGCATCTTTATTACTGCATTATAAGCCAAGACTATATATAAAATTATAAGTATCATATATTGCCAGCGTTTACACTTTATCATGCAACATTACTATTATAGTATACCA
>CAYIZZ010000228.1:0-1435 GCA_964367945.1 uncultured Oscillospiraceae bacterium | reverse complement strand
CCTCCGTATAAAAGTAGTTTTTCAGTTAGGGTGGTTTTACCTGCGTCGGGATGGCTGATGATGGCAAACGTGCGCCTGCGATTTATTTGTTCTCTTGTGGTCATTTGTTCCTTCTTTCCGGTATTTGCGAGTGATTTAAATACAAAATGTAATAACTAAATGAAATTATACAAACTTTACATCGGATGATGACGTTTGTTGTAGGTTGATACGCTTTACAGAAATGCAAAGGCCGCTGTCATCGTCCAAGGTGAATAAAACACCATTTATCATACAAAAGCCTTCGGCAACCACCATTTTTTGGCGGATATGCAGGCGGTTTCTTAAAATAGACGCGTGTTTATCCATGCCAAGAATGCTGTGGATAGGTCCACTCATGCCGGCGTCGGTGATGAAACCGGTGCCGTTTGGCAGTATTTGTTCGTCGGCAGTCTGCACATGTGTGTGTGTGCCGAAGATACCGCTGATGCGACCATCAAGATGGTAGGCCATAGCTTTTTTCTCAGAGGTAGACTCTGCATGAAAATCTACAATAGTATATTTTGCAGGGTATTTTTTAAGAAGATAGTCTACTCGTGTAAATGGGTTGTCAATAGGCTCCAAAAACGCTACACCGGCCAGATTTATCACGCATACAGTGCCAAGTCGTCCTGTGTCGACCAAAACACACCCAGTGCTGTCTTCAGTATACGGGTAGTTTGCCGGATGAATTACACGCTCGTTTTCAAGATATAAATCTTCTCCGGTGCGATCGTATCCGTGATTGCCTGACGTGACGACATCGGCGTGGCGCAACAAAGCCTCGGCACTGTGGTGTGTGATGCCTGTGCCACTTTTGTCGCTGTTTTCGCCGTTCACAACTACAAAATCTACACCGAGCTCTTCTTTTAGTGCAGGCATTCTATCGTTGTAAAAGTCGAGTCCTGGAGTGCCAAAAACATCACCGATACATAGTATATTCATGAGACGTCCTCCGAAATGTATACATAGTTTAAAGTTGGAAATACAATAAAATCAAGTTATGATATCGGTAAGAAAACGTCGGGCTCCTATTTTGGTAGGTTGCCCGACGTAAATATAAAACCTTACTATTTGGCGTAATCAATTGCGCGAGATTCTCTCACAACATTCACCTTGATCTGACCGGGATAGTCCAGCTCATTTTCGATTTTTTGGCTGATATCACGGGCTAATATGACCAGCTGGTCATCGCTAACTTGTTCAGGTTTCACCAAAATTCGCACTTCACGGCCGGCTTGAATAGCAAATGAAGACTCAACACCGTCAAAGCTTTTGGTAAGTTCTTCCAGGTTTTCAAGGCGCTTGATATAACTTTCAAGATTTTCACGGCGGGCACCGGGACGTGCAGCAGAGATGGCATCTGCAGCCATAACAATGAATGCAAGCACGCTTTTTGCCTCTACATCGCCGTGGT
>CAYIZZ010000227.1:0-1442 GCA_964367945.1 uncultured Oscillospiraceae bacterium | reverse complement strand
ATAGTTTTTTTGAAAAAGCATGGGTTTTTGATTAAAGTTTTTGCCAAGCTTTTTTCAAAAAGCGGGAAGCTTTGTGGCAAGCGGCACATGCAGTAGCGCCAGCGAAGCGCAGCGCGACAATTAGACAGGCTTTGTGTTTTAATGTAATTCTATTATATGTTTCATATAGTTTTTTTGAAAAAGCATGGGTTTTTGATTAAAGTTTTTGCCAAGCTTTTTTTGAAAATGTATGGTTTTTAATTAAAGTTTTTGCCAAGCTTTTTTCAAAAAGCGGGAAGCTTTGTGCCCAGCGATACACGCAATAGCGCCAGCGAAGCGCAGCGCGACAATTAGACAGGCTTTGTGTTTTAATGTAATTCTATTTAAAGCAACTCTATAAAATTATTCCCACGGTTTTTTTCAGAAAACCGTGGGAATGTTTTGTTCCCTTTAATTAAAGTTTTTTGCCAAGCTTTTTTTCAAAAAAGCGGTGATGTGTAGAACGAATGGTAGTGCGTACGCGAAAACCAGCATATACCTAAACTCGGCATACGTTGGCGCCGCCACCATAAGCCCGACCCACAACACCAGCATCGGCACAAGACACACCACGTACTTTTCACGCTTCACCGCCACCATGTGCGCGGCACAAAACACCACCATGAACGCCAACTGTCCCAAACTAAAAAACTTCGTTCGTGCGGCAAAAAACGAATGCATATCCACACCAAACACTTGATAATACAAATCCGAGGAATACACCGGCACCGGCACATCCGCCTCATACTCGCTCATCAATGCCGTCCAACCATAGAAATCCACTTTCCAATACCCGAGCGTTGTCAACAACCACGCATCCAAATAATCTTGCGTATTTGTAACCGCCAACTCAATCCAAAGTTGCAAAAACTGCACATAATTCTCATCAAACGCTTGTGAATCAAACTGCGGATGATTCTTTATAAAATCAGGCGACGACGACACATACGCGTCTTTCATCGTCTGCACAGGCATAAAACTTTCTATCACATCCAGTTGATTTTCCGACAATTCAGCGCCATTTTTCACAGCACGCGCCACTTGTTGCATCGGTAAAGACGTGCTTTCAATTTTCCCAAGCCCCGTCAAACCAAGACTATCATACACCGGCCCAAGCACCAACTGTACGCACACTAAAAACGGCAGAAATAACAAAACCCATCTTTTCCACTGTTTCCAAAACACCACGCAAATTCCAAACATGGCCGCCGCCACGATAAAAAATCCGTTCCCACGCATAAAACACGCAAAAAACGCCACGACTAAAAACACCACACACCCTTTTTTAGTCTGCAGATACTCGCCTTTACTTTCCACTATCTTGTACAATAACATGATTAAAATCAGCAACACAGCGTTAAATAATATGTCTTTCCACAACGTGATTGCATTCACTGCAAACACCGGCGTCAACGTGAAATATC
>CAYIZZ010000226.1:0-1508 GCA_964367945.1 uncultured Oscillospiraceae bacterium | reverse complement strand
CTTCTTCCCTTTGTCAATACCTTTTTTGAAATTTTTTCAAACTTCTTTTTCGGTGGTCATTGTCATCTTTCAAAAAAATGAACAATGTATTAACAAAAAAGTTCAGTGCAGTGCACTCTTTTCGTTTCCTGTGTTTCTTGGGTGCCTAATTAGAATATCATGTATTGCTATGCAATGTCAATCACTTTTTCATTTTTCGTGATTTGTTTCATATTTTACATGATTTTAACTTAAATACTTTGCGAATTTCACAAAAACCATGGCTTTTTCTTATTCATACTCCTAAAATAGCCGCTGCATCCTCTTTATATATGCAAATCCAGCACGCTGATTTTAGCCGGGCACAAAAACCTAACAGGAAGTCCGGTGCATCCGGCGCCGGTATTTACATATAGGTGCATTCCATTCAGTGTGTAGTTTCCCATCACGTATTTTTTCGCAAGCTTCGGTTTATATGTAGCGCCGATTATCGGCAAGCGCACTTGGCCACCGTGGCTGTGTCCCGCCAATATCACATCGGCGGTGTTTTCCTTTATAGTATCCGCCATGTCCGGCTGATGGATAAGCGCCAGGCGTATGTCTGCTGCCGATACCTCGTCGCTTAAAAGTATCGACGAATCCGGCGCGCCGTAAAATGCTTCATCAAGTCCCACCACTGCCACCGAATCACCATTTTCATTTTTTGTGATAACGCAGCTGTTTTTCAGCAGGGTGAATTTCGCGCCTTTCATTATATCAGCATACAAATCCTCGCCACCTTTTCGGTCGTGGTTTCCCCAAATAGCAAACTTACCCATGCCGGCAGAAAGACTACCCAGTGCTTTTATCGCCATGTTTTTTTGCCCAGATACTTTTGAGTGGTTCAGCAAGTCGCCTGTACACACAATGATATCAGGTTTAGCCGCTTGGATTTTTCGGACCAGTTTATCAAGGCGCCACTTTGGGTAAAAGAAACCAAGATGCACGTCAGTGAACTGAACTACACGAATGGTCCTACCTTTTTTGGGGCCATGCTTGCATATGTCAAAATCCACTTCGTCACACACAAGCATACCCGGCTCGATAAACACAGCCCAAACCCCGAGACTGATAATTAATGCAAGCATCGCCACTATTATAATAGTCATCCGTACTCCTTTATAAGTCTAGACACTATTTCAAGTCTAGACACTTTCGCACTTTTTGAAAAAAGTGCACAAAAACTTTAAAAATGACGCATTTTATATAAAATGCGTCATTTTTATTATAATCCTATTTTATGTTCTATCTGACTTTTTTGAAAAAGCATGGTTTTTAATTGAGTTTTTTGCTGGGCCAAGTCAATGTAATCTGAGTCCGTTTTTTATTTAGCCAAAACCCCCATACCGGCGTCAGCGCATCTTGTAAGGCGGCAGCCTTACGGCGCCACACTTTCGGCGCCACACTTTCTTGGTATAGCACTTTTGGCGGTATGAAAAATTCGCAGAACCTATTGCTCACAAATTTTTGTGGTAGGCAAGGCAGACGAC
>CAYIZZ010000225.1:0-1552 GCA_964367945.1 uncultured Oscillospiraceae bacterium | reverse complement strand
TAAAACCACGGATGATATTGCACCTGGTTTACCATAGGCATCACCCGCACTTTTTCTTTCATTTCTTTCAAAAGATGAAGTGGAATGTTGCACGCACCAATAACACGAATTTTCTTTTGCTCGTATAGGTCCTCCATAGCTCTCCATGTTTCATACACCATGCCACTTATCGGCCAGTGCATCATATACATATCAAGATAATCAAGCCCCAGCCTTTCCATTGTTTTTTCAAAAGCCTTCATGGTTTCATCATAGCCCATGTCTTCTATTGCCACTTTACTGGTGATAAAAACGTCTTCTCTTTTAACACCGCTATCAACTAAACCCAGGCCTACTTCTTCTTCGTTTTCATACGCTGTCGCAGTATCTATCAATATGTGTCCGTTCTTCAGTGCATAAGAAACAGCTGTTCGTGCTTCATTACCCACAGACTTAAACACACCCAGTCCATATATAGGAATTTTCACACCATTTACCAGCTCAAAACTTGTGCCAATATTCATTGTTACTCCTCCTTCATTCACCTATAAATTTATTTCAACATTCTATCACACTATTAAAAAAACAGCAACATCTGACAATATGTCGAATGTTGCTATTATTTTACGTAATGATGTTTTCCGGCCTTCTTGATGTGACATCGCCACCATTTTCTTCACCTTTGTGCAAGCTATAAATGGCATCCATTTCTTCGCATGTCAGCTCAAAATCGAAAATATCAGCGTTTTCTATTATACGATGTGGTTTTGATGATTTTGGAATTATACCAACGCCTTGCTGCAAACCCCAACGCAAAACCACCTGTGCCGGTGTTTTACCTTTTTCTTTTGCAATGTTTATAACACACTCGTCATTCAGCGGATATCCTCTGCCAAGTGGCGCCCATGCTTGCAATAGTATACCTTCTTGTATGCACCAATCACGCAACTGTGTGTTGAAAAGCCACGGATGATATTGCACCTGATTTACCATAGGCATCACCCGCACTTTTTCTTTCATTTCTTTCAAAAGATGAAGCGGGATATTACACGCACCTACTACACGAATTTTCTTTTGCTCGTATAAATCCTCTATCGCCTTCCATGTTTCATACACCATGCCCTTCACCGGCCAATGCATCATATACATGTCAAGATAATCAAACCCAAGCTTATCCATAGTGGCATCAAATGCCTTCATGGTCTCATCATAGCCCATGTTATCAACCCAGACTTTACTGGTGACAAACACATCTTCTCTTTTTATACCACTATCAGAAATGCCTTTTGCCACCTCGGCTTCATTTTCATAAAAAGCAGCGGTGTCTATCAAACGATGCTTGTTTTCAAGTGCATAAGAAACAGCATTGCGTGCTTCATCGCCCAAAGACTTGAATACACCAAGGCCATATACAGGAATTTTTATGCCATTTACCAGCTCAAAGCTTGTGCTAATATCCATTACAATCCTCCATGCCGATTATCAACAATTTTAAATTATAAAGCCTGTGTCAAAAATCCATCGGGAATCACAATACGTTTCATGTCTCCACCTAAGGCGACAAATTTATCAA
>CAYIZZ010000224.1:0-1585 GCA_964367945.1 uncultured Oscillospiraceae bacterium | reverse complement strand
GTGCTGTTTTTTGAAATGACGGGGAACCTGCCGTTCATCAGCAAATGTGAAGGCAGGCGGAAGATTTTGATACCGTCTTCGTCGGTTTCCTGCAAAGGAAGACCCGGTAAGGCGCTGGTGACAATGCTGGCAAGGTGACCCTTTTTTACAAGGGTTTTAGCAAGATTTTGGGTGTAGCGTTCCACACCGCCGATGGTGGGCAGATATTGCGCTGAAAAAAACAAAAAATGCAAAAAAACACCTCGCAAATAAAAAATGTATTAGTAGTGAGTCACGGGAAGTTGCAATATAATTAAAAACGCGTCCAAAATAGTGAATATGCCTAAAAGCACACTGCCGATGGCAACAAAGCGCCAAACGGACTTTGAAAACTGTATTAATTTGCCACGAAGGCTTAATAAAACCAGTGGGAATATTGGTAGTAGATACCGCCCTTGAAGGCCGAAAAGTGTGGCGTAGTTGACAGGTGTCCAGCTGAGGCAAGTAAATACCAAAGCGGCTACTGTGAAAATCACAATAGCAGCGGCGCTAAAGCGAGCCTTGCCGGAAAGAAGAGTGCTATCTGACGGGTTTGGCATGGCAGACGCAAAAAGTAAAAACACATAACCTATCACAAAAATCCAGTTTATGGTGATGTCCACCGCGATGATTTCGCCCAGCCTGCCACCGATAAGACCCTGAAGCCACAGCGGACCTT
This sequence comes from uncultured Oscillospiraceae bacterium, assembly GCA_964367945.1. GTDB lineage: Bacteria > Bacillota > Clostridia > Oscillospirales > Ruminococcaceae > JAAYCI01. The sequence continues at coordinate 888 of CAYIZZ010000224.1, read as the reverse complement.
GCTGCCACACAGTGTGTACCAGCATTTGCAAGGTGGCCGGTATATGGGTGAGAATATACGAAAGGGTGAAGTGTTGTTTTGCGTCACCGTTTGGCAAAAGCTGGTTACCGTAGTCGTCTATGACAGGCGGTGCAGAAACGATGGCCTCGGAGGTGTCGATTGAGATGGAGCTGACATCAGATGTCGTCGCAACACCTTCGCTTGCCAGTGAGGATGACACAGCAGGAATGCTGGGAGCAGAATCTGCGCTGGGAATGATCGCAAACGGGCCAACGGCACCCAAAGAAGTGAAAAATACTAAAAGTCCAAACAAAACAAAGGTGCAAACGCCGGCGGCTAAAACACTAATCCGTCCGTAAATTGCCACTTTCTTCTGTGAAAACTTAGATGCCGGGATGATGAAAACAAAAGGCAAAAGCAAAATATACGCATATTTTGCAGGGGCCAGTAAAGCCGCAATCACAGCTAAAACTAAAATTTCTCGTATACCTATTTTCACTTTGCCAAAAGCATAATGAAGGCACATGCTGATGAAAACAAAACACAGCACAATAGCGAAAGTGTCGTAAGAAAAAGAAGCGGCCAGTTGCATGCACATGGGTAAAAGCCCGATGCAGAATATGATAGGCTTGGCAAACGGCATGCGCTTGATGCAAAAAGAAAGGCTGAAAGCATAAAAAAGCAAGTTTGCAAATCGGCCAAGGATTAAAACGCCCATGGTGCCAAGCCCGAGTAGCCTGCCTAGCGAAAGCCCTAAAGCGGGTATGAGCAGTAAAGGTGGGAAGGTGCGCAGGCTGGTAGCCGGAATCAGGGTGGTGCCTTCCGAAGGCCGCTGTGCAAAAAAGTTTTCATAAATATTCTGCCATGCGAAAATATCGGTGCTTTCGT
>CAYIZZ010000223.1:0-1608 GCA_964367945.1 uncultured Oscillospiraceae bacterium | reverse complement strand
TAGAGGGTGTTTTTTTGTGCGAAACTTGCGGTATGCATTTTATGTAAGCAACCCACCAACCTGATAGCATGCCCCCTTGGGTAGGCTGGACCCAATTTGTTTTGGGTTCAGTGCCATTTTTTTGCTCCAAATTCGGCGAAAACCCGGGCACTAAATTTGCCATTCAGCATCTGCTGAAGGGTATTTTTTATGTCCGAAATATATGTTATACTTTTATACAAACAAACCGGCGCTCGAGAAGCCACGCACCAAACACACCAAGGAGGTTTCAAATGACAGAACGTGAAAAAATGCTTGCAGGCCAGCTGTATGATTGCGGCGACGCAGAACTGCTGACACAGTGGCACAAAGCAAAAGACTTAGCTCGTGATTACAACAGTCTCAGCTCTACCGATACCATCGGCAAAAAAGCCGTATTGAAAGAATTACTGGGCGGATTTGGAGACAATCTTTGGATCACTCCACCATTTTATGTCGACTACGGCAACAACATATATTTCGGAAACAACTGCGAAGTCAACATGAACTGCACGTTTTTAGACGACAATAAAATTACCATCGGTGACAATGCGCTGATTGCACCAAACGTGCAAATTTACACCGCCTTTCATCCCACCAACGCACAAGACCGATTCGGCACACCGAAAGAAGATGGTGGCTTTGAGTTTTGCAAAACACAAACTGCACCCGTCACCATCGGAAACAACGTCTGGATTGGCGGCGGCGCAATCATCATGCCGGGCGTCACCATCGGCGACAACGTAGTCATCGGCGCCGGAAGCGTGGTGACAAAAGACATCGCCAGCGGCAAAATCGCTTTCGGAAACCCATGCCGCGAGCAAAAAGACAACATATAACACCCCCCCGAAAGGACTATCAACATGAATTTCAGCGACAACGGACTGCCTGCATGGGAAGAAAACGCACAGTTTTGGGACGAGCAAATGGGCGATGAGTCAAACTTTTTTCATTGTGATATCGTCAGACCAAACGTCGAAAAACTGCTTGCAATAACCGAAAACGACGCAGTGCTCGACATCGCTTGCGGCAACGGAAACTTTTCTCAGCGCATGGCACATCAAGGGGCAACAGTCACTGCTTTTGACTATAGCCCTAAAATGATCGAGCTTGCAACAAAACGCAGACACGATGTTTTAGACCGTGTTGATTTTCATGTGTGTGACACAACAGATTATGACGCACTGCTTAAATTAAAAGGTAAAACCCCCTTTACGAAAGCTGTTGCAAACATGGCCATAATGGACATTTCCGACATTTCGCCTTTGTTTAAAGCCGTCTATGACATGCTTTGCGAAAACGGCACGTTTGTGTTTGCCACGCATCATCCGGCCTTCACATATGAAAACAACGACTATTTCACCGCTTGCATTAATAAAGGTGTTGCCATCGAGGGCCAGCCTGTGCTACAAAACTACTACCACCGCACCATCAGCGACATTTTAAACACAGCTTTCGATGCAGGTTTTGTGCTTGATGGCTTTTACGAAGTACCTTTTGACGGTGAAAAAACGCCCATCATCATGACAGTTCGCCTAGCCAAACCGATGTGAAACGAACCCGTTTTTTATTTAGCCAAAAGCCCTAAAA
>CAYIZZ010000222.1:0-1617 GCA_964367945.1 uncultured Oscillospiraceae bacterium | reverse complement strand
CAGACTACTACCTAAACCGTTATGTGAGTATTGCGCTTACGCCAACACCTGCACCTACACCTGCACCTAGCGCAACCACAACCACAACTACAACCGAAACATACAACCCAGCAATATCACCACAAACAGGGGTATATGCCAAGCCGATGTAGTTTGAACCTGCCTATTTTTGGTGAATTTATGCGCAATACTGCGTTATCCTCACTTACAATACAAAAAGTATTGCGTGCTCGTATGCCTTGTCTGGCACAAAATTTACTTAAAATAGGTCTTGTGGATTTTTGGCTAAATTAAAAACCGATTCGTTTTACATCGGGTTGGCTATGCAAGCTGAACTTGAGCGAAATATTCACACTTTGGCAGATGCTGAAGGGTGTTTTTGTGATATTAGCAGGCTTGACAAAACACGCTGAAACTCGTATATTATGTCTTGTGGGTGTTTTTTATGCATAAAGATGTATAATTATAAGGCGGTGGATAAATGAAAGCTTTTTTGAAACGCAAAGATATCGAAGTATCGTTTAAAAGGTATGGCATAGATGCCTTGGGCGCTATGGCGCAGGGACTATTTTGCTCGCTGTTGATAGGCACCATCATAAGAACACTGGGCCAGCAAATGGGCATAGAAGTGCTTGTCACCATAGGTGGGTATGCGGCGCAGATGTCGGGGCCTGCCATGGCGGTGGCTATCGGGCATGCCTTGAAATCGCCGCCGATGGTGCTGTTTTCGCTGGCGGCGGTGGGTATGGCGGCAAACACCGAAGGCGGTGCAGGCGGACCGTTGGCGGTGTTGTTTGTGGCGGTTATCGCGGCAGAAGTAGGCAAAGCAGTGTCGAAAGAAACAAAGATTGACCTGATTGTGACACCGGCAGTGACCATCATCACAGGGGTGGTTTTGTCGCTGTCTATTGCACCGTATATCGGCGCTGCGGCTGCCTCGGTGGGGAATGTTATCATGTGGGCGACAGAACTGCAGCCGTTTTGGATGGGGATATTAATCTCGGTGGTTATGGGCATCGCGCTGACACTTCCGATATCCTCCGCCGCGATATGCTCCTCGCTGGGACTGGTTGGACTGGCAGGTGGCGCGGCGCTGGCAGGGTGCTGTGCCCACATGGTGGGTTTTGCCTTTATCAGCTTTAAAGAAAACGGCTGGGGGGGTCTGGTATCGCAAGGTATCGGTACATCAATGCTGCAAATGCCAAACCTTATGAAAAAACCGAAACTGTGGATACCGCCTATATTAATCTCGGCGATAACAGGGCCTATCGCCACGGTGGTGTTTGATTTTCGCATGAATGGCGAGGCGATATCCTCCGGTATGGGCACGTGTGGGTTTGTGGGGCAGATTGGAACTGTTACCGGGTGGTTGGCGCCCTCTGAAACGGCGCTGGCTAAAGGCGCAGTGGCTATACAAGCCGGAGTTTTCGAATGGGCCGGACTGATAGTTATCTGTTTTGTTTTGCCGGCAGTGCTGGGCGTGGTGTTTGGGCATGTTTTTAGGAAAATCGGATACATTAAAGAAAATGACTTGAAACTGTGAATATGTGAAAAAATAAAGTAAAAGAAATTATAAGTATTAAATATGATGCGGCTGTGGTATAATATAATGTAAGT
>CAYIZZ010000221.1:0-1618 GCA_964367945.1 uncultured Oscillospiraceae bacterium | reverse complement strand
GTAAAAATACACCGGCTAAAATGGTTGCAGAAAAAATGAGCCTTGTTAGTGAAGACCGTAAGAAAAACGGATTGGCACTAAAAGACTCTATTTACTGGAATATGATGGCCGTAAGTTTGAAAAAGTATTTTCCTCACCTGTTCATAAATGAAACCAAAATGATAGAAATTTGCAACGGCTATAAAGAACAGTTTAGGGTGGTAACTCCTGATGTCTACAAAGAGTGTAGGTTGCTTTCAGGTGGTAACCAACAAAAAGTTGTTTTGGCTAAATGGCTAAGTAACGATTCTGAAATTCTCATATTTGATGAGCCTACCAGGGGTATTGATATCGGTGCAAAAATGGAAATTTATGCTTTGATGGACCAGCTGGCAGCTGAAGGAAAAGCTATTATGATGATTTCATCTGAGCTTCCTGAAGTTATTGGTATGAGTGATAGAATTTACATTATGCATGAAGGTGAGATTGTTGACCAGGTATATCGTGGCGCCGACAACTTTGATGCAGAAAACATCGGCTTATTGATGCTAGGTGTTGGAGGTGAAGAGAATGCAAGCTAATTCATTGAATAAAAATAAAGGTTCATTCCTTGGCAATAAAATCTCAACATTGCCTCCTGTTATCTGGATTTTGGTTGCAATGCTATTGTTTTTTACATTTACCACGGATAACTACTTGTCCTTTGATAATATTATTAATATATTAAAACAATCTGTACCTCTTATGATTTTGGCATTTGCACAAACTCTGATAGTTCTAACCCAAGGTACCGACCTTTCCCTTGGTGCACAGGTAAGTATAGTTACGGTTTTATGGGTATTCTTGGCACAGTTAGGCGTGCCCATTTATTTAGGAGCTGTTATTGCTGTTATGGCATCTGTAGCTGCTGGTACAATAAACGGTATCTTAGTTTCAAAATGTAAAATGCCACCATTTATCGCGACATTTGGTATGCAGAACATTTTGACCAGTATTTCATTGCTAATCACAGCAGGCTCGTCCATTTACTTTTACCATGAGATATTCACCTATGTATACGAAAGCGCTTTCCTTATAATTCCGGTTCCTGTGTGGATTGCCATTATTGTGTTCGGAATAACATGGATTATTCTAAACAAAACAAAATTCGGTACATCTATTTTTGCACTGGGCGGAAATATCGAAGCTTTGCACTTGGCCGGTGTTAACACAAACAAAAGCTATATCAAAACATACGCATACGCAGGTCTCTTGGCCGGCATCACCGGTCTTATCACTACCTGCCGTGTAGAATCCGGTCAACCTATCGTAGGTATTGGATGGGAGTTTGAGGCTGTTGCGGCTACACTTTTGGGCGGCACTTCTTTAAGAGAAGGCAACGGCGGTATCGGCGGTACCATTTTTGGCGTGTTGATGCTCACTATGCTTAGAAACGGCTTGAACATCAGCGGTATATCTGCAATGTATCAAAGTGCTATTATCGGATTAATCGTTATGCTTGCTATCGTAATGGATACTTTAGTACGCAGAGCCAGAAATAGAAAGGGGTAAGCAATGATAAAACAGTTGAAAAGATTACCCTCCTCACGGGCGTTTTACAGTTTTGTCGGACTGATATTATTATTTGTTGTTTCGTCCT
>CAYIZZ010000220.1:0-1626 GCA_964367945.1 uncultured Oscillospiraceae bacterium | reverse complement strand
TGCAAGTGGTGGAAGTGCCCACAAACAAGCCGATGGCCAGAAAAGATCACGCCGATGCTGTGTATAAAACCGTGAATGGCAAATATAATGCGGTTATAGAGCAGGTGGTGGAATGCCATGAAAAAGGTCAGCCTGTGCTGGTTGGTACTATATCTATTGAAAAAAGCGAAATGTTGTCTAAAATGCTGAAAAAACGTGGCGTAAAACACAATGTGCTTAATGCAAAACACCACGAAAAAGAAGCGCATATTGTGGCTCAGGCAGGACATTTTGGTGCTGTTACCATTGCTACAAACATGGCAGGTCGTGGTACGGATATCATGCTTGGCGGTAATGCTGAGTTTATGGCAAAGCAAGAGATGACAAAACGGGAATTCTCCGAGGAAATGCTAGTAGAAGCCACAGGCCACGGAGAAACCGACAACGAAGAAATTCTAAATGCGCGCAAAGTGTATAGCGAGCTGTACGCAGAAAAGAAAAAAGGCATTGATGAAGAAGTAGAAAAAGTGCGCAAAGCGGGCGGACTTTTCATCATTGGTACCGAGCGTCATGAAAGCAGACGCATCGATAACCAGCTGCGTGGTCGTGCAGGTCGTCAGGGCGATGATGGCGAGAGCCGGTTTTACTTGTCGCTGGAAGATGACCTTATGCGTCTTTTTGGTGGCGAGCGTGTGCAAAGCGTTATGGACACACTGGGCGTGGACGAAGATATCCCGATTGAAAACAGGATAATTTCAAATTCCATCGAGAGTGCTCAGCGCAAGATAGAAGGCCGAAACTTTGACATGCGTAAAAACGTGTTGCGCTTTGACGATGTGATGAACAGCCAGCGTGAGATTATTTATGGTCAGCGCAAGCAGGTGCTTAGTGGCGAGGATGTGTCCGGCAGTGTGAAAACCATGATAAATGACAGTATTGCGTCGAATGTATCGGTGTATTGCACAGCGGAAGACGCCGACGAGTGGAATTTCACAGCGCTTAGGGACTATTATCTTGGTTGGCTGACAAAGGATGAAGACTTCCACTATGACGCAAAACAACTGGAAAATTTGCAAGTGGGGGATATTACAAAAGAGCTTTGTGATAAAGCAAATGCAATTTTAGCCGAAAAAGAAGAAAAGTACGGTGAAAAACTAATGCGTGAGCTGGAGCGCACGGTGCTTTTGCGAAACGTGGACACGAAATGGATGAACCATATCGACGCAATGGAAGAGCTTCGTCGTGGTATATATCTGCGTAGCTATGCCCAGCGTGACCCGGTGGTGGAATACAGGCTGGAAGGCTTTGACATGTTTGATTCCATGGTGGACAGCATTAAAGAAGATACCACAAAAATGCTGATGACGGTGGAAATAAAGCAAGGCGAGGATGCCCCACAGCGTAAACAAGTGGCAAATCCCACAGGCATGGGTGGCGCACCTGAAAAAAGACAACCTATCCGCAAAGCGGCGGATGCAAAAATAGGTAGAAACGATAGTTGTCCTTGTGGTAGTGGCAAAAAATACAAAAAATGTTGTGGTCGTGAGGGGTAAATTCATTACTCCATAGATAAAAAATACAATCAGAAATGAGGTATCACTATGGAATATCGGATAGGAATTGACTTGGGCGGAACCAATATAAAAG
>CAYIZZ010000219.1:0-1630 GCA_964367945.1 uncultured Oscillospiraceae bacterium | reverse complement strand
ACAAGCCACTGACCCTGACAAACCCTCACATGACACGATACCTAATGAGCCTTGATGAGGCAGTGGACCTTGTGATATTTGCCTTTGAAAACGCTGCACCCGGAGACTTGTTTGTGCAAAAAAGTCCGGCGTCTACTATAGAGGACTTGGCACGTGCGGTGCAGGTGCTTTTCGGCGATACAGGCATGAAAATCATCGGAGATCGTCACGGCGAAAAAGTGTATGAAACACTGCTGACTGCCGAGGAAAAAATGCACAGTGAAGACCTTGGGAATTATTTCAAAGTGGCGGCAGATAACCGTGACTTGAACTATGATAAATATTTTGTGGACGGCACAATGGCCGAATCGACACCGCAACCATACACCAGTCACAACACACATCGTTTGGACGTGGACGGTGTAGTGAAAAAACTAAGAGAACTTTCATATGTGCGAAAGGAGCTTGAAAAACTTGGAAAAGCCTAAGTGTAAATCTTATTCTATCAGCAAAGACTCGAATATTTTCATCACGGGTGCAGCAGGTTTTTTAGGTCGTAATCTTGTGGCGCGCCTTAAGACGATGGGGTACGAGAATCTTTTATTGCTGGATGTGGACTCGAAAGAAAATCAGCTGGAAGAGTATGCTAAAAAAGCAGACTTTGTATTTCATTTGGCGGGGATAAATCGCCCTCAAAATACCGAGGAGTTTTATGACGGCAACAGGGAATTGACAAAGCGGCTGATAAAAATGCTGTCGGATACAGGAAACTGTGTGCCGCTGGTGCTGAGCTCTACCGCGCAGGTGGGCAACGGAACAGACTACGGCAAAAGTAAGGAAGAAGCCGAAAGTGCAGTGGCGAAATATAGCGAAAAAACCGACGCAGAGGTGTTTATTTATCGTTTGCCGGGCGTGTTTGGCAAATGGAGCAAGCCAAACTACAACACAGTGGTGGCCACATTCTGCTATAACATTGCAAGGGGATTGCCTATTGAAGTGCGCGATATGGCATATAGTTTCCCTATTTGCTATGTGGACGATGTGGTGAATAGCTTTATTTTATGCATGACACCGGGTGCAAATAAATCTCCGAAAAGCACAGAAAATGGGTACGAAGTGTATGGCATCGAGCCCACATATGAAGTGGCGCTGGGCTGGCTTGCCGGCACATTGCGTAGCTTTGCACGCACACGCAGCACACTGGGTGTGCCAAACATGGGCGACGAGCTGACACGTAAATTGTGGGCCACATACCTTTCGTTTTTGCCACAAGATGGATATGCATATCCACTGCTTACACACAGCGACGAGCGTGGAAGCTTTACAGAGTTTTTGCGCATGGGAGCCGGCGGTCAGGTGAGTGTGAACGTGGCAAAGGCTGGCATAGTGAAAGGTAACCACTGGCACGACACCAAAAACGAGAAGTTCCTTGTGGTGAAAGGCAAGGCTGTGATTCGCTTTAGAAATGTGAACAGCAACGAAGTGGTGGAATATAACGTCTCGGACGAGCTACTTCAGGTGGTGGATATTCCGCCTGGATACACACACAACATTGAAAACGTGGGCGAGGACGACTTGGTGACGGTGATGTGGGCTAGCGAGCCGTTTAACGAGGACGTGCCGGATACGTATTATGAAGAAGTGTAAAGTA
>CAYIZZ010000218.1:0-1631 GCA_964367945.1 uncultured Oscillospiraceae bacterium | reverse complement strand
TTGCACTTGTGGGCTCAACTGAAAATGTAAATGGCAGGAAAATTGCAATAGCCATAATTCCGGTCAATCCGGGAATGGCTCCAAAGAAAATACCTACAGCCAGCCCTAATATCATACCAACGATCGTTTGGACATTAAAAACCAGTGAAAATATAGCTCCAAAATCCATGAATGCAGTCCTCCTTAAAAGCGGATGTTGAGCGCAAAACGCATCAACAAATATAACAGCCCACTGCTCACCACAACTGCTACATAATAGCGCCAGTCTTTTGCACGAAGCAAGACTAAGTAAAGCAGCGAGCACACTGTGGCCGGGAATATCACATTGACTATATTAGACAGTATGATAGTGATAATCGCCATTGTGATTGCGATTATCACTTTTCCGTGGCTGCGCAGGGAATATTCGCGGTATTGGCTGGGCTTTTTGCCTATGATAACCATAATGATTTGCAATAGGCCAAATATGCCACATAAAATACTTACCATACGTGGAAATGTGTCTGGGCCAACGGCAACATCGGGTTTAATGTTGGTGATGGTGTAGGGAATTGCAATATATGCGACAACAGCTAAGAGGAGAACAAATATGCCGCCGACTAAAGGGACATTTAATTTCAAGGTTTTATCCATCACAAAAGGCTCCTTTCTAAGTGCAAAAAAAAGACGCTCTAGTGCATTGGGCACTGGAGCGTCCTATGTTATAGGCTAATTTTTAACCCAAGTCAAAGGTGCTCAGGGCCATTTCGGTATAGCCTTTCTCGAAATCAGTGATTTCTTCACCAGTCATACCGCTTCCGAAAAATCCGATTTCATCTCTTTGTGCAATATACTCTTCGTTTGCATACACAGTAGAGAAGGCATCATAGAGCTTGTCAACGATGGCTTGGTCAGTGCCGGCAGGTATTGCATAGTAGTAGAAACCTTGGTAAGTAATGTCTATGCCCAAATCTGAGGCACTAGGCACGTTCTCAACAATGTCATCGCTGTAAGGGCCGTCTGTGAAAGCCATGATGGGCACGATATCTCCGTTTGACACATAATCACCGCTTGTGTTCATGGCAGAAATGGCCACGTCTACAGTGCCGGCTATCAAGTTGGTGATGCCTTCGGTGGTGCTGGTAACAACAATGGTCTCACCTGTGATACCAAGTGCTTTGTACAGTGCATCCTGCACAATGTATGTCGAGCCACCCACGCCGTCACTCGAGAAAAGGAAACGGCCATTTTCTTCAGCATAGGCAACCAAATCTTCTATAGATGTGATGCCGGACTCGGGATTAGTGAATAGCAGGAAGTCAACACTGTTGTGGTCGATGATGGGCGCAAAACTTTCTGCAGTGTGTGCCACTTCGTTAAACAGAGGATAAACAGTGTTTAGCCATGAGGGCATTAGCAAGATGGTGTCGGAGTTTGCTTCTTCGTTTAGGTATTCTGTAACTCCCAAAACACCGGCGGCACCGGGCATGTTTTCAACGATTACGTTGGTGTCCAGCACATCAGCCAGATATTGTGCGTTCAAGCGTGCCTGCACGTCCAGTGCACCACCTGTGGCAAAAGGTACGATGATGCGAAGTTCTTCGCCAGGATAATCTGCAGCGGCGCCGGAATCAGCAGCTTCTGCATCGGGT
>CAYIZZ010000217.1:0-1644 GCA_964367945.1 uncultured Oscillospiraceae bacterium | reverse complement strand
GATTTCCGCTTGGTGATGACCGAATGGGGCGAGGCCACCCAAAACATAAAAGAAATGATACAAAGCAGCAAGCAGCTTGCAAGGCTTACCACCTGGATAAAGCCTATAGATAAAATGGAGCTGCATAAAGCGTTTACGCATGTGGATGCTGTGCTGGACCAGTTTTATTGGAAGGTGTTCGGCGCAATCACGTTTGAGGTGCTGTGTGCAAATACACCACTGATAGCAAGCGCAGTGCAAAAAGAGCGTATGCAAGCGTACTTTGGCTCGGATTTGCCGTATTACGCCTGTGAAGATGAAGAAGATATTTATAAAGCAATGAAAGAAGTGGTAAGCGTGCCACAAACAGCAGAGGAAAAATCTGCGGGTGGTAGGCAGTGGATACTAGAATATCACTCGGACGAAAAAATTGTGGCAAAGTGCTTTGATGCATATAGGCTGATACAATAAAAGCATATGTTGATATAAAAGAGGAGAACTAAATGACACCGGCAGAAAAACATAGATACGCTGATTTCACCGAAGAAAACTATCGAAAACTGATAAAACTTGCCAAAGAAAGGTTTCAGTTTGTAGGATATGCAGAGCACGAAACACAAGGGGATACTGTTTTGTGGCGTCATGACGTTGATTATTCCTTGCATCGTGCACGTGCACTGGCAAGAATAGAGCATGAAGAAGGGGTGAAATCCACCTTTTTCATCTATCCGCATTGCTATTTTTATAACCTATTTGACATCGAGGTGCTAAAATGCGCCACAGAGATTTTATCGCTGGGACATGACATAGGCCTACATGCCGATTTTGGGTTTATATGTGATTGCTTCACAGACAAAAAGGCAAGGGAAGAGTTTTTTATGCAGGAAAAGGCCTTGATGGAAAATGCGCTTGGGTGCAGCCTTTCGGCCATTTCATTTCATCAGCCCGAGCTTCGCAATGTGCTGGATTTGAACGATAGCCATTATGTGGGAATGATAAACACGTACTCGAAAGATATTTCGCAAAGATATGAGTATTGCTCAGACTCTAACGGGCACTGGCGGTATAGGCGGCTGGATGAAGTGCTGAAAGATACATCTATTTCAAACCTGCATGTGCTCACCCATCCTGCGTGGTGGACACCGGAAGCACTCAGCCCGGCGGCGCGAATCATGCGCTGCATTCAAGGACAAAAAGAAGCTACATGGAGAAGATACTGTGAAGAGCTGAAAGCGTCAAAAAGGGAAAATGAAAACTACGGCGCGGAGGAATTTCAATGAATATTTATATTTTGTGCGGTACAAAAACCGGCTGGCTGCCTGTTCACATGCTATGCAAGCAACTGCCAATTAAGGGGATTATCGGGCTTTGTGACACAGCAACAAACCGCCAAAATAACGAGTATTTATGTTATGAAGATTTTTGCAAGAACGAGGGGATAGAGTATATCCCGATGCAAAGCTATACCATGAAAAATGACGAAGACAAAAAGCGGATAAGAGAGCTTAGTATAGACGTGGTGCTGGTGGCAAGCTGGCAAAGGCTGGTGCCGGACTGGTTTATAGAGCACTGTAAAATAGGAGTGGTGGGTAGCCACGGTAGCCCACTGGGAATAAGCAAAGGAAGAGGACGTAGCCCGCAAAACTGGGCAATGATGCTGGGATG
>CAYIZZ010000216.1:0-1661 GCA_964367945.1 uncultured Oscillospiraceae bacterium | reverse complement strand
GTAAAGCTGGTTCCGTTTGGCAAAAACATCTTTGCCGCTGTGGGCCTTTTACCCATGAGCTTGCATTTGCTAACCAGTTTTTCCCGTGATGCACTCACCATTGCGCTGTATGCGTTTTTCACCGCTTTGTGCCTGTATTACACCTTTGAAAAACCTCGTCTAGGTGTCAAAGATTTGGTTTCACTTGCCGCTTTGTGCATTTTGGCCGCACCGTCCAAAGGCACATATATGCCTATTTTGGCACTTATACTTTTCATCCCAAGAGAAAAAATATACTATAAAGATAAAGTAATGCACCGCAATTTCACCACTGTGCTTTTACTTTCATTTTTGGCTTTGGGCGCTTTCGCGTTTCTTTTGCAAAACGGATATGCCGTTATACTGCAAGAGTCCGGCCTTGGCGCTGTTTTACTTCCTGTGGTGCTGGCCGGCGGTGCGTTCCTTGTCGGTGGCGCAAAAATAGGCACATTTACCCTTTTCTCCACCACTGTTGCAAGCGCCGCTGTAGCCTCTGATTCCATCACGTTTTCTATCATGGACATCCTCACCTCGCCGGTCTCCATGCTTTGGATGTTGGCACGTACTTTTGTCGAAAACATCACGTTTTATTTTTCCAGCATGCTGGGCAGTCACCTTAGTTATTTCACGTTAGAGCTCAACCAAGGCTTCACCATAGTGCTCACTATTTTGCTGATAGCAGCCGTTTTGCCCCCACCAAACGAGCACAAGCTTTACAATAAATTCACCATGAAGCACACTTTGCTTTCTGCATTTTTTGTTTTAGCCACCTGCGCCTTGGTGGTGCTGGGTTGCATTTTGTGGACACCCCAGCATTATGATGTCATTTACGGCATGCAGGGCAGATATTTCCTTCCTGCGCTACCGCTGGCGTTATTTATATTACAAAAAGCGCTGGGAAATGTGATAAAAACAAAGCCCATCTCGCACGCTTTGGTGTTTTGCTTTTCGTCAGTATCGGCCTTCGCGCTATTAAACGCATTTTTACTGATTTTAGAAAGGTAGATACACTATGCAAAAAAGCCTTTCTGTGTCATTGTCATATAGAATCCCTTTAGCTTTAACTCTTTCGGTGCTGTATAACCTTGCCATAACAGTGTTTCGCGACTACCAGTTTGGCATATTTCAAAACCTTCTTCGCATCACTGTATTGTTTGTTTTATTGTTTTTTGCACCGCTTAATTTTTCAAAACGCAGCCTTGTTCCTTTCGGAATTTTAGGCAGCATCTGCTCTTTTTTTATTATCGCCATGCGCACTGTCATCACCGAAACCGGTCCAAGACCATGGACGATTAGCCTCATTATACCGTTTATATTTTTCGCTATAATTTATACTCTGGCATTTGTTGGTCTTTCTGCCTGCCTAGAGTTTGTGCCAAAATTCACAGAGAAAAGCCCCAAACCTTCGCTGAAAATTTGGCTGTGGTTTTTCCTTGCGCTGGTGGCGCTGTGGATACCTGTTTTCTTGGTGATGGGCCCACTCAGGGTCTCGGCCGATTCCGCTGTTGTCATCAGTCAGGCCCTTGGCGTAAACTATTTAGACGATTCTCACCCTATTTTATACACTCTTTTAGTTTCTTTGTTTTTGCAGTTTGGCCAGTGGCTGGGAAACATCCTTATCGGCGCATATCTTTTTGGCTTTG
>CAYIZZ010000215.1:0-1668 GCA_964367945.1 uncultured Oscillospiraceae bacterium | reverse complement strand
TGTCTTGACCTAAACTTAAAAGTTTAAGGTATCTGCCATGTCGTGCGTTTCAGCATATCTTCGGCGTATCTGCTTGCTTGTGCCGGGCTGAGTGTTGATTGCGTGTTAATGGTTTGATACATGTTTGTTGTATATTGTGCTGTGCTTGTTTGTTTCGGTGTTTGCGATTCCCAGCCGGTGGTTCTGGCCGGTGTTTGTGTTTTATTCACGGCAGATTGCATTCCTGATACCAGTGTCTGCATTTGATTTTTCACATATTTTTCTGTTTGAGGCATAGTTTTATCCATACCAGCCATCATTCCGGGTAGCAGGTACCGTCCGATTTTATTCTGCATTTCAACCGACGGTGAATTTATCGCGAACGCACTCTTGAACGAGTCCACCGTTTGCCGTGCGATGTTTTGTGCCGCGGCGTTCAATGCACCCATCATTCCATACATTCCACCAATTATCCCGCTGATTACTCCGCTACCGATCCCGGCCCATCCGGGTTGTGAAAACGTCGATAACATCGCGCTTGTTACTGCGTCACACGCCGACGTCACCTCAGACGTGTTTCGTGATATCCCGTCTTTCACCGACGTCATCATGTCACCGCCGGCACTTATCATCATTGGCCTCGATTGCGAAAATACACGTTGTATCTCGCTACTAATCACGTCCGACACGCCACTAAACACACCACTGAAATCTAAACCTTGTACAAGACTTGATGATATATTACTCATCACATCGTTCATTTTTGTTTGTGCTAGCGTCGCAAGCGTCGACATGCTTTGTTCAAATCCACTCGTGTCAATCTTCGTATCAAAAATCAAACTCCCATCAGCCATTAAAAATCCCCCCCGCTTCCCGCTTTTTGAAAAAAGCTTGGCAAAAACTTTAATCAAAAACCATGCTTTTTCAAAAAAAATTAGATACAACATATAATAGAATTACATATTTTCACAAAGCCTACCCAGTTACCACGCCGCAGGCTATTACGTGTGCCGCCGGGCACAAAGCTTGGCAAAAAACTTTAATCAAAAACCATATACATTTAATAGAATCATCTAAAAACACAAAGCCTACCTAATTACCACGCCGCAGGCTATTGCGTGCACCGCCGGGCACAAAGCTTGGCAAAAACTTTAATCAAAAACCATACTTTTTCAAAAAAAATTAGATACACCATATAATAGAATTACATATTTTCACAAAACCTGCCTAGTTGCCACGCTGCGCTCCGCTAGCGCTACTGCGTACACCGTTAACTCCATCACAGATATCGGAGCACATGTTCACGCATACCTCACAAAAAACCAAAGCATTTTGCATAAAATGCTTTATTGAAAGTTTTTGCCAAGCTTTTTTCAAAAAGCGTAAAAATGTCTTGACCTAAGCCTAAAGCCTTGCACCGCCGTGTACTTTTCGGCGTAGGCTATCTTCCCACTCCTTCAAACTAGCCGGTTTTTCATCACTTTCCGCTTTCCCGACACGATACATAGCTTTCATTTTCTGCACATGCCGCCTTGCAACCTTATCCATGTTTTTCATGTCACACCCGCGATAATACATAGCTTTTTTAATTTCACACTCAGGCGAAAGTTCACGAAACAACGCCATAAATTTCCACCAATGCATAGTCTTCACTTCTTGTAAATCAATCCCATACTGGCTAAAAAACGC
>CAYIZZ010000214.1:0-1674 GCA_964367945.1 uncultured Oscillospiraceae bacterium | reverse complement strand
TTTATTTTGCTTGGTGATTGTTGGGGTGCGCTAGGATAAAGGGTTTGCTCATTTTATTCAATCATTGTTAAGATGTATTCTTCAATGTCATCAAGATTTTTTGCGTTGCTAATGCTTTCATAAGCCCACTCAGCAAACACTAAACCATTTTCGGTTTCTAAAAAGGCAAATCGTTCACCGTCAAGCAACCCATAATCTACAATTTCCCTTTTGTCAAACCAAACATCATTTTGTTGCCATATAGCTGTTTCATCATCAAGTACAAGGGGCATAAATATCCCCGTCATACCGACACGGATTTGTGGAATTACTTCAACTCCTGCCACAGCAAATCCCTCAACATCAATAGGTAAAGGTAATAGTATTTTTATTTCTTCGCCCGTCTGTAAATCGCCCCTGTATATTTCTTGAATGGAAATAGTAGCAATAGACCGATACGCAACATCACCGTCAAAATCAATCTCGATATTTTCAATATCGTTTACCATACCTTTGAAAATGGCTGTGTTATAGTTATTGAATATTTCTTCTTCTGTTAAGTCAATAAAACTATTTACAGATGACGGCACATTTTCTTGTGAAAAGTCAACTGATTTTACAGTTAGATTTTCGCCTTTGAAAATAATATCACCTTTCGGGAATAGGCTGTATGCTCCAACAATTACAACCGCAAGACAAGCGGCTATACTCGCCCATTTTACCCAACTTTGATTTTTGCGTTTCTTTTGGTAGCTGATAACTTCATCGAGGTACTTATCTCCAATCTCTCCCATAGCTTCGGAAAACATTTTAGAGTTCATATTAAAACCTCTCTTTCAATTAAGTATTGTTTCATCTGCCCTCGTGTGCGTGAAAGTCTGACGGATATATTTTTCTCGCTTAGTCCTACACGCTCGGCAATGTCTTTGTAAGTATCGGAAAACCAATATCGCCTTAAAAAAATTACACGATTTTCAACTGTTAGCGTATCTAAAAAACTTTCAATGATACGGGCAAGTTCCTTTGTTCCAAGCACACTTTCAACCGTATTTGGTGACGATAAGTATGCTTCAATTTCCGAAATTGCCACATCATAAACACTATTTCGCTTTTTTGCAATATTAGAATTGTAGCGTTTAAGCGAAACATTCCGTACAATTTTACAAACATAGGTAAGTAGTGGGTTAGGGTTTGTTGGTGGAATAGAGTTCCACACTCCTAAATATGCGTCATTCACACATTCTTCTGCGTCTGCCCGATTATTCAATATGCCAAACGACAGCTTATGACACACCTTGCTATACTTTGTATCAAGTTCCGTTAGTCCAACTTCTGAACGCTCGAAAAATAACGCTATGATTTCTTCATCTGTTCTCATTATTATCCGCCTCCTTTCTGGGCTTCACTTATATACTACGGTTTTAATCGCAAATACTACATAAAAAACTAAATTATTTTGAAATAGCTGTCTGCAATAAGCAAACAGCTATACTAAAGGGTATATAAATTTGACGGTATACAATCCGCCCATACTTCTTTTCGAGATTAGCAAAATAATCTCACTGCTAAAATTATACGGAACTTTCTTCTAAAAGTCTATATATAATCAAACTATTAAAGACAACACAAAATCGAGTAGGCTTTCGCCTACCCAAAATCCCCCACAAGCTCATCTTTCACGCTATTAAACTCCTC
>CAYIZZ010000213.1:0-1686 GCA_964367945.1 uncultured Oscillospiraceae bacterium | reverse complement strand
TGGGCAGTGTCGAGGCCGCCGCCATTCCTATGCAGCAAATCAGCCGTGTTGTTGCCAGTGGTGCCGAGATATCCGACGAAGACGCTGCTATCATCGAAAGCGTGATACCCCTCAGCGTCATCCGTGAGGAATACATCTCGTCTTCACCCGATAATATCAAGCGTCACCCACAGTTTAACGGCGAGGCGTTCTCTGAAAATCAAACACAGCTTTTAATGCTTTGGCTTAGATGGATGCCCCAGCATTTAGGCGAATATGCCAATGCGTGGCTTCTTCAAACCATAGGCTATTGGAAATATGACTTCCCGCCACATGCCGCACACATTGAAAACGCACCACCTGACGCATACGGTGTAGAAAACAAAGATATTGTGCTAGGCCTAACCGGTGTTAATCTGCAAGGCTTTTTCCTTTCACGCACAGAGTTTCTTTCCATGGGCCTCATGGCGCTTTTTGCATTGTTTGCCCTGTGCCATCTTGTTGCAACACACCGCAGTCGGCTTTTTCTTTGCCTTTTACCCATGCTTTTGGTATGGGCCGGCCTGATGCTGGGCGCGCCTACATACCGTGACTTGCGCTACATGCTGGTATTTGCCTTGGCTGTGCCTGTGATTGTCTTTCTTTTATTCGCACCAAAAAAGTCCTCGATATAGATTTCATTTTTACCCGGGAGAATTTTTTCATGAAAAAAACTTTTGATTTTTTCAAAAAACCTATAAGCGGCATCCCACTGTGGCGTCATTTGTGCGTCATGATTTCTTTGGTGATGCTTCTTGTGATTTTATTCTTCTGGGCTGGGTACACTTTTTTACCGGATGTTACCACGGCATATCGCAGAGCTATTGTCAACGACACATACTCTACCACAACGCAGCCTATAGGCGAAAACAGTGAAGTGATACAAGAAACAGTCGCTCTGGGTCCGATTCATGGTGTTTTGCTGAATGTCACCACGTATGATCGCATTGCCCACGGCACTGTACATGTGAAGTTTTATGACGAAAATGGTAACTTACTTGCCGAAAACACCACCGAGATGGATACTTTGCTGGATAATACTTTTCATCTTTTTTTGTTTGACGAAGCCATTAACATAGATGTAATCCAGCCGTGTAGTATTTCCATCACCACCACGCCCGACACGCCTCAGGACGTCATCGGACTTCATCGCAGTGACGGCAGACCTGATGACTATCAGCCGATAGATCATCTGGACACCCGCTACACCATGAACGAAGAATACTATGCCAGTGGACATTATGATCTATATCAAGACGGCACAAAGGTAGACGGCATGATAGCCCTGCAATACGCCACCCACTATGTCGGCACATTCATCATCGACGTCTATTCGTTTTTTGCGGCTTTCCTTATTGTGCTTGCCTTA
Source organism: uncultured Oscillospiraceae bacterium (assembly GCA_964367945.1). Classification (GTDB taxonomy): domain Bacteria; phylum Bacillota; class Clostridia; order Oscillospirales; family Ruminococcaceae; genus JAAYCI01. Next base: position 299 of record CAYIZZ010000213.1, on the reverse strand, counting down.
GCTATATATGTGTTGTGTTTTGTTTTCAAAATAGCTATACATCGTTTATTTATCGTGTGTGCTTTGGGTCTTGGTATAGTATTCATGTTTTTGATACCTCCTCTTGCCGCGCCGGACGAATACAGCCACATTGCCACCGCATACCACTATTCAAACGTTATTTTAGGCACTGCTGCACAAGATGATAATAACTTGATTGCTGTGCGTGATATTGACGCCTCGCTTATTTTAAATCAATATCGCTACGAAAGCACCGATATTTTCGCATGGCAGAATATTTATGAAAACTTTTTTGCACA
>CAYIZZ010000212.1:0-1692 GCA_964367945.1 uncultured Oscillospiraceae bacterium | reverse complement strand
AAAACCATTATCCAAAATATACTCGAAAAAAGCCCGAATTTAAGCCAAATGTTACACTCTTCCATTCCGGCGATTTATCTACCACATGCCGACCCAATTTACAAGTCTGTCATCATAGGCAAGCATACGTTGAGACTTGAATATGAAAAACTTAAAAATAAGTAAGCAAATTCATAAAGAACGCATCGACTGTTAAAAATCGATGCGTTCTTTATTTTATAATAAAACTATAAGCACATAGCCATGTATAGAGGAAGATAAAAGATTCCGTCTTTAATCATCACATCTTTGGGATACAAGACGTATTTCTCTCCAATATTTTGGCTGAACTTTCCCAAAAACTTAGTCAGTGAAGAATGGCTAATCCGTTTCCCGGATTTAACTTCAACAGGGCAAATCTTATTATTCTTTGTAATGATAAAGTCAATCTCCATGTGATTTGCTCTGTTTTTATTATCATTGCGGGAATAGAAATAGAGTTTGTGTCCATTTCGCCTTAGCATTTGAGCTACGGCATTTTCCATGAGCATACCTTCGTTAATGTCTATTTTATCAAATAGCACCGCCTTGTAAACTTCGTCCGCAGTCATTAAATTGCTTGTGAGCGACTGAGTAACCAATAGACCTGTGTCTGCCATATAACACTTCATAGTGGCGTGGTCTGCGCTTAATGCGAGTGCTACGGTAGGATCGGTGGTGTTGTAGCAAGCATTGACAATCATCGCTTCACTAAGCCAAATAAATGAATCCTCGTAATTTCTAAACCTTGCATTTTTTGAAATGGAGGAAAATGTATACTTTTTCTCTTTTTTAGTGAGTTGAGAGGGAATCCCGTCAAAAATAGCATACACTTTATCTTCGTAGCCGGGGGCAAACTTGGCAACATCTTCACGATACAAAGATAAAATCCTGCGTTTTTCAACATCGGGTTTTTCAAACGTTTTTGACTGCACATATGCTAATACGGACTGCGGCATTCCGCCGACTATGATGTACTGCCTGAAGTCGTTCATCGTTTTTCTATGCAGACTTTGCCCTAACGGAGTTTTGGTTTCAAAACATGTGCGTATTAAATTTGCGGTGTTTTCGTCCCCAAGCGCCCACAAAAATTCCTCAAAATCCAGCGGAAACATTTCAATGTGTTCTTCCTCAGATGGGATAATGATATCCTGTACATTCTTTTTCAGCCTGATAAGTGAGCCTGTTTCGATATAATCGTATCTGCCATCTGCGACCAAATATTTAATGAGTTGACGAGCTCTTGGGAACTGCTGTACTTCGTCAAATATGATTAGAGATTTTCTTTCGTGTAAGGTCACGCCAAAGTATGCAGACAGCTTTAAAAAAAACAAATCAAGATTATCCGTTTCATGTAGAAACAAATCCGTAATTTCGGTTGAAATATTACCGAAGTCAACAATAATATGAGTTTTATATTCGGCATTTGCAAACTGCTTGCAAATATAACTTTTACCCACACGCCGTGCGCCGTCAATCATCAATGCTGTACTTCCGCAACTTTCGGTTTTCCACTGTAGCAATCTATCATATAATTTTCGCTTTAGAATTACCGCCATAATCTATACACCTCGCATATATTATATGCTGATTATAACTCTTTATGCACCAAAACACAAGTTAATTTTATAATATCAACACGAAAACGCAAATAGCGAGAGAACATATTACACG
>CAYIZZ010000211.1:0-1724 GCA_964367945.1 uncultured Oscillospiraceae bacterium | reverse complement strand
TATCACGCATAAATTTACCAAAAATAGGCGGGTTCGGATTACATCGGCTTGGCTAGCAAAAAAAATAAACGGAGCTTTGCCATGAAAGAGATAGTAGCCAAAAGCCTGCTCTCGCAAAAAAACAACATGAACATATACCGAGGCTGCACCCACGGCTGTATTTATTGCGACAGCCGTAGTGAAGTGTACGGTAAAACGTATGATTTTGAAGATATCGAAGTAAAAGTCAACGCCACCCAGCTTTTGGAAAAGGAGCTGTCTAAACGGCGCAGTCCCTGCATGATAACTACCGGCGCCATGACAGACCCGTACCTGCCACTGGAAAAAGAACTGCAAAACACAAAAAAATGCCTTGAGCTGATCGAAAAGCATGGTTTTGGGGTAGCTGTGTTGACAAAGTCCGACCTTGTTTTGCGTGACATCGAGCTACTGCAGCGCATAAACGAAAAAACAAAATGCGTGGTACAAATCACTCTCACCACACACGACGAGGCTCTGTGCAAGCTACTAGAGCCAAATGTATGCACTACAAAAAGACGATACCACGTGCTAAAAGAGCTACAAAAAGCGGGCATACCCACCATTGTGTGGCTTTCGCCTATTTTGCCTTTTATAAACGACACACAGGAAAACATCGCAGGACTTTTAGACTACTGCAAAGATGCCGGCGTAAAAGGCGTTTTAACATTCGGCATCGGCATGACATTAAGGTATGGAAATCGCGAATATTTTTATGAGAAGCTGGACACCCACTTCCCCGGCCTAAAGTCTGAATACATGAAAAAATACCGCTCGTCATACGGCCTAAGAAGCCCAAACAGCGCAAAATTATCACGATATATCAAAAATTTCTGCACAAAACATAATATGCTATACGGCGAAAAAGAGGTGTTTTCCTACATATGGGACTTTCCAAAAGACAACGCCCAGCTTTCTTTTTTTACTTAAAATTTCAACGCTCTTTACCTGAAAAACCTGTTTTTATATCCCAGATACTTCCTATGAACCATTGACATTTTAACCAAAATATGATATTTTAATTTGTAGGTTAGTTATAACTAACTCGCTGGGTAAAATACATCGTCATAGCACTCTGCCTGTATGCTGATACATTTTATTTAGCCTGTTTGCTTGATTCCATTTGCAGAACATGTTATTTTTAAAATCATACTACTCCAAACTCTGAAAGGTTTAAAACATGAAAAAACTATTGTTTATTTCTCTAGCACTTATGTTATCCATTGCCATGCTGGCATCTTGTGGCGCTACTCCTGCCAGCGAAGCATCCTCTGTGCCTGCGTCCTCCGCACCTGCGTCTTCTGCACCTGCATCCTCTGAGGCAATGCCCGAAGAAGAAGCCGCCGATCCTGTTGATGTGCGTGCTCTTGGCCTGAAAGGCCCCACCACCATGGGCATGGTTTCTTTCATGAACGCTGTTGAAAATGGCGAGATCACCGACAACAACTACACATTTGAAATGATTGCAGACACCAGCGAAGTTGCTGCTAAAATAGCAAAGTCTGAAATTGACATTGCTGCTGTTCCGGCAAACTTGGCGTCTGTTATTTACAACAACACCGAGGGCGGCGTTGAAGTGCTTGCCATAAACACTCTTGGCGTTTTATACATTGTTGAAAACGGCGAAAGCCTTACTTCCATCGAAGACTTGAGCGGCAAAACCATCCATGCCACCGGCAAGGGTGCCACCCCTGAGTTTTCACTTC
>CAYIZZ010000210.1:0-1761 GCA_964367945.1 uncultured Oscillospiraceae bacterium | reverse complement strand
TAATTTCGGTGGCAGCCTTTCCATGCTCATGACAGCACTGGTAGGCAACGATGTGTCCACATCCATGGATGTGAAGCTAATGCACTTAGAGTTTGCAGGACCTGTGCAAACCGACTTTACCGGCCCTAAAATGGGTATAAGTGATCTGCGTACAATGACCGGTGTACACGACAGGCCACTGGTTTTAAACATGATTAAACCTTGTGCAGGCTTTTCGGTAGAAGAAGGCGCACAGCTGTTTAAGCAAGTAGCCATGGGTGGTGTAGATCTTGTAAAAGATGATGAGCTTTTAGGCTCGCCTTGCTATAACGAGGTCTCCCAGCGTGTACTGGCATACAACAAAACCGCCAAGGAGTGTGCTGAGGTAACAGGTAAAGAGGTACTGTATATACCTAACATCACTTCTACACCAAAGAAAATGCGTGATAACGCCAAAGCAGTGATCGAGGCCGGTGCTAAGGCCTGCATGGTAAACTATGTGTTTGGCGGACTGGACGCATTACAGGAAATTTCCGAAGAGTTTGGCGACAAGCTATTCATTTTAGGACATTATGCAGGTTGTTCCGTGTTTGATTCAGCTTTTGGCGGCATAACCAACGAAGTGATGGTAGGCTTTTTGCCTCGTATTGCCGGTGCATCTGCTGTAATGACGATGTATCCAAACTTCAACGTGCCTGCCCAGGCGTACGATTTTGCCAAAACCGTGCAGGCACAAAAGATAGAGCTACCCGGTATATCGCCACTAGTGACAACCGTGGGCGGTGGCCTTACTGCTATAAACCAAGTCTCAGTACAAGACGAGCTTGGCTCAGACATAATACTAGGCATAGGTGGTGCCATCCAAGGGCATCCTATGGGTGCCACAGAAGGTGCAAAGGCAGCAATGACAGCTGTTTCGGCCACCGCTAATGGTGTGGATTTGCAAACTGCTGCAAATAATTGTGAGGCACTTGCAAAAGCCATAGAAATCTGGGGATAAGGCACATTTAGCATATTATTACTTAAATCAACATAAACTATATGATACAAAAGGAGATGTACAGATGACTATTGTTATTGGATGCGACAATGCAGCCGTACCACTGAAAAACATTTTAATCGAGTTACTTGAATCAAAAGGTGTCAGCGTAGAAAATGTAGGCTGTGACACAAAAGAAGATCCCACTAACTACCCCACCATTGCAAAGCGTGTTTGCGATGCTATTATTGATAGCAATTATGAAAAACGCGGCGTATTGGTTTGCGGCACAGGCATCGGAATGGCCATGACTGCCAACAAATTCAAAGGCATTCGCGCAGCTGTTTGCCACGATAATTTCTCTGCAGAGCGCTCTGTTTTAAGCAATGACGGCAATGTTATCTGCTTCGGTGAGCGTGTTGTAGGCCCAGAGCTTGCAAAGAAAATTTTGTCTGAGTGGATCACACTTACTTTCCAAGACGGCTCTTCCACTCCAAAAGTAAACGAAATAAAATCCATCGAGCAAGAAAACTTCAAATAAGGACTTATACTAATATGAATAGACTTGATAAACTCTATATTGGCACAAACACGAAGATGTATAAAACCATCGCACAAACAGTTGATTTTCTTTCACAATTACAAGACTTGACCAAAGATATCAGCCGTGAAGAAATGCAGCTTTTTGTCATTCCGTCCTTCACCACACTGGAAACCGCCGACAAAAAAACTGATCAAAATCTTATTTCCCTTGGCGCTCAAAACATGGGTTGGGAAGACGAAGGTCAATTCACCGGCGAAAT
>CAYIZZ010000209.1:0-1764 GCA_964367945.1 uncultured Oscillospiraceae bacterium | reverse complement strand
ACACCCATGATATGCTTGAAAGCCTTAAAACGATATTACCGATGCAAAGGCACAATGCATGTATGGCAAATGTTGGATGGTGCGAGAGTACAGATGCTCTGTTTTTAGAAAACCCAAAGCTTTGTGCTAAATATTTTGAAAAGCCGTTGGGTGTGCTGAAAGAAGGTGCCGCGGCCGATGTGATTGTGATGGACTACAAGCCGTTCACACCATTCTCACACGATAATATTGATGGACACATGCTTTTCGGCATGATGGGCAAAAACTGCCGAAGTACGATAATAAATGGAAAAGTTGTTTATAAAGACAGAGAGTTTGTAGCTATTGACGAAGACAAAATAAATGCATGGACGTTTGAAGAAAGTAAGAAACTTTGGTCTGATTTAGGTGCATATTAAAAGCAGGAGGGCATTATGGGAGAATTAATGCGGACGATTTCGTTTCCGAAGCTGATGAACAGGATATTGGCTGAGTATAAAACAGAAAAAAGTATATTTGGGGTTTCAAAAATAGTTAAGATAGAAAATGAAAAAATGTTGTCTATGTTTGATGAATTTATAGAAACACCTTTTGGTCCGGCAGCAGGCCCTCATACACAGTTGGCACAAAACTTTGTGGCGGGCTATGTGGCAGGAAGTAGATTTTTTGAATGTAAGACAGTGCAGGTGATGGATGGAGATGAAATGTCCAAATGTGTGCAGCGTCCATGTATCACTGCAGGCGATGAATGCTATAACTGCGAGTGGTCAACAGAGCTTTTTGTGCCACAAGCTTTGGAAGAATATATCAAAGCGTGGTTTGCATGTAAGCTTTTGGCCAAAGAGTTACAGCTGGGCAATCCCGATGGGTTTATCTTCAACATGAGTGTTGGGTATGACCTAAAAGGGATAAAGTCTGAAAAAGTTGATAACTTCTTAGAAGGCATGAAAGATGCAAAAAACACAACTGCATGGAAAGAATGTGTGGCGTGGACACTTGCAAACTTGGATAAATTTGAAAATATTGATGCCGAGTATGTAAATGCGATTTCGTCTAAAATAAGCAAGTCTGTCACAGAGTCTACTTTGCACGGATGTCCTCCGGAAGAAATAGAGAAGATAGCAACCTATCTTTTGGCTGAAAAAGGCCTACACACATATGTGAAATGTAATCCTACTCTTTTAGGGTATGATTTTGCAAGAAAGACACTGGATAAGCTTGGATATGATTATATAAGTTTTGATGATCACCACTTTAAGGCTGACTTGCAGTGGGGTGATGCCATACCGATGCTAAAGCGTCTTCAGGAAAAGGCGGATGTGCTGGGGTTATCGTTTGGAGTGAAGCTTACAAACACATGTCCTGTTGACGTGAAAGCAGGGGAGCTTCCCGGTGAAGAGATGTATATGTCGGGCAGACCACTATTTTCGCTTAGTGCGTCACTTGCACTGAAGCTCAGCCGTGAGTTTGACGGCAACCTTCGGATATCTTATTCCGGTGGTGCAGACACTTTCACTGTGGCAGAGATGGCATATTGTGGAATATGGCCCATTACCATGGCGACAACTGTGCTGAAACCGGGTGGTTATGAGCGTTTTTCTCAAATTGCAGAGATGTTTGAAGAAAAAGCAGTGTCTGAATGGAAAGACGTGGATGTAAGCAGATTTGAAAAATTTGTAGAGGAAACTTTAAGCGGAGATTATCTGCGCAAGTCGATAAAACCGATTCCATATAGAAAAAATGGAAAAGATGTTCCGTTGTTTGATTGTTTCACAGCGCCATGTC
>CAYIZZ010000208.1:0-1811 GCA_964367945.1 uncultured Oscillospiraceae bacterium | reverse complement strand
ATACTGGGACGGCGCGTTTATATGGCCGGCCGAGGGTAGAATCACCTCAGAATACGGCGTGCAACGTATAACGAACGGGGACGCATCAACCCTGCGTACACACGCGGCACTGGATATCGCAAACGCCGAAGGTACGCCGATTATAGCACCCGGCGCAGGCAGGGTAGTGTTTGCCGACGTGCTACTGAATACCGGCGGAACAATAGTGATTGAACACGGTGGCGGCCTGAAAAGCTACTACTACCACTTGTTTGAAATTGACGTTGTTGCGGGAGAAATGGTGGAACAAGGCCAGCAGATTGGCCTGATGGGTACCACAGGATACTCTACCGGCTCGCACCTGCATTTTGAGATGCGGATATTTGAAGAAACCGTCAGCCCAACAATGCTGTTCACCGATGAAGCGGGCGCGTACTCGCTACCTGATGTGCCCATCGAATAATAAAAATCGACAAAATGATGTGAATTTTGGACTTTTTAAAGTGTATGATGAAGATACATGCTAACCCGAAAGGAGATGTATCTGGAATGGATGATAAAAACACTGGAAAAAGACTGTATATCGAAGAAATTGAGTATAAAAACAACGAAAAAGTGGAGCAGCTGGACCAGTATGAGTTCTTTTGGAAAAATGAAGGGAATATGGGCGAGACCGAAAAAGAAAACATTAAACGGATGGTTGGTCAGGCGTTGCATGAGATACCGGCCGTGTTGGCGGTGAAAAGTCATTTAGGGGATATATTTAAGAAAAATGATGATATAACGAAAGGTATCGTGGTGCATAAGACGTCTGAAGGTCGGATTGGTGTGGCGCTTCGCGTGGTGGGTGACGAGGATACCGATACCGAGCATTTGATTCGGCAGATGACCAATTCTATCACCGGCGTGTTGCAGATGGAGCCGGGCGTGGAAGTGGGTGCGCTTTCGATTCAAATAGTGCATACCATGTCGCAAGCGGAGTTTTATGAAAAGCATGAAATATGAGTGAGTGTCCTGCCGTAGCTGAACTGATGTGAAATGAAGTCGGAGTACATCGGGTTTGGATATGGCGGGGTTTTTTGTGGTATACTTTAAAGTGAGAGTATATGATTTCAAAAGTGGGGTGTCGAGATGCAGATGGAGCCGGTGGCGAAGATTTATACGGATTTTAAAACGAAGTTTGGGGTGCCGCGTCAAAGTAATCTTGTGAAAGAACTTGAAGCGAAAGTGGTGTTTGAGCCGAAGTATCGGAGTATGGATGCCGTGCGTGGTATCGAGGAGTTTTCGCATGTTTGGCTGGTGTGGGGGTTTTCTGTACCGAAAACTGATGCATTGACTGTCAGGCCACCGAGGCTTGGTGGGAACGAGAAAAAAGGCGTGTTTGCGACACGATCACCGTTTCGGCCGAATCCTATCGGGTTGTCTGTAGTGAAGCTTTTGAAAGTGGAGTGTAGTGATGAGGTAGGGCCTGTGTTGTGGGTTGGTGGTGCGGATTTGGTCGATGAAACGCTGATTTATGATGTTAAGCCGTACCTGACATATGTGGATTGTGTGCCTGAAGCGGTGTCGGGGTTTGCGAGGTATGCGCCCGAGAAAAAGCTGTCGGTGAATGTGTCTGAAAGTATGCTTGAAAGTCTGCCTGAAAGTAAACGGAAAGCGGTTGTGGCGGTGCTTGAGATGGATCCACGGCCTGCGTATCAGAATGACCCGGAACGCGTGTATGGGTTTGAGTTCGCAAACCATGAAGTGAAGTTTTTAGTGGATGAAAACATACTGACAGTCATCTCAATCCTCCCGCTTTTTTGAAAAAAAGCTTGGCAAAAAACTCAATT
>CAYIZZ010000207.1:0-1830 GCA_964367945.1 uncultured Oscillospiraceae bacterium | reverse complement strand
CGGTATCAACGGCATATGTGCGCCCACAGCGCTACACCAAAGAGTTTATGGAAGCGCAAGACTACTATTCTTTGTCGTTTTTTGAAAAAGGTAAGTTTCGTGAGGAGCTGGCACTGCTGGGAACTAAAAGCGGTCGCGACAGTGACAAAATCACTGAAACGGGTCTGCATGTAAACGAGTTTGTGGGTGTTCCGGCGTTTGAGGAAGCTAGCTTGGTGCTGATATGCCGTAAATTGTATATACAAGACATGGTGAAAGAAGGATTTTTGGACAGCAATATCAGTAAAACACACTATCCAGAGCAAGATTACCATCGCATGTATATAGGCGAAATAGAACATACATTTTGCAAAGTTGATTAGATATACTAATAAAAATCACAAAGATATCTTATGAAAATCTGTCGATAAAATAATGACCATGCAGCAAAGCAACGAAAAACTATAGTTTGCTCTGTGTAAAATGGTCATTTTTTCCGTATTTGCGTATTTTCACCGTATTTTCTCTGTACAATAACATGTACAAGTTGTATAATATATTGGCACTGTATATCTTTGTAGTTATAGTGCATTGTGAAATGTAAAAAGTGATGGTGATAGTTTAATATAGCTTTAATACTATGTGTGGGTGATGGCAATACCCACAAAGGAGGGAAAGATTTTGGTATCATATTACAACACTTTAGGAAAAGTGAGCATGACATCGGGCTATTTTTCAGAATTGGTTGCAACTGTGGTGCAAAGTGGGTTTGGTGTAGCCGGAATGGCCGTGAAGGGAACAAAAGATAACCTAAGAAGTTTATTGAACAAAGATTTTCCTGAAAAAGGCGTGCGTGTAAGAGAAGAAGACGGCCAACTTGATATTGAACTGCATATTAAAGTGACATATGGGCTGAACATCACCGAGGCAGTGCGCAGTGTTACACATAAGGTTCAATATGTGGTAGAGGAAGCTACCGGCCTTACCGTGCGAAATGTTCGCGTGTCTGTGGACGATATCATAGCTTAAATTTGGGTAAGTGTTTATATATAAGCAAGCTAGTAAGTTTAAAATATGAAAATGCATATAGCTATATTTTGGAGTGAATTGATATGATAGAAGGAAAAAAACTAAGAGACGCTATTATTTCGGGTGCGAACAACATTCGCAAGTATCGTGCAGAAGTAGATGAGCTGAACGTATTTCCGGTGCCTGATGGTGATACCGGTATCAACATGAGTATGACAGTATCGGCGGCAAAAGATGAGCTTGCCAGTATGCCGGATAGCTGTACTGTGGCCGAGGCAAGTCATGCTGCGGCTTCCGCCATGCTACGTGGTGCACGTGGTAACTCGGGTGTTATCACCAGCCTATTGTTCCGTGGATTTTCCAAAGCGCTGAAAGGCAAGAAAACAGCAGATGCCGCAGATATTGTGGCGGCGCTGGAGCAAGGCGTGGAAGGCGCATATAAAGCAGTAATGAAGCCCACCGAGGGCACTATGCTTACAGTGTCTCGTGTGGCCAGCGAAAAAGCGGCACAAAGCGGCGAGAGCGATATGATAAAGCTATGGGATATTATCGTGAAAGAGGCGCGCATAGCCCTAGATGAAACCCCAAACCAGCTGGAAGTATTGAAAAAAGCAGGAGTGGTAGATGCCGGCGGCATGGGTTTTTGCATTATCTTAGAGGGTATGCAGCAAGTGATTGCAGGTGGCGCTATGGTAGCAGATGATGAGCAAGCAGAGTCTAAACCGAAACCAAAATTGTCTACCGCAAATGTAGGCAAGGGTGTTTTTACTGACGAGCTAAACCCCGATATCACCAATGCCTATTGCACCGAGTTTTTGGTGA
>CAYIZZ010000206.1:0-1857 GCA_964367945.1 uncultured Oscillospiraceae bacterium | reverse complement strand
TATTGCAAACATTAGTGGGTTTTCCATAGAAGAATATGTGAAAGTGACTGAAAAATTTGCTGCTGACGACAGGATAGATATACTGGAAATAAACATATCTTGTCCGAATGTGAAGCATGGTGGCATGGCATTTGGCACAGATGCTACATGTGCGGCCGAGGTGGTTCGTGCCCTAAGAGGCAGAGTGAAAAAACCTATGCTGATAAAGCTCAGCCCAAATGTTACCAGCATCACAGATATCGCAAAGGCGTGCCAGGCCGAGGGCGCAGACGGGCTGGTGGTTGCCAATACATTTCTTGGTATGCGCATAGACCCACGCACAGGCAGACCTATTGTATCCACCGGTATGTGTGGATTTAGTGGCCCTGCCGTAAAGCCGATAGCACTGCGCATGGTGTACGAAGTTTGCGGTGCGGTGGATATTCCCGTGGTGGGTGTGGGCGGTATAGCTGATGTAGACGATGTACTTGAGTATATTTCAGCAGGCGCCACCGCAGTACAGGTGGGTAGCCAAACATTGGTAGATCCTACTGTATGCAAAACTATTATTGAAATGATGCCGACCGTTATGGCAGCATATAATATTGAAAATTTATCAGATATAAAAGGGAGGGCACACAAAAGATGAGAAAAGATGTAATTATAGCATGCGATTTTGCAAATAATGCTGAAATGACAGCATTTCTTGACCGTTTCACAGATGAGAAACCATTTTTAAAAATCGGTATGGAGCTGTTTTACGGCGAGGGCCCAAACATGGTACGCGAGATGAAAGATAGGGGTCATCCTATTTTTCTTGACCTGAAACTACACGATATTCCAACCACGGTACACAAGGCTATGAAAAACCTTGCTTTACTTGGTGTAGATATGACTAACTTACATGCCGCAGGCGGAAGTATAATGATGAAAGCGGCACTGGAGGGTTTGGAAGAAGGTGCCAAAGGAAATGCACGTGCACGCTTGATTGCTGTGACACAACTTACCAGCACAAGTGAAGAGATGATGCACAAAGAGCTGCTTGTCCAAGGCAAAGTGGACGAGGTGGTGGCATCTTATGCCGCGAATGCACAAGCTAGTGGGTTAGATGGTGTGGTGTGCAGTCCCTTAGAAGTAACAGTGGTAAAAGAACAGTGTGGTCCTGAGTTTGTTTGTGTCACACCGGGAATTCGCCCACTAAGCAGTAGCGTTGACGACCAAAAGCGCATCACCACTCCGGCTGATGCCGCAAAACTGGGCAGTGATTATATTGTGGTAGGTCGCCCAATCACAGCCGCCGCAGACCCTGTGCTGGCATACCGTAATATTTTAGCCGATTTTGTGGGTGGCTGAAGATAGCACTGTTTTGTAAAAGATATAAATAATAGTATAGAGGTGTATTATGAGCGATATAGCTAAAACAATTGCAAAAGATTTATTGAGTATCAATGCTGTTTTTTTACGGCCGAATGATCCATTCACATGGGCATCAGGAATAAAAAGTCCTATTTATTGCGACAACAGGCTCACTTTATCTTATCCTACTGTGAGAGGTCATGTAGAGGAAGGCCTTGCCGATATCATACGCACAAAATACTCCGATTGTGACGTGGTGGTGGGCACAGCCACTGCAGGTATCGCTCATGCCGCTTTAGTGGCAGACATTTTAGGTCTACCCATGTGTTATGTGCGTGCATCCGCTAAAGACCACGGTCGTGGAAACCAAATTGAAGGAAAAGTAGAGCCCGGCCAAAAAGTGGTGGTAGTGGAAGATCTTATATCCACCGCAGGCAGTGTTATTGAAGTGGTAGATATTTTGCGCGAATGTGGCTGCACAGTGCAGGGCATCGTTTCTATCTTCACGTATGAAATGCAAGT
>CAYIZZ010000205.1:0-1874 GCA_964367945.1 uncultured Oscillospiraceae bacterium | reverse complement strand
CAAGATACGGCACAAAACTATTTGCATAGCTGTCTTTCAGCACTAATACCGAGCCTTCGCCGTTTCCTTCTATCACGGTGTACCCGTTGTTCCCATGTAAAAACGCGGCATATTTGTCGTACTCTTGCAGCATTTCTTCGTTCATTATGGTGGTGGTTACTTCTTTGGTACCCTCGCCCGCATCGACATCGGGATTTCGATATGTCATTGCGTTTGGTAAGTCGTAATACACCAGCGTATCTGAAACAGTATTCACATATTGGGTTTTTGCATAGTTTGTGCCTAAAAAGTCTACCACTTCCACTCGCAAATCATCACTGGGTAAAATAGCTTCCATTCCTTGCGATTTGCAAAACTCCTCATAGGCTATCTGTGCTCCACCGTCGGTTGTCCAGTGGTGGTCTGTACGGTAATACACTTGATTGTCTGCCGCTATAGCCGCCGCAAACGCCTCGCGCAAATCAACAACATTTGCGCCTGCTGCGGCAAATTGCCGGCTCATCTCGTCAAGTTTTGCGTTTTCATCTATTTGCTGTGGAGCATACGGCAGTTTATCACTTAGCATGTTTGCAGGCGACGGCACCACCATGGTGGTCACTTTGTCTGGATACTGCACAGCAAGATCTGCCACCAGCTGTGTGTTTAGTGGGAAATAGTTTTCCTGGCCTGTGCTCCATGTGCTGTTTTTAGCTATTTGATATCCATCTTCAGCAAGCCACACTCCGCCTATTTCCAGCTGGCCTTGCGCGGCGTTCAATAGTCCCGAAAGCCACACCCAGCCATCCCTTGCTATAAACTGATCACGAATATACTCGCCATAATCCATCGTCCATTCATTGGCAAGTAGCGCCTCTAAAGTGAAGTCGGGCGCTTGCTCCAATTTGCGGTTTTCAAGCTCTGAGCGTTCTTCATCCGGGCTTAGCATGTCGGCACAGGTGAACAACAAAAGCAGTGCAAAAAAACCAATCACTATAGGATATTTTTTTATGTTGCGCAAAGTTTGCATATAATACCTCTTATGCTAGATAGTGCCAGCACTATCTGAAAAGTCTAAAAATTGAAATATAAAAACGGGCTAAATCCGCCTGCCACCATGTATGCGATACACACTGTAAATAGTACTGTCAAAATAACAGCGCGTACGGCTGTGATGTGCTTTACTTTGTCATATATTTTTTGCGGTATGGCGGTGGCAAAAAATATGCCGATAGCCAAAATAACAATGTAGTTGCGCAAATAATATAGTGCGCCCACTCCGCCTTGGAATATAAACAGCTTTTCAAACAGTAACGACAAGCTTACTCCGGGATCGCTTCCGGTGAACAGTGCCCAGCCTATCATTACAATAAACATTGTGTAAATATGCGGCCATACACGGCCTTTTTCCAGTTTTTTTAGCAAAAATAGCTTTTCTATCATCAAGAAAGCAGCATAGTACAGACCCCACAAGATAAAGTTCCAGTTGGCGCCGTGCCAAAATCCTGTTAGCAGCCACACAATAAATATGTTGCGTGTTTGCTTTAAAAATCCGTTGCGGTTTCCGCCCAGCGGGATATATACATATTCTTTAAACCAGCTGGACAGTGATATATGCCATCTGCGCCAAAAATCCGTTATGGATCGTGAAATATATGGCAGATTAAAGTTCATACCAAAGTCAAAACCCAGCATCTTACCCATGCCTATACCCATCAGGGAATATCCCGAAAAATCGTAGTAAATATATAGCGTATAGGCTAAAATTCCCAGCCATACCAGTGGCGTGGACGCATTTTCTAGGCCCACACCTGCTTGTTCTAGAGTGTCTCCTTGATAGCGACCTATGATATCTGTCCACAGCTTGTTTACCCCGTCGGCCACAATAACTTTCTTTG
>CAYIZZ010000204.1:0-1886 GCA_964367945.1 uncultured Oscillospiraceae bacterium | reverse complement strand
CTAGGCAGGCTTTGTGTTTTAATGTAATTCTATTATATGTTTCAGCTAGCTTTTTTTTGAAAAAGTATGGTTTTTAATTAAGTTTTTTGCCAAGCTTTTTTTCAAAAAAGCGGGAAGTGGGGGGTGAGGTTTGTGACAGAGGGACGTCCACGTCATAAGACAGGCCAGGGTTTGGGATTTTGGTTTGCGTTTTTATTAAACCTAATATTCAGGGCCGAGTGGTTAGTATTTGCGCTGATATGTTTAATTTTACATACGGTACTAGGTACACCGCTATGGCTGGTATGGATAGCGCTAGGTTTATGGGTATTAGTTTCGTTACTTGTCACGACGTTGTTATCTTACGGCAGCGCCAGTGCGAAAAAACTAGAAACACCGGGCTCACAACGTGCTTCACAACGCAGAGAATCAGGCACAATGTACAGCTCAGACAAAAAACCAACTGACGCTGACACTACTGATAACTGATAATAACAAAGAATAAGTTTATAAATTACGCATATAATTAACTTTTAAAGAGGAGTTGATGTCAAATGGGTATCTTTGGAAAACTTTTCGAGAAAAAAGAATGCAACTTATGTGGTGGCGAGATAGGCCTTTTAGGTAACCGTAAACTAGAAGACGGAAACATGTGTAAAACCTGTGCAAACCAGTTATCACGATGGTTCAACGATCGACGCGACAGTACTATTGAAGAGATAAAACAACAGCTGGCATACAGGGAAGAAAACAAACAAGCGGTATCGGTGTTCAACACAACCCGAACACTAGGTACCGACGGAAACTATAAGATTTTACTGGATGAAGACGCAGGCAAGTTCATGGTCGCGAAAAGCCGTCAATTGGACGAAGAAAACCCGGACGTTATGGATTTCTCACAAGTGACGGGATGTCACTTAGACATCGATGAAGACGAACGTGAGATAACACGTAGGAATTCTGATGGTGAAGAAGAAAGTTATTTCCCACGTAGGATGGAATACCTGTATAATTTTCATATAAACTTACACGTGAATCATCCGTACTTCGATGAAATAAGATTCAAGATTAATGATGGTAGGGTGAAAGAAGAAGGTAGAAACCGTACAGAATATAACAGGTATAAAAAAATTGGCGAGGATATATGTGATGCACTGAATCATGTGCAAAAAACAACACGTGAAAATATCACGGCGGCATCCGCGCCAAAAACAGCGATTCAATGCCAGTTTTGTGGCGCAACCACCACACCCGATACCAGTGGCAGATGCGAATTTTGTGGCGGAGCCACGTCGTAAGGTCAAGCCACGTCTTAAGGTCAAGACACTATTACGCTTTTTGAAAAAAGTCGGCCAAGCCAATGCAATCTGAGACCGCCTCTTGCTTACAAATTTCCGTGTTAGGCGGCGTTATCCTTATTCGCAATACACAAAGTATTGCTCAGTCGTCTGCCTTGCCTACCACAAAAATTTGTGAGCAATAGGTTCTGCGAATTTTTTATACCGCCAAAAGTTCTATACCAAGGAAGTGCGGCGCAGTAAGGCTGCCGCCTTGCAAGATGCGCTGACGCCGGTATGGGGCTTTTGGCTAAATAAAAAACGGACTCAGATTACATTGACTTGGCCCAGCAAAAACTTCCAATGACGCATTTTATACAAAATGGTGCCTTGCGGCACACGCAATAGCCTGTGGCGTGGTAACTAGGCAGGCTTTGTGCCCAGCGGCACACGCAGTAGCGCCAGCGAAGCGCAGCGCGGCACCTAGACAGGCTTTATGAAAATATGTAATTCTATTTTATGTTTTATCCAGCTTTTTTTTGAAAAAGTATGGTTTTTAATTGAGTTTTTTGCCAAGCTTTTTTTTGAAAAAGTATGGTTTTTAATTGAGTTTTTTGCCAAGCTTTTTTT
>CAYIZZ010000203.1:0-1892 GCA_964367945.1 uncultured Oscillospiraceae bacterium | reverse complement strand
AAGGTGCAAAAGTGCGCCTGATGATAACAGGGATTCCAAACGTTGGCAAATCGACGTTTATAAACAACTGGGCAGGTGGTGCACGTGCAAAGGCGGCAGACAAGCCCGGCGTGACACGTGGCGAGCAGTGGATTGCCGCCGGCGCATATGAGCTTTTAGATATGCCGGGTGTTTTGTGGAAAAAGTTTGACGATTCACGCACGGCGGTGAACCTAGCACTTATCGGCTCGGTTCCGGACAGGCTACTGCCTACAGAAGAAATAGCCGCGGGACTTTTGCAACAGCTTGCCAACGGTGCATATCAAAAGCCGTTACAAGAGCGGTTCAAGCTGTCGGTAGATTTTGAAAACATGGACGGATGGGACCTACTGGAAGCAGTGGGCCGAAAACGTGGTATGCTTATTTCCGGTGGCGAAGTGGACTTAGAGCGTGCGTCGATTGTGGTACTGGACGAGTTTCGTGGCGCAAAACTGGGCCGTGTTAGCTTGGAAAGTCCGAGCGAAAACATGACGTTTTAATATACGATTTATAAACAGTGTATGATGGTTTTCTGGGTGTGATTTTCATATTGAAATTATATGATATTTCCATGGATGTTTTTGAAAAAAAGTGATATAATTAAGCTGAAAAAACATATTTGAACTAGAATCTTACAATATTTTAGTAAGGGTGAGCGTGTGGAGCTGTATAACTTTGACAAAGAACTTTTAGGCAGCGATGAGTTTATACTTTGTGGTGTAGACGAGGCCGGGCGTGGCCCGCTGTGTGGTCCGGTGTGTGTGGCGGCGGTGGTGCTGGATGGCAAAAGCCAAATAGACGGCCTGCATGACTCGAAAAAACTCAGCGAAAAAAAGCGTGATTCACTGTATGAAATCATCATACAATCGGCCAAGGCATACTGTGTGGTTTTGGTTCAGCCGAATGAAATCGATCAGATGAACATCCTGAACGCCACGCTGAAAGGAATGAAAGACGCGGTGGAGGGCTTGCCACTTGTGCCGGATTTGGTACTGGTGGATGGAAACAAGGCTCCCGATATTGCGCCAAAGTGTCAAACAGTGGTGAAAGGGGATGCCACCTCGGCTTGTATAGCGGCGGCGTCCATATTGGCCAAGGTGACACGAGACAGATATATGAAAGATCTGGACGAGCAGTATCCGCAATATAAACTGGCGCAACATAAAGGATATGGTACAAAACTACACTATGAGCTGTTGCACGAGCATGGTGTACAAGACTTTTATCGGCAGACGTTTTTAAAGTCGTTTTACAGTGGGAAACACTCAAAATGAAAAAACAAGCCATAGGCGCATTGGGCGAAGATGCCGCAGTAAATATGTACACGGAAAACGGATACGATGTAATAGACAGAAACTATCGCACCCGTCATGGTGAAATAGATATTATATTGCGTCGTGGCGAGATGTGGGTGTTTGCTGAGGTAAAAACCAGAAAAGAAAACGCTGTGGTTTCGGCATATGAGGCTGTGGATATTCATAAACAACAAAAAATAATGAAAACCGCACAAATTTATATGATGAAAAATAGCCTGGGAGAACCTTTTATGCGCTTTGATGTAGCAGAGGTTATTTGGAGCGAAGACAAAAGCCCGAAAGTAACAATTTTAGAAAACGCTTTTTCATTATAAAGTTGACAACATCATCTCAAGGGGGTAAAAAAATGGAGTATACCAGTACACGGAATAACGAGTGTAGTGTTACATCTGCACAGGCAATTTTGGCGGGTTTGGCGCCGGATGGAGGATTGTTTGTACCACGTGATATCTCTCTGATGGACATGGAAAGCCTTAAGGGGTGCAGTTATACTGAGATTGCGCTGGCGGTGCTGAAGCACCTGCTTAGTGATTACGACGTTTCTTTTTTGGAAGAAGC
>CAYIZZ010000202.1:0-1912 GCA_964367945.1 uncultured Oscillospiraceae bacterium | reverse complement strand
ACACCTCCTTTCTTGTGTCAGGCACAAAAAAACGGACTGAATTATGTATCAGTCCGCAGATGCGCTATTTGGTTTTTATTGGATTAGGGTTTTGTGGAATGTTCATTTTATTCAATCATTGTTAAGATGTATTCTTCAATGTCATCAAGATTTTTTGCGTTGCTAATGCTTTCATAAGCCCACTCAGCAAACACTAAACCATTTTCGGTTTCTAAAAAGGCAAATCGTTCACCGTCAAGCAACC
This sequence comes from uncultured Oscillospiraceae bacterium, assembly GCA_964367945.1. Lineage (GTDB taxonomy): Bacteria > Bacillota > Clostridia > Oscillospirales > Ruminococcaceae > JAAYCI01. Next base: position 1,668 of record CAYIZZ010000202.1, on the reverse strand, counting down.
CATAATCTACAATTTCCCTTTTGTCAAACCAAACATCATTTTGTTGCCATATAGCTGTTTCATCATCAAGTACAAGGGGCATAAATATCCCCGTCATACCGACACGGATTTGTGGAATTACTTCAACTCCTGCCACAGCAAATCCCTCAACATCAATAGGTAAAGGTAATAGTATTTTTATTTCTTCGCCCGTCTGTAAATCGCCCCTGTATATTTCTTGAATGGAAATAGTAGCAATAGACCGATACGCAACATCACCGTCAAAATCAATCTCGATATTTTCAATATCGTTTACCATACCTTTGAAAATGGCTGTGTTATAGTTATTGAATATTTCTTCTTCTGTTAAGTCAATAAAACTATTTACAGATGACGGCACATTTTCTTGTGAAAAGTCAACTGATTTTACAGTTAGATTTTCGCCTTTGAAAATAATATCACCTTTCGGGAATAGGCTGTATGCTCCAACAATTACAACCGCAAGACAAGCGGCTATACTCGCCCATTTTACCCAACTTTGATTTTTGCGTTTCTTTTGGTAGCTGATAACTTCATCGAGGTACTTATCTCCAATCTCTCCCATAGCTTCGGAAAACATTTTAGAGTTCATATTAAAACCTCTCTTTCAATTAAGTATTGTTTCATCTGCCCTCGTATGCGTGAAAGTCTGACGGATATATTTTTCTCGCTTAAGTCTACACGTAGGGCTATGTCTTTGTAAGTATCGGAAAACCAATATCGCCTTAGAAATATAACACGATTTTCTACCGACAGCGTATCTAGAAAATTTTCAATGATACGGGCAAGTTCTTTTACTTCAAGTTCAGCTTCAATCGTATTCGGTGACGATAAGTATGCTTCAAGTTCTGAAATTGCTACATCATAAACACTATTTCGCTTTTTTGCAATATTAGAATTGTAGCGTTTAAGCGAAACATTCCGTACAATTTTACAAACATAGGTAAGTAGTGGGTTAGGGTTTGTTGGTGGAATAGAGTTCCACACTCCTAAATATGCGTCATTCACACATTCTTCTGCGTCTGCCCGATTATTCAATATGCCAAACGACAGCTTATGACACACCTTGCTATACTTTGTATCAAGTTCCGTTAGTCCAACTTCTGAACGCTCGAAAAATAACGCTATGATTTCTTCATCTGTTCTCATTATTATCCGCCTCCTTTCTGGGCTTCACTTATATACTACGGTTTTAATCGCAAATACTACATAAAAAACTAAATTATTTTGAAATAGCTGTCTGCAATAAGCAGACAGCTATACTAAAGGGTATATAAATACCTCGTAATAAAACATATTATACAACGAACCAAGGTCAAAGCCAAGCGATGATGTATTAAATTCCCGCCTACCGTTCAGGCTCAGGCTTTCTCACAGCGTCTTTTACAGGCTCCACTTTCTGCACAATAATTTCCCCTGCAAGCTTGAAAAATCTCTCAGGCTTTTCAAAAAGCTTAGAATACTTGTCCATCATTTCAGGTGGCAGGCTCTCAAAGCTTTCTTTGCCGTCACCTACAACTAAAAACGATCCAAAAATAATATCAACCAGCTCGCCACACTCGTCATAAATAGCACGGTTGGGCTCGAGATTGTTAACTTTACCTTCTTCGTTGCAAATGATAGTTATCGGATATTGAGGCTCTTGAAAAT
>CAYIZZ010000201.1:0-1914 GCA_964367945.1 uncultured Oscillospiraceae bacterium | reverse complement strand
TTGATTTCACCGGATTCTTGTTCCCTTAATAGTGTAGTATGTTCCTATATCATCATATTTAACCTGTTCAAACAGAAAAGAGGATGCACATAACCTATGTAATGTCGGATATTCACGGCAACTACGAAAAATACAAAGCCGCTTTGCGCGCCATCAATTTCCGAGATTGCGACACGCTGTTTGTGCTGGGTGACATCGTGGACCGAGGCGAAAAACCCATTGAAATCTTGCGTGATATGATGCACAAAGCCAATATGATCCCCTTGCTTGGAAACCATGAGTACACAGCTTTTCAGGCTTTACGTTTTCACGCGCAAGAACTCACAAAAGATGCAATGCAGGAATTTGAAAGCTCTGCTTTCACCGAATCGCAACTTTGGCTACAGGACGGTGGACAAACCACACTGGATGGGTTTTTAGCTCTTTCCAAAGAAGAAAGAGGCGATGTTTTAGACTATATCGAAAATTTTAGCCTATATGCCGAGGTGTGCGCAGGCGGCACAGATTATGTGCTGGTTCATGCCGGGCTTGACCATTTTCGCCGAGCTCGCCCACTGGAAAGCTACACTCCAAGGGAGCTGGTTTTTGCCGAAACCGACTATGATAAGGTGTATTTTAAGGACAAAATCTTGGTAACGGGCCACACACCGACTAGCTTCATCACGGGTGACAGGCACTTTGAGCGCATCGTGCAGATGAACAACCACATTGCCATTGATTGCGGTTGTGGCTTTGGCGGTGCTTTAGGTATTTTTTGCTTGGACAACAAAAAAGAATTTTACGTATGAATTTTTTATAATATTCATGTCAGTACCTCCTCATTTTATAGATTATTTTTAACTACATTGGTTTGCCTATATCTGGCGAACTTGCTCAAATAAATCCATTGAATCTATCTCAAGTGCCCAATGTGCAAGCAAAGCGTCTTTGTTGCACGTTATGAATTTTTCAAGTTTTTCCCATGTACTGTCGCAAATCGGCGGAAATCCACTGGCTTCTTTTGTATGATGATGCAAAAAAACAGGCCAAATGGTGGTCTTTAAAAGCTCAGTATCCCTTTGAATATACAAAAGAAACGGGTGCTTGTTTTGCTTGTCTACATCCATAAATGCAAGCAATTTAATAGGCAAGCCTGTGCTTTTTTCCCATAACCGTGTGCATTGAAATCCATACTCTTCGGGTAAAATAATATTCATGTCATCGTCTCCTTAAGTTTTTAATGATAAAACCGTTTACAAACTGTTTGTCTTTTCATCGCTATGCATGTCAAATCCGGTGGCTACCACAGTGATTTTCATGAAATCACAAGCCTCGTTTGCAAACGTCACGCCCCAAATAATGTTAGCGTCGGGGTGAGTGGCCGAAGGCGCCAACATAAGCGCTAAAATGCTAAACATCAGCGACGGGTTTTCGGAAGCTTTTGCAAGCATGCTTCCCGTTTTTCGTCAAAATAAGGTAGAGGTGTATACGTATGCTATGCTGGCATAAATTAATTTGTAATATTATTTTCCCTGTATTATACTTTACTGAAGATTAGAAAAATACATAAAAACGACCAAGGTCATAAAGATTTCTTTTAGACTTTGGTCGTTTTAGTTTTGTAATAATCTTTGATTTTATAATTTACTCATCAAATTGCAATCCTGAATAATCAGGTGATATTTTATCTACTCTCATTCCTCTACCCGGAACTGGCATAATATAGTCTAATATCACTTCGCCCTCAGGTGTGATTTCAATTATTCTATAATCAGCAGCCGAAACTGCGATGGTGTTTCCGTTAGGTAGCATCCTTGAGCCGCCCATAAACGATGAGAAGAAATCAGCATCTTCGCCATTTTCATTAAAATGCCATGTGGTTTCAGGCTCTGCATTTATATCCCATTCACCTGTGCTTGAAACCGGAAATTCCAT
>CAYIZZ010000200.1:0-1918 GCA_964367945.1 uncultured Oscillospiraceae bacterium | reverse complement strand
GTTATAAATTTCAATATAATCCGATTTTTGGTTGTCAAAATACTGCCATGCAGCAAACAAAGCAAACACAGTGCCCACGGCCAATAAAACTTTAAAAACTACTTTCAGCATTTAGTTATCCTCCTTGTTTACAGATCACTTTTAGTTTTAAACATTATTATAATCTTAATTAACTGTCACCGGCATAAAAACCGACTTATCTATCTTATCACTTATATCATTTACAGATGCTGCAATGATTTTTTCTTCGTCTTTTCTTAAAAGTAAGGCCTTGAAAGACGAGCCTTCATTTAAACACACTCCAGCTTTTTGCAGGATGTCTTGTGTTATCAGCATGGAAACACCCCAGTAACATCCTTGTTCATCTTCACCGGCAAACTTTTTAAGTTCTTTGATGCCTAAGCCACGCGATTTGCCATTTCTACCCAAGCAAGATACAGCATCCTGCACCTCATACAAACAACATCCCTCTTTTGATATCGAAAGTGACAGCATGTTATCCTCTGTTCCTGCTAATATCAATGTAGTTTCTTCTGTTTCTGCAGGTATTTTTTCAAATATCCTCACACACACCGCTAAATCATCTGCCAAGGCATACATTTGCACCATTGTATAAATATTTGGCAAGGTAGTATATCCATATTGCATCTTTATTGCCGGCAATGTATCAAACACCATTGGCGTCCGGCTTTTCGTCACAATATATCCCATTCATACCGTCCTTCTTTTGCACATTCCAATTCTCTCTTTATATATTTAAGTATACCATATTGCTCGGTAATGTAAAGCAGCTTTTATTTCACTTTTAAATAACAAATAAATAACAAAAAAAGATCCTGCATATGGCATAAGCCCCGCAAGATCTTTTATAAGTATGTTGTTACTTATTTAACGCTGTCCATGTATGCAATCAAATCAAGCACTTTGTTGGAGTAGCCCCATTCGTTGTCATACCAGCTAACAAGTTTCATGAAGGTGTCAGTCAGTGCGATACCGGCTTTGGCATCAAACACAGATGTTTGGGTCTCGCCGATGAAGTCAGAAGAAACCACTTCTTCGTCGGTGTAGCCCAAAATGCCTTTAAGCTCGCCTTCGCTAGCTTTTTTAATAGCAGCGCAAACTTCTTCATAAGTTGCGGGTTTTTCCAGGTTAACAGTCAAGTCTACCACGGAAACGTCCAAGGTGGGAACACGGAAAGCCATGCCTGTCAATTTGCCGTTCAGCTCAGGAATAACTTTGCCTACAGCTTTAGCAGCACCGGTGGAAGAAGGAATCAAGTTGCCTGCTGCTGCACGGCCACCACGCCAGTCTTTGCTGGAAGGAGCATCCACAGTTTTTTGTGTGCCTGTAGTAGCATGAACAGTAGTCATCAGGCCGTCTTTAATGCCAAAAGTATCATTGATAACTTTTGCCAAAGGAGCCAAGCAGTTAGTTGTGCAAGATGCATTAGAAACGAAGTTCATGTCGGGGGTGTATGTATCAAGGTTTACACCGCAAACGAACATCGGGGTGTCATCTTTAGAAGGACCTGTGTATACAACTTTTTTAGCGCCACCGTCGATGTGACCTTGTGCTTTGTCTTTGCTGTGGAAAATGCCGGTAGCATCCACTACATACTCTGCACTAATTTTGCCCCAAGGAATATCGGAAGGATTTCTTTCAGCAAAGAATTTGATTTCTTTACCGTCTACCACAATAGCGTCATCTGTGTAAGAAATTTCGCCGTCATATTTACCATGAATGGTATCATATTTCAGCATGTATGCGCAGTAATCCGGAGTCATGAACGGATCATTAATGCCTACAAATTCAAAATTCGGGTTTTTCAGCCCTGCGCGAAATACCAAACGTCCAATACGACCAAATCCATTAATACCAACTTTAATACTCAAGAGAATCTACCTCCTAATTAAATCAG
>CAYIZZ010000199.1:0-1919 GCA_964367945.1 uncultured Oscillospiraceae bacterium | reverse complement strand
AATCGTTATACACCATTTCATTGTGTCCACTTTTTGTCACAATCACCGGTATGTGTACGCTTTCGTTTTTTGTGCCCGGCTTTACAATCACATCTATGCCCGGTTTGCCATCTTCCCTTGCGCTGATAGTAATATTTTTTGTGGAAGTACGCTCTACGCTATCGCCGTCACGACGTAAACTGAACGCACCCTTTACCGCACCGTCAATATTCGCCACCGTCTTTAAAAGACGCTTTGATATTTCTTCTATATCTATATTATCAACATTATTATTTATATTTTGTTTATTGTCCATTGCTTTTCCTCTTTCTTGTTATCCTATGCTCACTTTACAGTTTCCACTGCATTCCATGTCGCAGGCGCAGGACATGCCCCGTCTGGTACTGGATGTGTGTTAAGATGTGGCATCACTTCGTCACGTGATGCAAATTTTTGAATTTTACCATCAGCAATCACCATGATGTCATCTGCCAACTGCAAAATACGCTCTTGATGGCTGATTATTATAATGCTTTGGTCTTCATTCTGGCGCAAGTTTTTAAAAGTTTCCACCAGCATGGAAAAACTCCATAGGTCTATACCTGCTTCAGGCTCATCGTAAATTGCCAGCTGTGGTTTTCGTGCTAATAATGTGGCTATTTCTATTCTTTTCAGCTCGCCACCGGATAAAGACGCATCAGCTTCTCTATTAATATAATCCTGTGCACATAGGCCTACTTGTGATAAATAAGCACAGCTTTCTATCTCGTTCATCTCATGCCCTGCTGCAAATTCCAGGAGTTTGCGGATAGTTATCCCCTTGAACTTTGCCGGCATCTGAAAAGCATATCCTATCCCTGCACGTGCACGATGAGTGATATCGGCCTTTGTAATATTTTCACCCTGCCAAAAAATTTCTCCACTTGTAGGGGTTTCTATACCCATAATAATACGTGCAAGTGTACTTTTACCGCCACCGTTTGGTCCGGTTATTACTAATATACGACCCTTTTGCCACGCAAAGCTGATATCGTCTAAAATCTCCACTTGTCCGTCTGTTCCCTGCGCCGAAAAGGCTATTTGTTTTAGTTCTAGCATACTTTCTCCTTTTATAAATTATCAACCTCGGCCTTTGCATTCCAATTTTCATCGTTTTAACATCGATTTAATTAACTGTAGGCCTCAGTCATTTTATACACTACCAATTTAGTATAATTTATATTTTTATCATAACACTTCTACACCTAAAATACAAGCCAATTTTACAACAATGCTTACTTTTTTACCATCGCTTTTCCTTATATATGTCAAAGAAAATTTCACACTTTCTTTATTTATGGCTTTGTTGTATAATAAATAATACTTACTATTGCGGTATATTATTTTATAGGTGGAGTGTGTGGAGTGCAATGAAAAGAGAAAACTATATTTCTTGGGCTGAATATTTCATGGGGATCGCCCTGCTGAGTGCACAGCGCAGTAAAGATAGTGGTACCCAAACAGGTTCGTGTATCGTTAGTGGAGATCACAAAATTTTATCGCTTGGATATAACGGTATGCCTACCGGATGCATGGACGACTCTATGCCTTGGGGTAGAGAGGGCGAACCACTTGAGACAAAGTATATGTACGAATGCCACTCTGAGCTAAACGCCATCTTAAACAGTGGCACCTCAGATCTAAGAGGGTCTAAGCTATATACCACCCATTTTCCATGTAATGAATGTGCAAAAGCTATCATTCAAAGTGGTATCACCCAAGTAGTGTATCTTTCTGATCAGCATATAGACTCCCCATCCACACTCGCCAGTAAAAAAATGTTTGACATGGTCGGAGTTAAATATACTCCATATCGTTTTTCAAAACGAAAAATAGAGCTGGATTTATAATTTGTTATATCTATATTTACAATACGACTAAATAAAAAACCATCGGCTAAT
>CAYIZZ010000198.1:0-1950 GCA_964367945.1 uncultured Oscillospiraceae bacterium | reverse complement strand
AAGCAGGACTAGCCAAGCTAATGTCCGAATGGGATTTTCATTGAGAGGGGCTATTTGTAGCTTGGAAGAAAAGCAAAAAAGTAAAAAAAGCCTGCTGGTGGTGAGCCAGCACTTTTGGCCGGAAAACTTTCGCATTTCCGATATCGTGGAAGGTTTTGTGGCAGACGATATCGAGGTGGACGTGCTGTGTGGCCTGCCAAACTACCCTAAGGGGGAGTGGTTTTCCGGCTACAGCTACAAAGGCCCACGTAGCGAAAACTACAAGGGCGCACGGCTGTTTCGTTGTGGCGAGGTGCCACGCAAAAACAACACGTCGATTAGCATATTTTTGAACTACTGCTCATTTCCGGTACTGGCCCTTGGGAACTTGCACCGCCTTAAAAGAAAACGGTATGACGCAGTATTATGCTACGAAACCAGCCCGGTAATGATGCTACTGCCGGCTATAGTGTATGCTAAAATGTATGGGATTCCGCTGGTGGGGTACGTGCTTGATTTATGGCCGGACAACCTGTACTCGGTGCTTTCGGTGAAAAGTGAGTTTTGGCGGAGTGTGGCGTATAATGTGAGTGCTTTTTTCTACAAAAAGTGTGACAGGCTGATAGCGCTGAGTAAAACGCAGGCCGGACTTTTGGCAAAAATGACACAAAGACGTAAAGTATCGCCTGAAATAAGCATTATACCACAATATAGCGAAGATTTTTATGCGGACAAGACACCGCCACCCGAAGAGGCAAAAGGCTTTAAAGACGGGTTTAATATTTTGTTTGCCGGCAACATCAGCCCGGCGCAGGATCTTGAAAACTTGGTAAGAGCCATGGCGATGGTGAAAAAAGTGCGCGCTGATATACGTGTGTTGATTTTGGGCGATGGAATGAGCAAAGAAGCTTTACAGCAGTGTATAAAAGACGAAGGTGTGGAGGATTTGTTTGTCTTTTGTGGCAGTGTGGCGGCGACGGAAGTCTCGGGGTGGACAGGGTTTGCCGATGCGTTATTTGCGGCATTGAGCGCCAGCGAGAACCTTGCCATGACTGTTCCGGCAAAAATAGCCAGCTACATGGCCGCGGAAAAGCCGCTACTGGTGGCAACCGGTGGTGAGGGCGAGATAGCGGCCAAGGAAAGTGGCGCGGCGCTGGTGTCTGAGCCTGGGGTATCACAAGAGCTGTGTGATAATATCATAAAGCTGGCACAAATGAGCGAAAAAGAACGCAAAGACATGGGAAAAGCAGGGTTTAAGTATTATGAAGAGCATTATAAGCGGGATGCATTGCTACTTAAACTGAAAAAAGTTATATTTGACGAGAAATAATGTGTAGCGGATGTTTTGAGGGTGTTTTTAGTACAAGCGTAGGCGTGAGGAGAATGTAAGAGTATGGATATGGACACGATTTATCTGGTGGTTATCATAGGAATAGGTTTTATGATGGCGCTTTTGTCGGGGCTGATTAGTAGCATTATCACTGTGGTTAAGGTGAGAAAAGTGCAGGCGCAGATCTTTGATCTTCAAGATCAGCTGGTCACAGGATATATAGAAAATGATGACGATGCTGAAAATGCACAAGGTAGCGATGATGCTGATGTAGACGACAAAGAAAAAATATTACGACTGCAGTTGCAACTGGAAGAAGTGAATAAACAGCTAGAAAAAACCAAAAAACAACGTGAAAGCGATTTTAAAAAGTTGTTTGAGCTGGTGGAAGCAAGGCTGGCGGCCGAGTATGGCAACGACAAAGAAGAACCAAGTGGCGACAAGATGACAAAATATGAGCTGCAACAAAAAGAAGAAAACACAGAAAAAAACAGCGAAGAAAACACAGAAGAGAATGAAGATTATTTGTCTGTGGAAGATATTTTAGCAAAAATAATAGAAGACACACAAAAAGCACCGGATGAGCTGAGTGTGGACCAAGATGAGCCGGCAGAGCCTACAGATGATAATCAGGCTGAAGA
>CAYIZZ010000197.1:0-1950 GCA_964367945.1 uncultured Oscillospiraceae bacterium | reverse complement strand
CCCGAAGAAATTCTTGCCGCAGGGCAAAAGATGTATCGTGATCTTTCACCTGAAACATCAGAGTTCATCGATTTCATGATGGACAACGATTTGTTCGATGTGCTTTCCAAACCCGGTAAAGCTCCCGGTGGATATTGCACTTATATTCCGGCATATAAAAGCCCCTTTATTTTTTCAAATTTCAACGGCACTGCCGGTGACGTAGATGTGCTTACACACGAAGCAGGCCACGCCTTTGCCGCATACCTTGCCGCAAAGAAAAACTTAGTGGGAGAGCTTTCCTCACCCGGCCTTGAAAGCTGTGAAATACACTCTATGGCCATGGAGTTCCTAACAGAAAAGTCACATCACTTGTTCTTTGGTGAAGACACAAAAAAATATGCCATATCTCATGCCGAGGATGCTCTTTTCTTTTTACCGTACGGGTGCCAGGTGGACGAGTTCCAAGAAACTGTATACGACAATCCTACCCTCACACCTGCTCAGCGTCACTCACTGTGGCTGGATTTAGAGCGTAAGTATCGCCCATGGAATGATTTTGCCGATTTGCCATTTTATTCGCGTGGTGCCGGCTGGCAGCGTCAGTTACACATCTACACCGCACCTTTTTATTATATTGATTATGTGCTGGCACAAATTATTGCCATTCAGTTTTTCCTAGCACACAACCAAGACCCAAAAGATGCATGGAAACGCTATTTAGCTCTCACTGAAAAAGGTGGCACAGCTACGTACACAGGACTTGTGTCTGCGGCCGGCTTAAACACACCTTTTGATTCCTCCACCATGGAAAAAGTAGGTAAAGACATGGCTACATGGATAAGCCTGCAATAATAAAACCACCATCGTCTAACTTTTCATCAAAACAAAAGCGCCTGTGCAAGAATTCTTGCCTAGGCGCTTTTTTGTATTATTTTATAGCGTATTCAAATCAAACGGAGTTTCTTGGTACACGTAATAGTTCAGCCAATTGGAATATAATAACTGCCCATGACTGCGCCAACGGAACAACGGCCCTTTTTCGATATCATCATCCTTGAAATAATGCCGTGGTAAAGGCGGGTTTTTTCCTGCCTTTGTATCACGATCATATTCTTTAAACAATGTATCTTTATCATACTCCATGTGGCCCAAAATATAAATTTCACGTCCGTTTTCGGTACTTATCAGATGCACGCCGGCCTCTTGGCTTTCTGCCAATATCCGCAGTTGTGGCACTGCTAATATATCGTCGCGATTTACATCGGCGCTACGTGAATGTGGCACCCAAAACTCTTCGTCAAACCCACGCACCAGCGGATTACCCGGCCTACTAACCGTGTGTGTAAACACCCCGTGCAATTTTTGCGGTAGCATCACTTTCGGCACACCGTGCAGATGATACAATCCTGCTAAAGCCGCCCAGCACAAGAAAATAGTGGAATACACATTCCTGCGTGCAAACGCCAAAATCTCCATGAACTCATCCCAATAATCCACCTGTTCATACTCAAGGTGTTCTATGGGTGCACCTGTGATAATCATGCCATCATATCGTTGTTTTTTCACTTCATCCAATGTCTTGTAAAACGCACCGATATGCTCGGCCGACGTGTTTTTCGACTCGTGCGTAGATGTGCGAAGTAGGGATAAGCGCACCTGCAACGGGCTGTTTGCCAAAACACGAGCAATTTGAGTTTCGGTGACAATTTTATCGGGCATCAGGTTCACAATCAATATTTCAAGCGGACGTATATCTTGCGTAGCCGCTCTTTGCTGGCTCATCACAAATATATTTTCGCTTTGCAATACTTGAGACGCTGGTAATTTTTCAGGAATAATCAACGGCATTACTATTGCCCTCCTTTTTACACAGTTTTCTCTATTGTATTACTATTTTCAACTTGTTGCAACATCTATAGCCGCTTTAAAGTCGGCAATGATGTCTTCTTTATTTTCAAGGCCTACCGA
>CAYIZZ010000196.1:0-2115 GCA_964367945.1 uncultured Oscillospiraceae bacterium | reverse complement strand
GATGAATTTTAAACCACATCAGGCGAATTGCCGCTATCAAATATGCCACAGCATGTGCTTTGGGGAACATATACTTGATTTTCTGGCAGCTTTCCATGTACCACTGTGGCACGCCGCACGTTTGCATTTGCTTTTCGGCACCTTCCGGAAAACCAAACTTTGCCACCGCGCCTTTTCTGGTTTTTTCCATTATATCAAAGGCCATCTTAGGCTCAACACCTTTGTGCATTAAGTAAACCATGATAGAATCACGCGTGCCTATAACATCCGAAATGGTGCAAATTTCATCTTTTATCAAGTCTTGTGCATTACCACTCCACACATCGGTGCCATGAGAAAGCCCTGAAATTTGAATCAAATCACCAAAGTTTTTCGGCTGCGCTTCCACCAGCATCTGCCGCACAAAACTAGTTCCAAGCTCGGGAATACCAAAAGTTCCAGTTTCACTAAACAGTTCTTTCGGCGTAACACCCAGCGCTTCTGTAGATGTAAGCAAGCTATAAACTTCAGGCGCATTCATTGGCACATCGTCCATTTTCACACCTGTTGCATCTTCTAAGTGCTTGTACAGTGTTGGAACATCATGCCCCAGCTCGTCCAGTTTCAACAAAGTATCATGCAAATACTTAAACTCAAAATGAGTAGTTACAACACCTTTATCCTTATCATCAGCCGGGTGCTGAATAGGACAAAAATCATAGATATCCATGTCATCCGGTACAACCACCATGCCGCCCGGATGCTGGCCTGTGGTGCGTTTCACCCCGGTACATCCTGACACCAGACGGTTTTGCTCGGCCGAGCCCACTATCTTACCACGCTCTTCTAGGTATTTGCTCACATACCCAAACGCCGTTTTGTCTTGCAGTCCGCTTACCGTTCCGGCCTTAAACACATAACCCTTGCCGAAAATTTCCTCGGTATACCTGTGCACATTCCCTTGAAACTCACCTGAAAAGTTGAGATCAATATCAGGAACTTTATCACCCTCAAACCCCAAAAATGTCTCAAATGGAATTTCATTACCGTCTATATTCAGTTTTTCGCCACACTTCGGACAGTCTTTATCGGGTAAATCAAACCCCGACGCTACACTTCCGTCGTCAAAAAACTCGCTGTACTTGCACTTTTTACAAAGGTAATGTGGAGGCAGTGGATTCACTTCCGAAATACCTGCAAAGTTTGCCACAGCGGATGAGCCAACTGAACCACGGCTACCCACAAGATAACCATTATCTTCTGAATATTTCACCAGCCTTTGCGCAATAACATAAAGCACTGCAAATCCATGCTTTATAATAGAATTCAGTTCCCGTTCAAGGCGACTTTTCACTATTTCAGGCACTGGTGTCCCATAGCGCTTTTCTGCATTTTCCATGGTCATTTTCTGAAGTTCTTCATCACTGCCGTCAATAGACGGATTGAATAGCCCTTTGGGAATAGGACGCACGTCTGCGCTTATCATATCCGCTATTTTATTGGGGTTTTCCACCACCACTTCATATGCTTCTTTCTTTGACAGATACGAAAACTCTTCCATCATTTCATCTGTGGTCCGATAATACAGCGGCGCTTGATTATCCGCATCCGAAAACCCTTTACCGGCTTGTAATATGGCCCTGAAAATAGACTCTTCTTTGTTCAAGAAATGCACATCTCCGGTAGCAACTACCGGCTTTTGACACAACTTTCCAATGTGTATAATCGTCCGGTTTATTTCTGAGAGTGCATCTTCATCATCCACTCGTCCATCACGCACCAAAAACGAGTTGTTGCCGTGTGGCATAATTTCTAAATAGTCATAGTAGTTCGCTATTTTCACAAGTTCATCTTCAGGCTTTCCGTCAAGTACCGCACGATATAACTCGCCTGCTTCACACGCCGAGCCTACCAAGATTCCTTCACGATAACGATTCAAAAGACTGCGCGGCACACGTGGTCCAGCACTTTTTCCCGTAGCAAAATTATCAATATGGCTGCTTGATATAATGCGGTACATGTTTTTAAGGCCAACACTGTCTTTCACAAGCAGTGTAATATGGGTGTTTCGACGACTCAGTGCACGTTTACTGCCAAGGCCTGTGTTTATGTCTTCAATATTTTCAACGCCTCGCT
>CAYIZZ010000195.1:0-2161 GCA_964367945.1 uncultured Oscillospiraceae bacterium | reverse complement strand
GCATCGATGGCGGTTTCACCAGTGTTATGATCGACGGAAGCCACCACAGCTTTGAGGAAAACATCGAAGTTACCAAAAAAGTAGTGGAATATGCTCACAGCAAAGGCGTTGTAGTAGAAGCTGAGCTAGGCCAGCTGGCAGGTGTTGAAGACGATGTTAACGTATCGGCTGAAGACGCTAGCTACACTCGTCCTGAAGAAGTAGAAGAGTTTGTTTCCAAAACCGGCGTTGACTCCTTGGCTATCGCTATCGGCACCAGCCATGGCGCTTTCAAGTTCAAACCCGGCACCAAACCTTCCCTTCGTTTTGATATCTTAGACGAAATCAGCACACGCTTGCCAAACTTCCCCATCGTATTGCACGGCGCATCCAGCGTTCCCCAAGAATTTGTGCAAGAAATCAACAAATACGGCGGCGACATGGCTGATGCTATCGGTATTCCTGAAGATATGCTTCGCCAAAGTGCAAAAAGCGCTGTTTGCAAAATCAACATCGACAGCGATATCCGTATGGCTATGACTGCTGCTATCCGTAAATATATGGCAGAAAATCCCTCTCACTTCGATCCTCGCCAATACTTCACACCTGCTCGTGCAGCTGTGAAAGCTATGGTAGCACACAAAATCGAAACTGTTTTGGGATGCGCAGGTAAAGCATAATTTATCAATAAATTATTGTTATTTTTTGTTATTATCAGTACCCTTAAAGAATGCAAATTCATTCTTTAAGGGTACTTTTTGTTTTTATTTTTTTCGAATTCACATATATTTTTTGCTTTGTAAATATTTTTACTTTTTCTATTGACATATACTTAGTTTAGCTATATAATAGCAAATGTCTACATGGTTAGCTTTCGCTAATTTGTGACATCAAATTTGCTTGCCAATACTATGTGATTACGTTTCATTTTATATGATTTAATATGGCATTTTCGCATACATTGTATCGTTTGGAGGATACATAATTTTGAACAATTTAACAAGCGCACAAACAGACACCGAGTATATCATTAAAGAGATTAACACCTCTGATGAAGAAATGCGTAATTTCTTGTTTACCCTAGGTTGCTACGCAGGTGAGCCCATTACAGTGATTTCTAAACTAACTGAAAACTATGTTGTTTCAATCAAAGATGCTCGTTACAGTATCGATCAAAATTTAGCTTCAATTATTATGATATAGTTTACTTTAATTTGAAATAGGTTTTTTGACATTTCCCTAATGTCATGACATATAGGGTGTTTTATTTTTGCGCCCAAAACGCAGTTTGTATGCAAAAAATCTTGATATTTGTCATTATTTTGCAAACATTGTACTATTATTACGGAGGAGTTATTTATGAAAATTGCTTTAACGGGAAACCCGAACAGCGGCAAAACCACTTTGTACAACGCTTTAACAGGTAGTACAGAACACGTGGGAAACTGGGCTGGGGTAACCATCGAAAAAAAGGAAAGTGATGTCAAAAAATCTTTCCTGCCCCAAGGTGAGTCAGTTATTGCGGTAGACTTGCCCGGTGCTTATTCTATGTCACCTTTCACATCTGAAGAAAACATTACTCGTAACTATGTGAAAAACGAAAACCCTGATGTAATCATCAACATTGTGGATTCTATCAACCTAAGTCGTAGCTTGTTTTTCACCACACAACTTTTAGAGCTTGGCATTCCTGTTGTTGTTGCCTTGAACAAATCTGACCTAAGCAGCAAGAAAAACATCGTTATTGATATCGCTGCACTATCTGAGCAGCTTGCCTGTCCTGTGGTTCCTGTTGTTGCTACTTCTGAATCCGACAACGGTTTTGAAGCGTTGATTTCTGCTACACTGGAAGCAAGCGGCAACGGCCAAGCAGTTCCTTTCGATATGGGAAATGTAGACTATTCAAGCAAACAAGCAGTAGAAGCTGCCGACAAAAAACGTTTTGAATTTGTAAAAGTTATTGTAGACAAAGCAGAGAAACGTACTGTGAAAAGCGCAGGCCAAACAAAACAAGATGCTGCTGACAGGCTTCTTGCCCATAAATGGCTTGGTATTCCCATCTTTGCTTTAGTAATGTGGGGTGTGTTTGCACTTTCACAAACATATGTAGGTCCTCCTTTGGCAGATTTGCTGGTAGGCTGGATTGAAACTTTCCAAGGTTTTGTAGGCGACAGCATGGGCG
>CAYIZZ010000194.1:0-2229 GCA_964367945.1 uncultured Oscillospiraceae bacterium | reverse complement strand
ATCAAACTCTTTCATAAGCTGAGCTGCACGCTTGTTCATAAGTTTCCTTCTCACAATACCCATGAATCTTGGCTCTTGGTTGTAGAACAAGTTCTGTGCAATGGTCAGCTCTGGGATAAGGCTATAGTGCTGATGGATAACACCAATACCGATATCCTTGGAGTCTTGTGGCGAGAAAAAGTTTATCTTTTCGCCGTCTATAAAAATCTCACCTTCAGTTTGCGGGAAAACGCCGGACATAACATTTACCAGTGTGGATTTACCTGCACCGTTTTCGCCCATAAGACCGACAATTTCACCGGACTGTATAGTTGCAGAGACTTTTTGTAGTGCTTTGAAGCTGGCAAAAGTTTTGCCGATGCCACGAAGCTCAAGGCTATGTGTTTGACTTGAGAAGTCTGTAACACCTTTATTAGCGTGAATTTTCGATTTTTTCTGGAACATCTTTTTGACAATACTTTTAACATTGACAAACAAGTTAGCTTGATAGAAAACAACAGCCAGAAGAATAAAGCTACCTGTCACAACATAAGATATAAATTGTGGTACACCAAAGAAGTTCATGGCTGTTTTAATTATTGTAACTAGTAGTGTGCCCAACAATGCACCCACGGGCCTGCCTGATCCACCTGCTATTACTGCGCCGCCCACAAAAACAGCTGTCAGTACATCAAATTCCAGGCCCACACCTGCGGTAGGTTGCGCTGTGTTAACACGTCCTACGTACAATATACTTGCCACGCCGCACATAAATCCGGTCGTGACCAATGTGGAAAACTGAATAAATCGTGCATTGATACCGCTAGCACGAGCTGCTTCAAAGTTTCCGCCGGTGGCGTATATGTATCTGCCATACATCGTTTTACGCATTATAAACCACCAAATACCCAAAAACGCAAATGTCAAGAAAATGGAGATGGGGATACCTAAAAACTCGCTGGTTCCCAGCCATAACAAGGCCTCATTTTCCACTTTTACACTAGATGCATCTGAAATGGTGATGATGATACCGCGGAAAAACTGCTGCATAGCAAATGTAACAATGAACGGGCTTATATCCATATATGCAATCAAAAATCCATTAATTGCACCACCTATTGTGCCACTAGCAAGCATCAGCAAGATACATACGCCTGCCGGCAAACCTCTTTCGGCGGCAAGCGCGCCCACCATGGCGGCCAAACCCATGTTTGCACCTGTAGACAAATCTGTACATTTTACAATAATTACGGTTGTTACAGCAAACGTTATCAGTGCAATCATCGACATTTGATGACCCATACTGATAAAGTTTCTAATGCTAACAAAGTTTGCGTTTCTTTGCATCATGATTAGCGTGATAGCTATACATAAAGCAATCAAAATAACATATATTTTTGAATACCTATCGTTTAGTAACTTTTTATACCCGAGCTTTGTTTGGTCTTGCATATTATCACCTACCATCTCTGTACAATTCAATTTTGCTAAAAAAACAAATGGAGTGCAGATCCAACTATTACAAATATCAGACCTGCAACTCCATCTTGTACTATTAAGTAATTAAAAAATTGTGCTTTTTTTAGAAGTCTTCAGTTGCTATTTGAGGGCCATATTCTTCTTGTGCATTCACAGCCAGATCAGCAGCTTCTTCAGGTGTGATGTACTCTGCTTCGAAGCCTTTTTCTTTCAGCATCTCTGCTGTTTCATCTGTCATAACCATGTGAGATTTCATGTACAGCTCATAAGGAAGTTCTTCGCCCATGGCCAAACGTGCAGCTGTTGCAACATTCCAGTAACCTACGCGATAGCCGCCCACTAGGGTGTCAACAAGTTGTTGGCCTGTTTCCATAACTGCATGGTTTTCCACGTTGCCGTCGTTGCCGCCCCATAGGATTTCTTCGCCTTTGCCAAGGTTTTCAGCAGCAGTGATACTGGCCAAAACATACAAGTCGGAGATGCCTACGATGGCGTCGATTTCTGTGGTGTTGATCCAGTTTTCAGTGATAGTTGCTGCAAGAGCACTGTCATATTTTGCTAGCTGAATGTCGCCTGTAACGTTGGGGAACTCAGCGATAGCATCAGTGAAACCGTCTTCACGTTGACCAACAACCCAAGAACCTGTATCACCGGAAAGTAGGCCGATGTGACCTTCTTCACCTATGGCATAGCACATAGCTGTGGTGGTTCTTTTCAGGTTTGAATAGTCATCATAAAGTGTCATGTAAATGCCTTCAGAAGGCACTTTGT
>CAYIZZ010000193.1:0-2336 GCA_964367945.1 uncultured Oscillospiraceae bacterium | reverse complement strand
GTCTTGTGAACTGCGAGCGCTTACCTTACCGCCATGAAGCTCACAAATCCTCTTTACTATTGAAAGACCTATACCATTACCTTTAGTGCTTCTTGATGAGTCTGCCTGATAAAATTTTTCAAATATTTTATCAAGAGCATCGTTTGATATAACTTTGCCGAAATTAGTAATACTAAAAATAACTTTATCCGATTTTTCAGATAGCTTAATGATTATTATGTCCTTCTCATCCGAAAATTTAACGGCATTTTCTATAAGATTCAGCCAAACTTGATTTAATAGCTCCTTATTAGCATTAATACTTATTTCGGCTACGTCTAAATCAAAATCAATATCTTTTTTATCCCATAAATTTTGTAGCGACACAATAGCTAGGCGTATCTGCTCTGAAACGTCATACTGCTCGGTATCCAGCAAAACATCTTGACTTTCCACCTTATTTAGTAAAAGTATATTTTTGGATAAACTCACAAGCCTTGCCGATTCATTGGATATTACTGATAAATAGTCGTTTCTTTGTTCTTTTGTTAGATTATTTTTTATCAAAATATTGGCAAACCCGTTTATGGAAGCTATCGGCGTTTTAAATTCATGTGAAAAATCGTTGATAAAATTTTGCTTTAGCATTTCGGTGCTTGCAAGCTCTTTTGTCATTATATTAAAGGAATGTACGAGTTCAACAATTTCATTAGGTGAATTTTTGGGTGTTTCTAGTTGTATGGAGAAATCTCCCTTTGCCACATCTTCCATCGACTTTTGAAATTTTTTGAGTGGCTTTAGCTGTACGCTTGAAAACCAATATGCGATAAAAGCCATGAAAATAGTAAATCCAGATAAAAGCAGTAAAAATGCCGGCCTGTTAGATGGTAGCTGCAATATTCGCCCAATAGCTTCGCTCAAGTCATATTCAAACAAAACTGCTAAAAATAAAATTGTAATTACGATAGTAAACATAAAGGCTATAAATAGTGTGCCTACTGTGAATATGATCTGAAAGTTTTTTTTGAATATTTTATTCATGCTTCACCGCCTTGTAGCCAAGCCCTCTTATAGTCATGATTTCAAACTCTTTTATGTGAGAAAGCTTTTTTCGTAGCCTGTTCACATGAACATTTATTGTATTGTCGTATGTTTCTGTGTCCATACCCCAAACTTCGTCCATGATTTGCAATCTTGTAAATATTTTATTTGGGTATGAAAGAAGTTTGAATAGCAGCATAAATTCCTTTGGTGGAAGCTCGATGCTTTCATTTTTGTCGGTTACGGTCATGCTGTCGTAATCAACAAGCACGCTTCCCACAGTTATCTGCTTACTTTTGTTGATTTTCGCCCGGCGCAGTAAGGCGGTTATTTTCAGCAGTAGTTCTTCCTCATCAACAGGCTTTGTCATGTAATCGTCCGAGCCTACCGAGTATCCTCTTTTTTTATCCTCTATATATGTTTTTGCTGTGAGCATTAAAACAGGCATTTCATATCCTGTATCTCGCAGTGTTTCGACAAACTCAAACCCGTCCATGTTTGGCATCATTATGTCACAGATAATAAAATCCACGCTTTGTTTTTCTATAATATCCCACGCAAGCAAACCATCGCCTGCTGTATATACATTATATCCATTCGTCACAAGCAACGCTTCTAAAAACTTGCGCATAGATAAATCATCTTCCACTATTAATATATTAATCATAATGTGCTCCTTTTGAGAAAATGTTCTTTAGAACGTTTTATTCTTGTGATTAATAATACTATCCAATTATAAACTGAATATAAACAAAATTACAAGCTTTGTTTATATTCAGTTTATTTTACGTTTATATAATTGCCTCAAAGCTTAAACGAGAAAGGTGATTATACGAAATGAGAGCTAAAGCAAAACCTAAAAAGAAAACCATATTAATAGCAGCCGCCACCATAGCGACACTCGCAGCGGCACTGATTGCTATACCAAATACTTTAAGGGCAAGCGCCGAGGAACAGCCTGATGCTTCTACCTTACTTGTAGATACTTTAACACTCAACAATGATTACATGGCTATCGAGAGTGAATTTGCCGGAACGATAATTTCCGATAACACAGTTAATGTGATTTCAACAGCCACAGGAATGGTGGAAGAAATATATGTCACGCCCGGTACTTATGTTGAAGAGGGCACCGAACTATTTAAGATAAATGATGATGCCGCACAGCTGAATTTAGACAAAGCTCAGGCTACTTATACCCAAGCGGCGATGACGACCGAGGCGTCAGTAACCACCGCCGAGAGAGGTGTTATAACAGCCGAGTCCAGCCAAAACACACTTACGCTACAACGAGATAACACAAACGCAGAGTTGCA
>CAYIZZ010000192.1:0-2355 GCA_964367945.1 uncultured Oscillospiraceae bacterium | reverse complement strand
ATTTTGTATAAAATGCGTTAATTGAAAGTTTTTGCCAAGCTTTTTTCAAAAAGCGTGATAATGTCTTGACCTTGATCTTAAAGCTTAGAACATACCTTCTTCCAGCATCGGGATTGATGCTGTTGGTTGTGCCGGTGCATTATTACTATTTCCTGCTAAAGTGAAACCCGATACCAATGCTTTCAGCTCGTTTGAGTATCCTGAAAGTTCTTCACTGGTTGCGGCACTTTCTTCTGATGTAGCTGAGTTTATCTGAACCACAGACGATATCTGCTCGATACCTGCACGTACCTGACCTGCGCCCTCGGACTGCATCGCGGTAGCGCCTGCGATATCTTCCACCAGTCCACCCAGCTCGGTGGCGTTTTCTATAGCAATATTGATAGACTCGGACGCATTGGTTGCGATCTTGTTACCTACCTCAACCACCGCCAACGTCTCTTCAATCAACGTAGCTGTGTCTTTTGCCGACTGTGCAGACCTTGTAGCAAGGTTCCGAACTTCTTCCGCCACCACAGCAAATCCACGACCTGCGGCGCCTGCTCTGGACGCTTCAACCGCAGCATTCAATGATAGAATGTTTGTTTGGAAAGCTATGTCGTCAATAGTTTTGATGATTTTATTGATTTCAGACGACTTCAGGCTGATATCACCCATCGCAACAAGCATTTCTTGCATTTGCTCGTTACTTTGACTAAGTGCTTTTTGGGATTTATCGTTGGCAAGTTTTGCGTTTTGAGAGGATGTAGCCGTCTCGCTTATCTTATCGGAAATTTCCGCGATGGTAGCGGATAGTTCCTCTATCGACGATGCTTGCTCGATAGCACCTTGAGCCAGCGACTGTGCACCGGACGCCACTTGCTGGTTACCGGAATTCACTTGTTCTGAAACGTTGTTTATCTTGTACATGGTGGTCGATAATTTTTGAATGATGGTTTCAAGTGACACGCTAAGCGAGCTAAAGTCACCGATATAGTATTCTTTTGCCTTGCTTTCAACGGCAAAGTTTCCGGCAGCAATCTCTGCTAGTGTGTAGTTTAAATCGTCTATCATCACCGAAACAGAATTTACGATAGATGCAGTGGAATCCGCCAACACTCTTGTCTCGTCGTTTGTGCGTACTTCAGGCATCGGTGACTTCAGGTCACCTTGCGAGACCATGCTTAGCCTGTTTGCACACTGCGAAATGGGTTTTGTGATACTGTTTGCTACTATAATAATAATGACTGACGCAACTACTAAAATAGCTATTGCCATTATTATGGTAACGATGATGGATGTTGTCATTTGTGCTAGGAAGTTTGCTTGATATGTCATTATGTAGATGCCCCATCCGTTTGAGCCATCGATGGGTGTGTATGCGGCAAACTGATCTACGCCGTCCCACGACACTGACTGGAAGCCTTCCTCGCCATTTATCACGGCAGCTTCAACATCGGCAAGCGCCTGCAATGTCGGGTCGGATTTTGCTTCTTCGCCCAGATTATACGCTTGCATAACATACTCGATATCATTGTATGCGATGGTGGTACCGGTACTGTTCACTATGGTGGTGGTGCTTCCCTCGCCCACAGCTACTTTTGAAGCTATCTCGGAGAAAAGTGCAGGATTCACGGCAAACAAAATCACGCCATCAAACTCGCCGTTTTTTATGATGGGCATGGTGATTGGCATAGTCAATACGCCTGTCTCAGGGTTAACCATGGGATCTACCACAAACGGTTCACCGGTATCTCTGGGTGTGGTGAATAAAATATCCTGAGAAAAATCTTGGTTTATGGTGACTGCGATGCCATTTTTATCGAAACGCTGCATTGTATCGAACCCATGCATCGCTGAAAGCATGGCAAACTGTTCCGCCAACTCATCAATCACGTCTTGACGTGAGCGACCGTCTTCGGTTTCTTCGCCTTCATCAGGCAACTCTTGGGTAAGTGTGGCATCAGTCGCAAACTGGCGTGCCAAATCTCTATATGCTTCCAGCTGAATTTCAATCATGTCGGCTGTAGCATCAATGGTGGATATCATGGATTCTTCAAGAGCAAACATCGTACTGTTGTACGTGCCTAAAATAGAAAAAATACCGATTGATAAAATACTGATAAGCAACAGTGCAACAGATAATGCCAAAATTTTGAACTTAATTGATTTCATACTCCACACTCCTAGTTTTAAATCGATATTTTTTGTAAAAACCTTATAAAATTAAACAAACTCAATACAAATATATTATATCACTCATACACTATACTTTCAATCAAATAAAAAATCTTAACCTGAATGTAACATAATATTTTCATAATTGACAATGATTTTTAATAATATCTTAATTTCACCACTTTAAGCTTAGACATT
>CAYIZZ010000191.1:0-2410 GCA_964367945.1 uncultured Oscillospiraceae bacterium | reverse complement strand
CAAGCTTTCTGCATTTTCAAAAGCTCGTTTGCCGTCTTCAATCGAATCAAGAGTCAGCCTCCAACACTTTTTTGATGTGTTGTTTTATTTCTTCTACCGAAAGAGATCCATCAACCTCTTTTAGCTTTCCGCGCTGTTTGTAAAAATCAACCAGCGGTTCTGTTTGCTCGTGGTATGTAGCAAGACGCGCTTTTATGGTATCGGGCTGATCATCCTTGCGGATAATCAAGTCACCGCCGCATCTATCGCACACACCGGGCTTTGCTGTGGAGAAAAACAATGTGTGATAACTGGAGCTGCATGTTCCACACACTCTGCGGCCTGACAAACGCTCCATGATAACATCGTCGCTCACATTAATGTCTAACACCATGTCAATGACTATATCCATGTCTTCCAGCGCCTGTGCTTGTGCCACTGTACGGGGTACTCCATCCAGAATATACCCTTTTTGAGTGTCCGGCTCATCTAGCCTGTCTTTCAGCACATTGATAATCACTTCGTCAGGAACAAGCTTACCTGCATCCATATAGCTTTTGGCTTGTTTGCCGGTAGGCGTGCCGTTTTTTACGGCTTCGCGTAAAATCTCACCTGTGGATAGTGATGGTATTCCTAAGCTATCCTTTATAAATTGTGCCTGTGTTCCTTTACCGGCACCCGGTGCACCTAACAAAATTAGTTTCATACAGCAAAACTCCCTCCTCGGTAAGTCCTACAAATATTTCTTATTCTAAAAATCCTTTGTGATGACGCATTAGCATGAAGCTTTCCAAGCTGCGCGAGGTGTCTAAAGCCACACCCACCACAATTAGCAAACTGGTACCACCAAGTGCAATGTTCACACCGGTGATTGAACCAAGTACTATCGGACCTACGGCTACCACCACAAGGAACACAGCGCCAATCAAAGTTACTTTGCTGATTACCTTTGTGACAAAGTCACTGGTGGGCTTACCCGGACGAATGCCTGGGATAGCGCCATTATTCTTTTTCAGGTTATTGGCAATCTCCATGGGGTTATATTGTACTGCCACATAGAAATAGTTGAATCCAATAATCAATAATGCATAGATAACGGCATATATTGCACCATTGGGATTAAACCATGTGGAGATTGTATACCATATCGAGTCTACTGCAGGGTTAAACAAGCTGATGATAGTGCCCGGTATACTGGTAAGAGCCGAGGCAAAAATGATAGGCATAACACCTGACATGTTCACCTTGATGGGAATGTGGCTGCTTTGTCCACCGTACATTTTACGTCCCACCACTTTTTTGGCATACTGTACCGGAATACGACGCTCGGCACTGTTCAGAATTACCACCATTACCACTGCTGCTAGGGCTAGGATGAAGATGATGGGCAGGTATACATAGAACATGTATTCGCCTGCAGCTGCTTGCTCTAAATAGCCCATAACTACACTGTACAATCCGCTAGCTTGTGAAACAATACCTGCGAAAATCAACATTGAAATACCATTGCCGATTCCTTTTTGGTCGATTTGCTCACCAAGCCACATAAGTAGCATTGTGCCGGCTACAAAAGTGGCAACAATTACAGTAGCGGAAAAGATTTGTGCAAACATGCTTTCATTACCGATACCGTATAGCAAACCATAGCTATTGCGCAAAATGAGGTAGTACCCTACACCCAGCACAAGTGCCAAGCCGCAACCGGCCATACGTGTAATTTTTGCATATTTCTTTTGTCCTTCAGGGCCTTCTCTGCGCAGACGATCAAGTGCAGGAACAGCCACCGCCAATAGTTGCATCACAATAGATGATGTAATATATGGCTGCACACCCAGTGCAAATACAGATGCGGACGAAAATGCACCACCGGACATGAAATCAATAAAACTTAACATGTTGCCCGCCGAAGCATCTGCCAAATCTCGCATTACCGCAGGGTCTACAAAAGGAACTTTCATAGCAATACCCAGGCGGAAAATCACCAGCACAAACACTGTATATAAAATACGTTTGCGCAAATCGTCAATTTTCCATGCGTTACGGAATGTATTGAGCAATTAGACCACCTCTGCCTTCCCACCTGCTTTTTCGATCTTGTCTTTGGCGGAGGTAGAATATGCAGCAAGTTGTACTGTTAGCGCCTTGCTGAGCTCTCCGTCGCCAAGTACTTTTACGCCATCATTAACTTTTTTAATAATACCTTTGCTAATCAATGCGTTTGTGTCTACTACAGCACCTTTATCAAATACATCAAGGTCGCTCACTTTGATAATAGTGTAATGTGTGCCGAAAATGTTATTAAATCCGCGTTTACCCAGACGACGTTGCATTGGCATTTGGCCGCCTTCAAATCCGGCTTTTTTACTGCCACTACGGGCTTTTTGGCCTTTGTGACCATAGCCTGCTGTCTTTCCGTTTCCGGAAGCATGTC
>CAYIZZ010000190.1:0-2413 GCA_964367945.1 uncultured Oscillospiraceae bacterium | reverse complement strand
GAAGAAAAATATCTGTGGACTGAAAAAGAAGGTGCTAAATATTGGCCCGATATTGAAGTTGAGCCGTAAAATCCATAGATACATCTATAATTTTTTCTTGATTTCCATGTGTATATATGATATGTTTTTTATATGTATTTACTATTATTTAAGGGGTTCCTAAATGGAGCCCCTTTCTTGTTTACAAAGTGGA
Organism: uncultured Oscillospiraceae bacterium; assembly: GCA_964367945.1. GTDB lineage: Bacteria > Bacillota > Clostridia > Oscillospirales > Ruminococcaceae > JAAYCI01. Next base: position 2,220 of record CAYIZZ010000190.1, on the reverse strand, counting down.
GGGATTTTTGTGGTTTCTGTTATTGTGCCTGTGTTTAACGCAGAAGGCTATTTCAAAAATTGTATGGATGCACTTTTAGCTCAGGACTTCTTAGATATTGAGATTATTTTAATAAACGATGGTAGTATTGACAACACAAAAACCATTTGCGATATCTATGGCAAAAACCACGACAACATCACTGTAATTCATCAAAAAAACAGTGGTGTTTCCTCAGCTCGTAATGTCGGCATACACCTTGCTAAAGGCGAGTATATAGCTTTTGTGGATAGCGACGATTTCATGATGCCAAACTATATCAGCAGCCTTTTTGAGGCTTTTTCAGAAGAAAGTGATCTCTCTGTTTGTGGTATAAAAGCAGTGAAAAATGGTATATCGCAAGAGCCTGTACATATGCTAAACGGTACTTTTTCAACAAAAGATTTTCTGCGGCTTGCGTTTTTGGGCGACGTGCATCCTTTGGCAGCATTCTCTACCCCGACAAACAAGCTTTTAAAAACCTCCATCATCAAAGGTGCTAATCTTTTGTTCGACACACGCTTTTCTTATGGAGAAGATACGCTATTTATGCTAAACTATCTGGCAAAAGCCAAGACTATATCCCTTACAAACAGTACATATTATAAAGTAAATGTACAAACCAATTCTTTAAGCTCTTCTTTTCTAACGCCTGATAAACTGAAATTTTATAGTGATATGAAACCACTTTTACTTTCTTTATGTGCACAGTATGAGCTTTGCACACAAGATGATGTAGTCGCTGTTTCACGATATTGCCTCGACGTTTGGTTTGCACGTGCACGGGACATTTTCTCGGGTGCTAAATCAAAATCCGAGCTTATATGTTCATTGTCTGCGCTGGCTAAAACCAACTTTGTGCAAAAAGCTGATATCACCGCGGCAAGAGGCAACGCGCTAAAATATAGACTACTTTCAGGTTTCATACACTCACACAATGGACACTTGATATGGCTATGGTTTGTGCTGGCCACAAAACTAAAATGGTAAAGGGAAGCGTATTCATGAAAAAAATTGTCAAAAATATTTTACCCCATGGCATGGTGAATTTAATAAGCAGGCAAAAAAACCATGAAAATATGCCACACATCACACAAAAACTCCCGGAAAGGCTAGGCTCACAACCCGAAATTTATAACGCTGACGGTGATAAAATACATACATTTTATCTGCAAGATAGCCTTAATGAATATTACCCTTATTCGTTTGTCTTCTCAGCAACCCCGAAGTATATAAACTGGGATAGATTTAATTACGGCCTTTCCACACATTTTTACAGCCATAACCACGTCGAAAAAATGAATGATGAATATGCTAAAAAACGGTTTGCATATTTTATAGAGTCAGAGGGTCTTTTACGTTGCGACTACGACATACTATTGAAAGACAAAAGCCTTGCCACACAATTTGACGCTGTTTTCACTACATGCGAAGACCATTTAAACAGCTTGCCAAACGCACGTTTTTGCCCTGCAGGCGGTGTATGGTACGACAAGGATTCCGGCGGCCGTGGCATCATGAGCGAAGATGCCCATCAACACAAAAACAAAAATATATCTATAGTCTCTTCTGCAAAAACTTTCAGCCCGTTGCACGATGCAAGAATAGCGATAGCAAAAAACCTAAAAAAAGAGGGCCTTGCCGACACTTTTGGTACATTCGACGGTTCGGGTTTTGTAGACATCTGCGACACTTTAAGAGACTACCGCTATAGTATAGCAATAGAAAACCACCAAACATCGTTTTATTTCACCGAGAAAATTTTGAATTGCTTTGCTGCGCAGACAGTACCTATATACATAGGTGCTAGCAAGATAGGTGATTTTTTCAACGAAGATGGAATTATACAAACCACTGCAGACCAGCTTTTGCAAGACCCAAAAAGTGTTCTATCGCAATGTTCGCAATCAAACTACGAACAGCGCCTTTCTGCTATTATTGATAATTTCAACCGTGTGAAAAAATATAGCGTTATTGAAGATTGGCTTTTTAATCACTATAAAGATATTTTAATTTAATATTTCAATTATTTATATTTCGGTTTTTTTCGACTTTGCTTGTCATCGCAATATGTTACTTTAATAGTATATTGCGATATTTTCAATTGACAACACAGCAAAGGAGAACACTTATGCCTGTATCTGAAAAACACAAATATAAAACTATATATCCACATGTTCGCCATTTGCTAAATTTCCAGCG
>CAYIZZ010000189.1:0-2428 GCA_964367945.1 uncultured Oscillospiraceae bacterium | reverse complement strand
GAAGGTAGGCGCCCATGTTACGAGTACCTACCTCGGCCATTTTCTGCTTTATCATTGTTCGCTCGTTTTCTGATACCATAAAATGTACCTGGACATTTCTTTTCGGTGTGTTCATCGGTGTTCCTCCTTGTAGCAAGAAAAAAGCACTTATTGACGCTGAATCAATAAATGCTTTGCTGGGGTTATTAAGTTTTTGCTTATAGGGATGCAGGTAGGTGGCAATGGGAGGGTATACTCATAATAATCGTTTATTCTGGTCGCTCCATTTCATTGCCATCAACATCAACTACGACTATTTCGGATGTAGACTGCTCATATAAATTATATGGCAATAAAGAATCTTCAGGATAAACTACATCTCGCCATTCATCATTGTGCCATATTACTTCTGTATCATTGACATTAAACGAAAAAGATTGAATTACTTCTTCGTCTTTTAAAAATACATAAGTGCTCACACCACCTATTCCAATATCATCGTCACTTACTGTATCGCCCAAGTGCCCATTATTAAAAACTTCAATAAATTTATTGATTTCATTACTGTCAGTAATAGTTTTACTATCAGCACCGTATTCCGGATTTCCCATCGCAAGAGTAACAACTATTTTATCCACATCATTGTTTTCAAAGTTTGATAGGCTGCTCATCTCATCTCGGCACCCGACAAGTGTCATTGTCAAGAGTATTGTAAGACCTATAATTATTATTTTTTTCACTGTAAATTCTCCAAATATAGCATCATACCACGACATCAAGTTGAGGTGTAGCAGTTTGCGGTGTTGACTGTTCTTTTTTTGCTTCGTCCCACGCCGCAGCATACATATTTGATAGTCCATCATAATATGCAATCTCAGCCTTTGTGCTTGTTTCTACCCAACCACTACTTGGACTATATCCACCTATTTCTTCACCGGTTTCATTATATAAATGAACATATTTACCTCCCGATGCACCGACCGAAATGGTTGCTCTATATTCTTTTCCCCCAAGCATAGATAGGAAAAAATCATATTCATCAAATGGCTGTACTTTATTCATAAATGGTGTTACCTTTGCGATTGCAGAAGCTCTATCCGGCGATATGTTTTCTCGCATATATGACATTCGCATATTGCGAAAGCCCATATCCATGTAAACACCATTTTTGAAATCTTCTTTTGCCATTTCTTTGACTTTTTCACTCATCCAGTCGGGTATAAGAGAATTTGATTTGGTTTTTTCAACTTTCTCTACATTTGCAGTTGCCTTTTCGGTAGTGCTTGTTTTGTCCGCTTTATCAGTTGAAAGAGTGCTTTTATTGTTGTTGTTGTTTGGTGTTGTAGTCGTATTATATTGAAGTGAATTTGAATATCCGTTGATTTTCATAAATTCGTCCTCCTAATCACTGAGTGTATTACCTTATAGTAAATATTCCCTTATCTTGATAATCGACCGATTTTGTTAAAAGTTTAGTCAATGAACAAAAAACGCTGTATAGTAGTTATGCTACGATAAGTCCAAAAATCAAGAGATAGGAGGGCACACAACACATCCTATGCTTTTTAGAGATTATCGATATAAGCTCATTAGTAAAATTATACGAAAATCCACTAAAAAAGTCTATGGATAAAAACCTGAGTAGGCTTTTGCTACTCAAATTGAGAGTACCTACCTCGGTCATTTTCTGCTTTATCATTGCTCGCTCGTCTTCGGATACCATAAAATGCACCTGGACATTTCGTTTTGGTGTATTCATCGGGTTTCCTCCTTTTGGCAAGAAAAAAGCACTTATTGACACAACACAAGCCTAAGTCACTACGATAATCAATTATAGTTTTGCGCCTAATTTATGTTGAATTTTCAGATAAACCTTTCGTTTTTGAAAGGTTTATCGTTTTCTTGCAAAAAATCCATTCTTCATTTATAATAAAATGCAAAGTAATAAAAAATAAGTAGATAAACGATTTAAAATTTGTGAGGGAAATATGAAACAACTATCTAAATTAAGGAATATTACGGCGGTGTTTGCGCTTACAGCGGTTATGGTGCTTTCCATGCTTGCGCTGTCGCCAAAGGCGTTTGCGGCTACGGAAATAACTATTACGGATTCTTCTGGATATACTAGTACAAGTAGTACAAATTTTCCTCCACCGATTACTTTTCCCTATACGATGCAACAGGGTATGGTATGGACTGACGCAAACACCTTAACTCTTACCAATTATAATTCTTCTAGTTACTCAATCAGCATAGTCGGCGACATAACGATAGTAGTTAACGAAACAAACGTTATCACCTCCCCCAGAACCGGACAAAGTGCATTACATGTGGAAGGCAATTTGACGTTTACCGGCAGCGGAAGTTTAACCGTTGATGGTTTTGACACTACCAAGGCGGGTGATGTCGCAAGCGCTGCAATCACTTGTACAGGAGCAATGGAAATTAA
>CAYIZZ010000188.1:0-2462 GCA_964367945.1 uncultured Oscillospiraceae bacterium | reverse complement strand
ACCCTCTGCTTAAAAGGCAGATGCTCTGCCGACTGAGCTACGCGGTCATGCTTAATTGTAACCAGCTATAATAATATATCACCCATTAAAAGCTTTGTCAATAACAAGATTGTTAAATAATTAAATATTTTACAATAATACAATTAAATGCTCTCAATTCAAAGAAAAACTGTGATTATCGCCATGAAAAACAGGAAAATCATACACTAGTATTCAAAATGATATAACTCGCTGGTACCGGCAAAAAGTAAATTGGGGTTCACGGTAGACTCCCACAAGCGCACTTCATAATGCAAATGAGGTGTTGTGGCAGCCCCGGTTTGCCCTACTGTGCCGATAATATCATTTTTTTCTACAAAATCGCCCTCTTCCACATAAAGCTCATCCATATAATAAAGCAAACTCTTAAGTCCGCCGCCATGATCTAAGATAATGGTGTTACCTGTATCGGTGGTGCTACTTGCAAAAACCACTCGACCTGTTGCCGGTGCAATTATTTCACTGCCAAGCTCTGCTTTTATGGATACACCCGTCCAATTAACGGCATCCCTGCTTTGACTGGTGCGGCGGAATGTACCATAGTCGGTGGATATAATACCTTCCACAGGCTTAACAAAATAATCACTCCAGTGCTGAACAGGCTCTGAATCCTGCAAAAGTGGCAAAATAGTATTATTAAAGGAATAACTTAAAGAAGGGTTGAAGTCAGAAGTTTGTCCATCGGAATCATCGTCATCATCATTTAAGTCTTCGTTTGGCTCGGAAGAAAAGAAACTTTCGAAAACTAAAATTGGTATTTCCCATGAGTGAGAAAAACTTTGTAAATTTATTATGTATTCACCTTCGGGCACATCGTGGCCTATGGGCACAAGAGCACTCATGGTGTTATCAGAAGTGGGAGTGAACTGCAGCGGGCCAAGAACAGATGTAGCGGTGGGGATATCGGTTTCATCCAGATTGTAAATACGCAGAACAGCCACATCACCCTGTGAGATCCAGTCGTCGCTAAGCTCATATCGCACCGGTACACGTACAGAAAATGACATTTGGTAATAAATGGTACCACTGCCTTCGGTAGTACTTGATGGTTTTTGACACTCAAGTTGCACAGTGAAATCGCCGTTTGTCAGAAACTGATATCGTAAAAAATCTTCACCGCGGCCATTCCAGATGAGCGCATCACCTGAAAAAAGCTTGACACGGTTTGTGAAATCGGATGGCATATTGATAGGAAGTACAGGATGGTTCAGCTCGCCCAGATTTACTATATCGTCGGACAGCTCGGACGAAAATGATCGATGTAGCAAACCGCTAAATACAGGCTCTTGCCAAGTATATCCACTGGAAGGAACAGGTATATTAAGAGCAGTTACTGTAGGGTGAGGCACAGAACTTTCACTGGTGAGGAAATAAGCCGTGCCGGCAATGCAGCCTAAAGCCAGCGGCACAGAAACAAGTAATGTGACCAGCAATACTAAAATGCGTTTCACTTAATACACCCTCACACGTTTATACTTTTTTAAAAACTTTCAAAAAACAGAAAATAATATATAAAAATCCATTTCAGTATATCACAACAGTAGAAAAAATCCAATAAAAAGAAAGATAGAGCTTTTTTGAAAAATGATTACTTTTCAAAAAAGCAAAAGTGTTGTATTATAAATAAGTAAAGTCTTTGTTTTAAAGTATAAAGCAAAGAGTAAGAGGGAGGAAATCATGAAACGTAGTACAGTAGACAGCTTATATAACAGCATGCCGGAAGAAGGCACAAAAGTTCAAGTGTGTGGATGGACACGCACGGTAAGAGATTCTAAAAACATAGCCTTTATGGACCTTAATGACGGTTCGTGCTTTAAAGGTGTGCAGGTGGTGTTTGAATCAGGCAAGCTTTCAAACTATGCCGATGTAGTAAAATTGAATGTAGGCGCGGCAGTGGTAGCGGAAGGAAATATAGTATACACTCCAAATGCAAAACAGCCGTTTGAGATAAATGCAGAAAGCATTGTAATAGAAGGTGAAAGTGCGGCCGATTATCCACTTCAGAAAAAGAGGCACTCGGTGGAGTTCTTGCGCACATTACCACACCTTCGTGCACGCACAAACCTGTTTAGTGCAGCGTTTCGTGTACGCAGTGAGGTGGCATACGCCATCCATAAATTCTTTCACGACAATGGATTTGTTTATGTACATACACCCATCATTACAGGTAGTGATGCAGAGGGCGCAGGCGCAATGTTCCGTGTGAGTACCATAAAACCCGGTGAAGAAAGATATACCGAGGATGGTAGCATAGACTATTCTGACGACTTTTTTGCACGGCAGACCAACTTGACAGTTAGTGGCCAGCTGGAAGCAGAGGGTATGGCGCTGGCGTTTGGTAATGTATATACATTTGGGCCCACATTCCGTGCAGAAAACTCAAACACACCAAGGCATGCGGCAGAGTTTTGGATGATAGAGCC
>CAYIZZ010000187.1:0-2489 GCA_964367945.1 uncultured Oscillospiraceae bacterium | reverse complement strand
AAGCCGATATTTTACTTGAGTCCGGCACTAATGAGTTAGGTATATTAGAATTCAATTTGGGTGGGCATTCTTTGGGCATAAATGTAGCCAAAGTAATGGAGATCATGAAATATTGCCCTGTAAACCCCATGCAAAAAGCCAATCCAAATATTGAGGGAGTTTTCAAGCCACGTGATGAAGTCATCACGGTGGTTGATCTTGCTAAGTATTTAGGAATTGAAAAAAGTGATCATCCTGAAACCGATGTTTTTATCATCACTAACTTTTCTCAAGAAAGTTATGCTTTCCATGTACACGACGTGGTTGGAATCACACGTATTTCATGGACAAACTTGCAAAAGCCTGACGAAATCATTTATGGTGGCGTAGACGGTATAGCTACTGCTATTGCTGAATACGACGGTCGTCTTATCACTATATTGGATTTTGAAAAAATCATTTCTGAAATCAATCCCGATAGCGGCATTAACCTTGCAGCCCTTGATAAACTGGGCACACGCAGCAACAATCCCACACCTATTTTGGTAGTGGAAGATTCTAACTTGCTTGCACGCATGGTACTAGACGGCCTGAAAAAAGCAGGTTATTCACATGTCAACAGGGTATCAAACGGGCAGCAAGCCTGGGACTTTTTACAAGAACTGCGTTCTCGAAATCAAACTATCCGTCAACATGTGGCTTTGGTCATCACAGATATTGAGATGCCCGAAATGGACGGACACCATCTGATAAAATTGATGACTGCCGACCCTGAATTTAACGAAATCCCCATTGTTATCTTCTCGTCACTTATCAATGATCAGTTATTAGCAGTAGGAAAGCAGCTTGGCGCTATGGGGCAGTTCTCCAAGCCTCAGTTGTACGAGTTGATTCAGTTTGTAGATAGTATGACAGGTGCGGAAACATTCGATAATACGTAGTTATATATTTTCTCAAGTGAGGGGTGTGTACCGAGATGAGCGCAAATATTGTTCGCCAACCTATTCTCGATTCCGAAAGTGAGGCCATCGCCTACGAGTTTTTGTACGAAGATCGCGGAGTGTCTTTGTATAACCAGCAAGATACATTGGCTGCCAACATGATTGAAGATTTCTTGTTGGAAATGGATTCTGAACGTCTTTTAGACAACAAAAAAGCTTTTGTTACTTTTACTCCTAACTTGCTTGAAAAAGATATTCCAAAAATGTTCAATCCCGAAACATTGGTAATTCAAATTGAAGATACCATTTTAGTTCATCCTGTGGCACAAAAACTTATTGAAGGATATAAAAAAGCCGGATATCAAATCGCCATAAAGGGCTTTGAGTTTTCCAGCCGTTATTTCGCCATTTTAGATATTGTCGATATTATCAAGCTAAACATGGCCCGTCCAAACCCTTCTTTGAACAGTATTTTAGACATCGCCACCAGTTTCAAGAAAACTGTTGTGGGCTATAATGTCAACTCTGCTGAGATTTATGACTTTGCAAAACAATACAACATAGAGTATCTGCAAGGATCTCATGTGGCTGAAAGTATGTATTCCTCCACACCTAAGATGGAGCATTTACAGTCAAACTTCTTCCAGCTTATTATTGCCACCACAAAAGAAGAGCCGGACCTAGATGAAATAACCACCATCATTTCACGTGATGTTACCCTTACTTTCAGCTTGCTGAAACTTGTGAATTCCGCCTATTTTGCCCTTCGCAACCCTGCACGTAGTGTGAAACAAGCTTTGGTTGTTTTGGGTGTAGGCCAGCTGAAACAGTGGATTTACCTACTTAGTTTCAAAAACAGCAAAGGTAAACTGCCCACAGAGCTGATCCGTACCAGCTTTTTACGTGGTCAGTTTTGTCAGGAGCTTGCCTCACATATGCCAAACCTTCCTATTGGTAAAAGCGAGGCATATCTCATGGGTATGTTCTCTACTTTAGGCTTGCTTATGGGTGTGCCTTTGGAAAATGTTCTGGAGCCGCTTCCTGTTTCCGACGACGTTAAAAATGCATTGATAAGCAACGAAGGTGTTTGTGGTGCTCTTTACAAGCTGGTTGTTTGTTATGACACAGCTGATTGGAAGGGCATGTCTGCCATAGCCTCAGAATATGGTGTTGAAGAAAACGTTATCAGCCAAAAATATTTGGAAAGCGTTGAATATGTCAACCAAATTTGGAACAGTCTAATGAACCCATATTCTGCCGAAGCCGACCAAAAATAATAATTCTACCTAATAGAGGGATATTCATTGTGAATATCCCTCTATTTATATTTATACGATAAATCGTTACACTTACACTTTTCTCGTTTTATGTCCTGTTAATATTTTAAAGAACTTGATAGCATTTACCCGGAAAGGAGTTTTTTATGAATCAAAAAAAGATTGGTTCTTTCATGAAAGAGCTACGCACTACAAAGCAAATCACGCAAGAACAGCTCGCTGAAATTTTAGGCGTTTCTAATAGGACTATTTCCAGATGGGAAACCGGCAATAATATGCCGGATATAGTTCT
>CAYIZZ010000186.1:0-2491 GCA_964367945.1 uncultured Oscillospiraceae bacterium | reverse complement strand
GAGTCATAATTCAGCTTCATGATAAGCTCCTTTTTTACGGATTATACAGCTTTGAAAGAGTTTCCCAGATACCTGTGATGTATGATGCACCAAGCGCCCTATCATACAGCCCATATCCCGGACGACCGGTTTCGCCCCAAATCATACGTCCATGGTCCGGGCGAATATAACCTTTATAGCCCACTTCATAATACGCCTTCAAAATATCCACCATGTCTAAAGAACCGCATCCTGAATAGTGTGCAGACTCTTCAAATCCATTTTCTAAAAGCTTTACATTGCGCAAGTGAGCAAAATGAATTCTACCCATCTTGCCATATTTACGTACCATTGATGCATAGTCATTAAATGCCGCGCATCCCAGTGAACCCGAACATAAAGTAAGGCCATTATGCTCTACATCCACTATTTTTAGGAAACGATCAATATTTGCTTCAGTGGTAATAATTCTGGGAATTCCAAAAATGCTATATGGGGGATCATCCTGATGAATAGCCATTTTAACGTCAGCTTCCACCGCCACTGGAATAATCTCTTTCAAGAAATACTCAAGATTTTCCCATAGACCTTCCTCACCCAGCTCGCCATATGCCGAAATAAGCTCGGTGATACTTTCCTTTGTATAGCTGGAATCCCATCCTGGCAGCGACAATTCGCCTGTAGTTGGATCCATTTTTTCAATTTGCTCGCTGTAAAACACCAGTGCTGTAGAGCCATCGGGCAGTTCTTTATCCAGCTGGCTTCTGGTCCAGTCAAACACCGGCATAAAGTTATAGCATATCACCTTCACTCCGGCTTTTCCAAGCCTTCTGATATTCTCTTTATAGTTTTCGATATATCGTTTATAATCGCCACGTTTCAGCTTCACATCCTCATGCACAGGCACACTTTCAATCACTTCCATCTCAAGGCCTTTAGCATGCACTTTTTCCTTCAAGCTTTCAATATCTTTTTCCTCCCACACCTCACCTACAGGTGTAGAATAAATAGCCGTCACCACGCCACTCATGGTCGGAATTTGCCTTATATTATCCAGTGTTACCTTGTCGTCCTCACCATACCATCTAAATGTAAGTTTCACACCATCACTCCTTCAAAATATTGTCAAATTGTACTCTTTTTTATGTTAAACGCATTGTTTTTATTATACACTTTACCCATTACCTTGTCAAAAATCAATTTTACTGAAACAGTAAGATTTCACTTGGTAAATAATCGTTACTATGCTATTTTTGTTCAATCCTTGTAAATATGATGTCGTACAATTTTACAACAATGTTTTTTTTCTTTATACTAAGAATAAACATCATGAAAAGAGGGTTATCATGGCATACACATGGACCGAACTTTCCAATGCTTGCAAGTCATGCCAGGGCTGCCAGCTTTCAAATACACGTACAAATGTTGTGTTTGGGGATGGTGTGGCAAACGCCGAAATATTGTTTATAGGGGAAGCTCCCGGAAAGTCAGAAGATGAGCAAGGTGTGCCTTTTATTGGGCGCAGTGGTAAATTGATGGACACCTTCCTTGATTCCATTGGTCTTAGCCGCCAAAAGAACATTTTCATCGCCAATATTGTCAAGTGTAGACCGCCCGAAAATAGAGACCCATCCCCACAAGAAAGAAAGGCATGTCTTCCATGGCTAATGCATCAAATTGATCTTTTACAGCCTAAGATTGTTGTATGTGTGGGACGAATTTCAGCGCAATTGATGATAAAGCCCGGCTTTGCCATCATGAAAGAGCATGGCAGTTGGACGAAAAAAAACGGTGTTTGGTACACCGCTACTTTGCATCCTGCTGCAATTTTACGAAATCCAAACAACAAACATTTAGCACTTGACGACTATGCAAAAATTCAAGAAAAAATAAACGAAGTATGCCTGCACACATAAGCTTATCGTTTTATAACAAAAAAAGTAAGAGGAATGCCTTTGCATGCCTCTTACTTTTTTATTGGCTTTTTTACTTTCTAAAAAAACGATACTTGATTTGAGTCCGGCAAACCTTGCAGCGCACCCACTTCTTTCAAGGCTGTGATAACAGTGGTACTAGTCTCGCTGGCTTGCTGTAATTCTTCAATCGACAAATACTTCTGGCCCTTGATGGTCACTCTTTCTAAAGATGCCGCCGCTGTCTCGCCCACGCCTTTAAGCGACAAAAATGGTAAACGTATTTTACCGTCTTCCATCACATACTTATCCGCTTTGCTTTTTCCCAGCTCGATAGGCAAAAATTGGTATCCCCTGCAAAGCATTTCATTCACCATCAGCAAGCTGGTTAAAACATCTTCATTTTTTGCTGTTTTTTCTTCACGTAGCTTAATTGTGATGGCCTCAATGTTCTGTTTTGCCACTTCTTTGCCACCCACTGCCGCCTTGTAGTCTAGGTCTTCCCCGCGGACAGTGAAATACGTGGAATAAAACGCCAACGGATGATGAATTTTAAACCACATCAGGCGAATTGCCGCTATCAAATATGCCACAGCATG
>CAYIZZ010000185.1:0-2517 GCA_964367945.1 uncultured Oscillospiraceae bacterium | reverse complement strand
AAATAACTACAAAATTTAATCGCCATATTCATGCATAATTCAATCGGCGTTGACACCAAAAGAAGCGCAGGCGGCCACCGACGACAAAAGCACACAGCTGTTAGAGCTTATCAGTCAGTCGCCCGAGCTTGCCGAGCTGCTTTTCAAAACATTGTCGGCGAAAAAGCAGTCTACGTAAATAGTGTATGCTTTTGCCAAATTACTCCTAACGTGATAGAATAAAAAGCAGTAAGCTGAAATGCTCAAAAGAAGGATTTGAACTGTGTATTAACGGCGATTTTCGTCAGGTCTGTTAGCAAGGTTTTATATTTTTACAAAATCTTGTTAGCAGAGAGCGATTTTTGTTAGCAGATTTTTGAAAAAAGCCGTATTTCTGTTAGCTGGAAAAAAGCAAAAAAAGAAGCATGCTGATACAAAAATCAGCACACATCTTTTCTGCATTTTGCCTCATGCCTAAGCACCAGTAGTTTCTAAAAAACATCTTAAATACGAGGTTTTTAGCATTTTGTTTAATGTACAACATATATATGACAATGGACAAAAAAAGACACTGAGCTTTACTCAGTGCCGATTGGGTCCAGCGTCACGCTGGTGGCACCCTCAGTAGGAATCGAACCTACATTTCATCCTTAGGAGGGACGCACACTATCCATTGTGTTATGAGGGCATATTCAATTTTTAGCTTTAAAACCACTATATTATAGTACCATCTATTCAAGCAAAAATCAAGGAGATTAGCTCGTGAAAATTTTACATCTGCCCACATCGGTTGGCGGTAACTCTTTCGGCTTATCGCGTGGTGAGCGTGCGCTTGGCCTTGTTTCCGATGTGATGTATCAAAACGACACCTGGCTGAAATATCCCGCCGATATCCTGCTGAGCAAAAGCACGTTCTACCCCACTATTTTCCTGAACTCTGTGGCGGCGGCGCTGAAATATCCAAAAAACTACGACGTGCTCCACTTCAACTTCGGGCAAAGCCTTATCGACGTGCCTGAATGGGGTGTGCATCACTGGGACCTGCCACTATACAAAAACAAGCGCTTGGTGGTGACATACAACGGCTGTGATGCTCGCCAAAAATATCGCTGTATCAATGAAATGCCGATAAACGGGTGCAGTAGTGGATGCAGCACCTACCTATGCTCCAGCCAAAAACGTGACGAGCAAAAAACCATGCGTGCGGCGCAGTTTGAAAAAGCCGGAGCTGTGTTTTTCTCGCTGAACCCTGATCTCATGCACTTTTTGCCGGAATCGACACAGTTTTTGCCGTACACTGTGGCCGGCTGGGACGGCATTACGACGGCGCCCGTCTTGCAAAACAAAGGCAAGATAACCGTTGTGCATGCGCCGACAAACAAGCTGGTGAAAGGCTCTGATAAGATTATCAGCGCAGTGAATGCACTGCAACAAAAATACCCCAGCCTGATTGACTTCAAGTTAGTCGAGGGGATATCCCACGATAAAGCGCTAAAAATATATGCCGAGGCGGATATTGTTATCGACCAGATTTTACTGGGGTGGTATGGTGGGTTTGCCGTGGAAGTGATGAAAATGGGCAAGCCTGTGATGTGCTATATCCGAGATGAAGACCTCGGGTTTGTGCCGTCTCAGCTGGCAAAAGACTGCCGTGATGCCGTGATAAACGTTTGTGCCGACACCATTTATGACACGCTGGAAAGCTATGTGACCGAGCCAAGTCGTATACAGCGCCAAAGCCAAAAGGTGCTGGAATATGTGCATCGGTGGCACGAGCCTATGAAAGTGGCCGAGATAACCAAAGCCGCATACGAGAAATAGCGTATTACACCGCTTTGGCTAACTTCTCACTGTAAATTTATATAATAACAAGAGGTATATTATGGAAATCACATTAAGACAATGGACGTTAGATGATAAAGAAAGCTTAATAAAATTATGCAACTCGGTGGATAGACAATTTCTTTCAAATAGATTACCCAACCCATATACACAAGATAGTGCAGACTGGTGGTTGAATATGGTACTTAATAGCGACGGCAAGGATGGACTTTTCCGTGCAATCGTTATGGATGGAGAGATAATTGGGAATATTTCCGTTGAGAAAAAATCAGATGTATATGAAAAGGATTGTGAACTTGGATATATGCTACTTAATGAATATAGTGGCAAAGGGATTATGACACAAGCAGTTAAGCAAATATGCGAGCTGGCTTTTGGATTATTAGATGTTATTCGTATAAGTGGACTTGTTTATGAGCCTAATATAGCGTCATCTAAAATTTTAGAAAAAAATAATTTCACATTAGAAGGTGTACTTAAAAATGCTGTTATCAAAAATAACACTATCCACAACTTGAAAATTTATGGAAAACTAAAATTGTAAGCATGATATACGCAAAAAAGAAGCCATCACAAAAGTGTGATGACTTCTTTTTATTGTGTCATTGTGTCAATATCAGTGTGTATACACCCCTGTTTGCGGTGAGATGGCGGGGTTGTATGTGGTGGTGGTTGTAGTAGTGGTTGTGGTTGTTG
>CAYIZZ010000184.1:0-2549 GCA_964367945.1 uncultured Oscillospiraceae bacterium | reverse complement strand
TTTGCACATTTTTAAACAAAATATCATGTCTAACTTTTTGGGGTCAGTTCATTGTGGCGACAGTTTTTTTGTATATTATACTCACAACATAAGTTAAATGTATTAAGGGGCTAAGAACCTATCATAGCTTGCAGAATAACCATCTTCGGTTACTGTCATATACAAAATTTCATCGTCATTTACAAGCTCGACATAACACACGCCATCTTCAAATTTGTCGGTAATATCGATTTTATGATTATACCAGTAAACCCAAATCGTACCATCGTCTTTATACTCAACATTTGGTGAGTTCATTTCTTCTATAAGTTCCTCCTCTGTCAATGGACGCTCATTGCCGTACGCGTCAAAGGCAACACCACCGCCACCTTGCTGTCTCTCATTTCCTTCATCATCAATATAGGTCATATCATAATTACCATTTCCGTCAAATTCAAATGTGACATCAGTCTGCTCGCCTTGAAGCCAAATCTGAAGACTGCGCTGAATTCCACCAATATCGGCGGCATAAATAGCGGTTGCACTGCCAATAATCAATACACAAGCGGCAATGCAGGCCGCCAGCTTATTCAGTTTCATTTTTTTGCTTGTAGGTGTCATTTTATTTACCTCCAAAGAAAAGTCATCGGAGATATGAACAGCAGAAAACGCCTGTTTATATTTTTCTTTATTCGTCATCTTTCCATACCTCCTGTAATGTGTTTTTAAGTAGTGTTCTTCCTCGTGATAGTCTAACCTTGACATTGCTTTTTGAAAGCTTTAAAATATCTGCAATTTCATTTATGGAGTAATCTTCATAATAAAAAAGATGTATCACCACTCTGTATTTTTCCGGTAAATTCATTACAGCCATAAATAATTCTGAAGCATCTTCTGACTCAAAAGTCAATGTTTCCATATAATCTTCAAATGGTACTGTCTTTCGCCTAAAAAAACTGATATTTTTATTTTTAGCTTTATTTATAGTAACTCGTATCAACCATGCACGGATATGCTCTAATGTTTCAAAATCTTTTTCAGTTGTTAAATACCCGATAAAAGTATCTTGAACAATATCTTCTGCATCTTGCATATTTTTACAAATATTAAATGCTATGCCAAATAAATTATTCTTGTACTTATCAACCAGTACGTCTACTGATTCCCGCATTATTTCCTCCTTTTCTTTTGAAAGCCTTTCGTTAATAATACAAATAAGATAGCCGAAAGGTTACAAAAAGTAAAAAATCAAGCAAAGAACATATTAAACACATAAAAAGGCGATCACAAAATTTCTTCATGAGCGCCTTTTTATATTAATGACATCTATTAAATTTTCCAGATCTCCTCGTTATATTGCCTGATAGTCTTATCAGAGGAAAAATAGCCCGCCATAGCTGTGTTTATAATCATTTTCTTTGCCCATTCAGCTTGGTTTTCATAATCAGCAAAGCATTCATCCTTCACTTTTATATATTCTTTAAGGTCTAAAAGTGTCATAAAGTAGTCTTTTTGTATCAGCTCTGCGTGCAAGCGCAACAGCATATGTGCATCGCCCTCTTTCAACATGATAGGCTCTATCAAGAAATTCACAAGCTTTCTAATATGCTCATCATTTATGAAATAATCCACTGCTCTATATGCTTCTTTTTCATACAGGTTTATCACTTCATCGCTGTTTTTACCGAAAATGTAAATGTTATCCTCGCCTACTTTTTCGCAAATTTCTACGTTGGCGCCGTCCATTGTTCCAAGGGTTATAGCGCCGCTGAGCATAAACTTCATGTTACCCGTGCCGGACGCTTCTTTGGACGCAAGCGATATTTGTTCTGAAACATCACATGCAGGTATGATTTTTTCCGCTGCTGTCACGTTATAGTTTTCAATCATCACTACTTTTAAATGTTTCGATACTTCATCATCGGCCAAAATAATTTCCTGCAAGCACAAAATCGCGTGAATGATATCTTTTGCAATAGTATACGCCGGCGCTGCCTTTGCCCCAAAAATAGCTGTAATCGGCCTTGTGGGTAACACACCGCTTTTTATCTCATAGTATTTATGAATAAGATACAGCAAGTTCATCTGCTGGCGTTTATATTCATGCAAACGCTTGATTTGTATGTCGAAAATAGAGTTTTCGTCAACCTCGATATCCAAAGATTTTTTGATATATTCTTTAAGTGCTATTTTATTTTGAAGTTTAATATCCAGCATTTCTTTGCCTGCATTTGCATCCGAGGCAATAAGTTTCAGTTTTTCCAGGTTTTCAGGTTTTTTCAAGAACACATCTTTATAGTCATCACAAAGATACTTTTCTATCCACTGTGCAAGTGGCTTATTACAATGTTTTAGCCATCTTCTGAACGTTATTCCGTTTGTTTTATTGTTGAATTTCTGCGGATAAATCTTATAAAACGGTGCAAGCTCTACACTTTTCAAAATTTCCGTATGTAAATATGCCACACCATTTATACTGTAAGAATAGTGCATGTCCATCCTCGCCATGTGCACCCGATCTTGCTCGTCAATAATTTTCAGATCAGGCTTTGGATATTTTTCATACGCTT
>CAYIZZ010000183.1:0-2564 GCA_964367945.1 uncultured Oscillospiraceae bacterium | reverse complement strand
TGGGTAAAAGGCCCACAGCGGCAAAGATGTTTTTGCCAAACGGAACCAGCTTTACGGACATGGTGAAAAGAAAAACAGATAAAGCAAAATTTGCCAGCCTGCCTAAAATTAAAGTGGCGGAAAAGCCGAGACCTAAAAGGCGAGCTATGGTGACAGCAATGGCTGAGGGATAGTAAAGTATAAGGTATCCGCCCACTTCTTCGCCTTCAAAAGCAGTGGGTGTGGGATCAGACGCCTTGGTGAAAAGGCCATCTATCAGCTCGCGATATGCAAAAACAGTGGTGTCTTTGTCTTCGATATACACGCCGGTGTCTGAAGCACGCTTATAGTTTGTGCCCCACGGTATATCGTCGGGTGCTTCGTTTAGGAGCTTAGAAGACATGTTGAACGCTTGGTTTATGTGAAACTGCTCGTCCGGGGAAGAATACGGTGGTAAAATAAAGCAATACAGTATACCAATAATGGATATTGCAACAGCAAAAAGCTTGTATAGCGGTGGTTTTTTGTGAAATGCCAGCCAGAATAATGCGGCTAAAAAAGCGCTGACGCATACGGCAAACACCCAGTAAAACGCAGTGAGGAAATCACCGATGGAATCAGTAGCTAAAAGAAGGCTGAGCGCTTGGTTTTCAGAAGTGGAACCACCTTCGGTAAGCCGCCAGTTTTCCGGCGAAGAAGAGCTTTTGTAAAGCATGAATGTGTCGGCAGGGTTTTCCATTTCGGCGTGAAAAGACATGTGGTATACACCGTTTTCACTGCTGATAGTATCGGGAAAAGAAAACACAAAATATTCAAAAGCACGGGTGTGCTCGGCTTTGCCTGTGGCCTCGGTCAAAAGATTGCCGGCGTCGTCGTACACCGAAATGTATAAAGTGCCGGGTGGAAAGCCCTCGTTTGCCGCAATCAGCCCTATGCCGTGGAACGACTTTTCATAAAAAAACGTCTGCTCGATAACAGTGCCGTCTGTGGCAGAAACAGTAGGCGTATCAAGATTATCGTTTAATTTTACGCTAACACTTTTGTTTTTAGCGGCAGCCACGTCCAGATGCCAAAACATCACAAACACTAAAAAGCACAGCATGAAAATGCCGGCTGCAAAAAAAAGAATCTTGTGACGTTTAAAAAAAGACATGCACTACCCTTTCTTTGGAAATATAAATAGATGAAAATTAAAGATGAGAATGCTTAAACATAAAAATGGCATTATCTAATTTAGTATAGCAAAAAGCGCCTTTGTTTGCAACTGTGCATATAAGAAAATATGCAAATAAACGTGGTTTTATTCAAAAAAATGACAAGCGGGATAAAACGAAAAGTGAATTGTAAGATGATACAAAAAAATAAGGTTTCAATGTGAAAAAATTCGTTTAAAATCAAAAAAATGACAAATTTGCATCGAAAACAGTAGAAATTTTGTTAATTGTCCAATATAATAATACTATTATATATAAAAGGAGAGTCGAAAATGATAGACTTTACCATTGATAAAAAGGCGCTGGAGAATAACATAAAGAAAGCAAAAGAAAACGGTGTTGTGATACCGACGTTTGCACAGATGCGAGATCCGCAAAAATATGTGCCGGACGCAGTGAAGGAACGCCTGACAAAAGTGGGGTTGTGGGAAACAAACCCGCTGAACCTGTTTCGTATCACATGGAAAAACGAGCCGAAGGAAAAAGGCGGGTTGTACGGCAAGCCGAATTATATCGAACTACCGAAAAAATTGACAGGTATAGATGCACGGATCATATGCCTTGTGGGCAAATACTTCCCGACAGGATGCCATAAAGTGGGTGCGAGTTTTGGGTGTTTGGCGCCACGCCTTGTGACAGGCCAGTTTGACGCCACAAAGAAAAAAGCCGTGTGGCCGTCCACCGGCAACTATTGTCGTGGTGGTGCGTTCAATTCGAAGCTTTTGGCGGTGGATTCCATAGCGATATTGCCCGAAGGCATGAGCAGGGAGCGTTTTGATTGGCTTTCTACGATAGCAGGGGAGGTCATTGCGACACCCGGCACAGAAAGTAACGTCAAAGAAATATTCGACAAAACAAACGAGCTGAGGACTACTCGCAGTGATGTGATGATTTTCAATCAGTTTGACGAGCTTGGAAACTATATGTGGCATTATAACGTGACTGGTAATGCCATCGCAGAAGCTTTTGAAGACATGAGTGGCGCAGATAAAAACTTTGCCGGAGCGTGCTTTACCTCGGGTAGTGCCGGAACCATAGGTTGCGGAGATCTCCTGAAACAAAAATATCCACATAGTAAGCTAGCCGTGGGCGAAGCCCTGCAATGCCCCACCATTTTAGACAACGGATTTGGCGAGCACCGCATAGAAGGTATAGGCGACAAGCACATCCCATGGGTGCACAACGTGAAAAATACCGACATAGCCATTGCTATTGACGACAATGACTCAATGGCGTTGTTGCGACTGTTTAACGAGCCTGCAGGTAAAGCGTACCTAGAAAATGAAATCGGTATGCAAAAAGAAGATATAGAAGCACTGGCCCTGATGGGTATTTCAGGCATATCAAACATGCTATGCTGCATCAAATTTG
>CAYIZZ010000182.1:0-2566 GCA_964367945.1 uncultured Oscillospiraceae bacterium | reverse complement strand
AATCTCTAACACGAGAAGCACCAACACCAACATACATTTCCACAAATTCCGAGCCCGACATTGAATAAAACGGCACCCCTGCCTCGCCGGCACATGCTTTTGCAAGCAGTGTTTTACCTGTGCCTGGAGGACCCACTAAAAGCACACCACATGGAATACGTGCACCAAGGGCATTAAAACGTTTTGGGTTTTTCAAAAACTCCACAATTTCTTTTAGCTCTTCTTTTTCTTCTTCAGCACCTGCCACATCATCAAACGTCACCTTCACGTTCAAGTCGGCTTGCTTTTTCACCTTGGCTTTACCCACACTCATCGGGCCTTTTGCCCCACCATCGGCATTTTGCATAAACACAACGTAATATATCACGCCACCCAGTAGCAACATCAAAAGAACCACCGGGATAATATATGTCCAAAAGGAGTTGTCACCAGAATAGTCAAAATCATATTCCATTTTTGCGCCGTCATTATTTGTTTCATAAACATCAAGATATTCTTCTAAATTATTCAAAAACAAATAACTATATGGCATTTTATAGCTTTGAAACTCTGTTTCGCCTTCAATTCGATATTCTAAATCTCCATTGCCTACATCCAAGCTAAAAGCTTCCACTTTTCCCTCTTCAAAATTGGCAATCACCTCTGAATATTGCACACCACTACCCGGTGTCGTAAAGTCAAAGCGAAACACCATCAATAGCAATGCCACCATGGCTAAAACAATAAACAGATTAGACAAACGTAGTTTCAATTGATCAACTCCCTAACAATGATTGGTTTAAATGGCTATATTTCACTATATTACGATGTATATACTTCACGTTTTAATATTCCGATATCCGGGAAGTTACGATAATGCTCTGCATAATCCAGCCCATATCCTACCAAAAACTCATCCGGCACTTCAAATCCGGCATAGTCGGGCTGAACATCAGCTTTCCTACGCGCGGGCTTATCAAGAAGGGTTGCAATGCGAATAGACGCAGGGTTGCGTGAAGAAAGTAGATTTTTAAGATAAGTAAGAGTATTGCCCGAGTCCAAAATATCTTCTACTATAAGCAAATCTTTGCCATCTAAGTTTATATCAATATCTTTTACAATCTTAACTACGCCACTGCTTTCTGTGCCATCACCATATGAAGATACCGCCATAAAGTCAATAGCTGCCGGCACAGTTATAGCACGCATAAGGTCTGCCATAAACAGCACTGAGCCTTTCAACACACTTATCATAAGTAAATCTTTGTCTGCATAATCCTTGCTGATTGCAGCACCCATTTCACTCACACGTGCATTGATTTCTTCTGCTGTAATCAATACTTTTTCAATGTTATCACGCATATTATACTCACTCATTTTCCTTGCCTCCTGTTTTACTGTTACTTTTCTTCGATTTTTAAATACCTTTTTGTACATTTATCCGGACAAATACTCTGACTTATTCCACCACCCCATATCCACAGCACTTCACTGCCGTTTGCTAAAAGCGGCAGATTGTCCCTATCACTTGGTGGTACATTCATCTCATTCATCCATTTTTTCACTGTTTTGCTACCATACCGCCCTGCCTGAGCAAATACATCACCCACACGGCGTGTACGAAAGATACTACAACTGTATATTTTATCATAGTCAGCAACAAAAATGTAGTCCTTTTTTTTAGTTTTTTCAATATGTTTAAATTTTGGCTCTTCGCTCAGCACACTTAAACACAGCGTATATCCACCAAAAAAACAATGTTCCTCAATTGAAAAAGGGGTTTGCCATGATATTGTAGGTTGAAGATTTTCATTACTTTGAAAGTACAATCTATTTTTTCGTATCTGTGCCGTAAGACCATTTTGCAAATCTGTACCTCGTACTTTTTTCTGCAAAACATCTTCCATGTTTTTCAACAGTACATGGTTTGCATTTTTGCCTAAAAGTAACGAAAACACACTTTTTTGAACCGGCACCGGTGCCATTAAAAGCACCTGTATATCCAACCCTTTTGTTTTGACTACCTCTAGCCAAAAATCTTGTTTTTCGTTTTTTGAAAGCAATTTTTCAACCACTTCACTTTTTTCTCCGGATGCTTTACACAGCACATCCTCGGCCATATCATACAAAAGCTCGCTGATTTCCTTCATATCCTGTGAAATGCGCAAAATAGAATCCCTTGCACCCGGATGTACTTTTTGCAGTTGTGGCAACACACAATGTCGGATACGATTTCGACTGTATGAAACATCTTTGTTTGTCTCGTCTGTTCGATAAGCAAGACCATGCCTTTGGCAATATTCTTCTACTTCGTCACGAGCCACCTGTAGCAACGGACGAACAAAACACTCCCTTTGTGGCGGAATACCCGAAAGACCCCTTGGGCCTGCACCTCTCGCCATATGAAAAAGCACTGTTTCGGCATTGTCCGAGGCAGTATGAGCCAGCGCCACAACCACCCGCCTATCGTTATTTTTTTGCTTGTTTTCTGCTGTTCGCCTTAAAAACTCATACCGCAATTTTCTTGCCCACTCTTCAAAACTTTCGCCTTTTGGTTTTTCTTTGTTTTGCATATCGCCATGTTCTA
>CAYIZZ010000181.1:0-2577 GCA_964367945.1 uncultured Oscillospiraceae bacterium | reverse complement strand
ATTTTCAAAAACGGACCTAAAGCTTAATATAATTATAAACGTGCCGCATCCTGTATTTTACAGACTTCACGGTATATTCTTACCGTGATTTGCGGTGCGTTTTATATTATGTAAAACAAACCAAAAGAGGTTTTTATGATATTTTTACTGTGTGCTGTCGGTATCAGCCTTACCCTTACAATGGTTCTTAAGGTTTCACATTTAAAAGGCTGGGACTCCGGCAATATCACTATGATAAACTATGGTTTTGCTGCTGCTATCAGCCTTATATTGTGTGTATCCCAAGGAATGTTGCCTGCTTTCTCTGCCATTAAAAACCTTGATTTAACTACGGTTTTTAGTGAAAAAAGCGTCTCCGGCACTATGTTTTTTGTCTTTTTGCTGGGTTTTGTCACCGGTACATTATATGTTGTAAATATTATTTTCCTAAACAAAAATGTACGCAATAACGGTGCCGGCATCAGCACTTTATTTAGTCGCTCCGGCTTTTTGATTTCTATTGCTATTTCCATCATTCTTTTTTCTGAAACAATGACTTCTTTGCGCTGGATTGGTGTTATTTCCACCATCATTGCGCTTGCAGTTGCCGGAGGTATTGGTGGTAAAACAAGACTTGTGCAGCCGATTTTTCTTTTCGGTTCACTATTTTGTATCGGAATATTAGATAGTAACAACAAGCTATATCAATCTTTCGCACTTCCCGAATATATGGTCAATTTTACCATGGTTGCGTTTTTTTCTTCCAGCTTTTTATATTTTTTGCTTTTCATGTTCAAAAAAAGAGGCACAAAAATCAAGTTCACACGGCAGGAAGTTATAGCAGGCGCTATAATGGGTATTCCCAATGCTTTTGGTAATATTGTGCAGATTTTGGCCCTACAGTCAATTCCTGCGTCCATCATGTTCCCCACCATGGCCGCCAGTAATTTATTGGCCAGCACCATAATTAGCGCGCTTGTGTTTAAAGAACCTTTCCATAAGCGCCAAGCCATTGCCGTAGCATTGACTACATTCAGCTTGATTTTAGTCAATCTTCAAGTATAGGCTATGCCTTAACAATCAGATTATCTATGATATACTAAGGTCAGTTGGTAGCTTTTGCTGCTGACTGTCTTTTTTATTGATGCGATATCTTACGTAAACCCACAAATGGCAGCGAAACCATCAATAATCCCGCCAAAGAAAGCGCTACACCCTTAAAACCTACATACTCTACCAAAAAACCAAACAACGGCGCAAATATAATAAGTATCAATGATTTAAGTTGCGACGCCACACTTAGCGTAGTCGCCCTTTGAGATTTTTGTATGTTTGCATCCAGTTCTTCTACAAACATCGGCTTGCGCGCACTGTGCAAAACATAAATAAAAATATATAATAAACACACCATCCATGCACTTTGCGCCCATATTCCAAGCATACCTAAAACAACAGCTAAAGCAACATGTATGCCATTTATACGTTTGATGTTACTACCTTTAATAACATATGCTTTTCTTGAGGCAAATGCACCCATGAAATTGCACACCATGTGCAAAATACCAAGTATTATATAAAGATTATCTTCGCCACTTAAAAATGCAAAAATCGTAATCCCCATACCTAACACAATACTTTGTAAAATAGGCTGCACAATATCTTTTGTGTAAGAGACCGTAGCTTCCACAAGGCCATCTTCCCATAATATTCGCCTGAGCGACGAGCTTTTAAATAAACATTTAACGAATGAAAGCACCATTTGAGCCAGACTTTCATTTTCTCTTTTATCGCTGATATCTAAAAACTTTGGGTAACTCATGATAAGTAAAAAATCCACAACATATGGCACCATGGAAAAAAGAAACACATATGATGTGTTTGGGGCAAGCAACATCAATATTATGCCCACAAACGAGCCTACTGCGCTTCCAATAAGTGAAAACGATCGAATCCTCCCATACAAAAACGTTTTCTCGCTTTGCCACGACTTTTTATCAATATATGTGTAAATCATCGCCTTATGTGTGCCGGATCTAAATGCTTCACCCAGCCCAAATAGCGCCATTCCTACAGCTGCTACAATAAACGACGACGCGAAAAAAAACACCGCAAACGATACAATGTAAAAAGAAAAACATAGATACAACTCTTTCTTGCGTCCAAAATAGTCAGCAATCATCCCCGACGGCACTTCAAAAATATTTATTATAATCTCTCTTATAGATATCAGCACGCCAATCTCCAACAAAGACAAGCCATGCTCCATTAAAAACACAATCAAATACGGCTTGAAAAATGCTAGGTTTTTCAAAAAACCATACATGTAAAATTTTCTTACTTGCCTATCTTTCAACATTACTTTTCTGCTATTACTATCCATCTTGCCTCCAAAACATTCTTGACCTACGTATTTCTATCTGGTATACTTTTTATATCGAATTTCAATATCGGTTTTCAATATCGGTTTTCGATATTATAGCATAGGAGGCTACTTTATGCAAGACAATGTACTCAGAAAACTTTTTTTAGCCTTTATTCAGGTACATATTTTACATCACGCAAAAAAAGAGCCTATATACGGCTCGTGGATGATAGAAG
>CAYIZZ010000180.1:0-2585 GCA_964367945.1 uncultured Oscillospiraceae bacterium | reverse complement strand
CAAGCTTTTATAGACAAAGACCAGCTACTGAAAACAGCATCTGCCCTTGAAAAAACTGAATATGGCATGTATCTAAAGCATATCGCAGATACCGTGACTCCCGGCAAACGTTTTCAATAAACAATACTCTATAGATTAAATCATAGCGGATATACTGCTTTGAAAATAAGGTGGATTTTATGACAGTTTTAATAACAGGTGCAGCAGGTCAGCTAGGCACCGAGCTATTGCGCCAGCTTCAAAATGGTGCTTGCGCACTTGGCGAGATACCCGCAAAGTTACACAGTGCAAATATAGTTTGTGTAGACTTACCCGATGCAGACTTGAGCGACATCAAACAAACCACAGAGCTTATTTCAAAACATAAGCCCAGTATTGTTTTCAACTGTGCCGCATTCACAAATGTGGACGGCGCCGAAACAAACAAAGATGTCGCTTTTGCCGCAAATGCTATTGCACCACGTAATCTTGCTATTGCTTGCGAAGAAATAGGCGCGTGTCTTGTACATGTATCCACCGACTACGTGTTTAGCGGCATGCCGGGCAAGCCTTTTTCAGAATCCGATGTGCCAATGCCATCTTCTGTTTATGGCTCCACAAAACTTTTGGGTGAGCAGTATGCTATGCGTTATTGCTCGAAAACTTTCGTCTGTCGCACAGCGTGGCTTTACGGCAGAAACGGTGGCAACTTTGTAAAAACCATGCTTCGCCTAGCAGACGAGAAAGACTCACTGAAAGTAATAAACGACCAGCATGGCAACCCCACAAACGCCGAGGATTTAGCCTATCATTTATTGCATATTTCCTGCACACAGGAATACGGAATTTATCATATCACTGGAGGCGGCACCACCACATGGTATGATTTTGCCATGGAAATTTTCCGCTTGGCTAAAAAGGATATTCCGGTAGCCCCTTGCACATCTGACGAATATAAAACCGCGGCAAAACGTCCGCTAAACTCCGCTTTGGAGCATACTATGCTTCGCCTTACTGTGGGCGATCATATGCGTCCTTGGCAGGATGCCCTATCCGCTTATTTACAAGAGTATTTAGATAGTTTATAATATTTTGACCATATATTTATTTTATTATTAAAGGGGACTGCGCTATATGAAAAATATTTTGGTTACCGGCGGCGCCGGTTTTATCGGTAGCAATTTCGTTTTATACATGCTTAAAAAATATAAAGATATCACTATTATCAACCTGGACGCTTTGACGTATGCCGGCAACCTTAAAAACCTGAAAGAAATTGAAGACGATGCTCGCCATATATTTGTGCAGGGTGATATTGGCGATGAAGCTCTTGTGTCGGATTTGTTTAAAAAGCATGATATCCGCCTTGTGGTGAACTTTGCTGCTGAAAGCCATGTAGACCGCAGTATTGAAGATCCCGGCGTGTTTGCACGCACAAACGTAATGGGCACCTTAAACTTGCTTTCCCAGGCACAAAAAGCATGGGAAAAAGAAGGCGGCGGCTGGCCTAGTGACGTAAAATATGTACAAGTCAGCACAGACGAAGTATACGGTAGCCTAGGCGATGAAGGCTTTTTCACCGAGGAAACACCTCTTTGTCCTCACTCGCCTTATTCCGCAAGTAAAGCATCTTCAGACTTGTTTGTTGCCGCATGGCACGACACCTATGGTTTCCCTGCTTGCATCACAAGATGTAGCAATAACTATGGCCCATACCAGTTCCCTGAAAAGCTTATCCCGCTGATGATACATAACGCTTGCCAAAAGAAAAATTTGCCCGTGTATGGGGATGGTCTAAACGTGCGCGATTGGCTGTATGTTACCGATCACTGCAGTGCCATTGATCTAGTACTTTTTGGTGGTAAACTAGGCGAAGTATATAACATTGGCGGCCACAACGAGCGCACAAACATTGCTATTGTCAAAAAAGTCATCGGCCTTGTGCATGATCTTGTGGACAAAGAAGTGAATGAGTCCCTCATCACTTATGTTACCGACCGTAAAGGCCATGACCGCCGCTACGGCATAGATCCTAAAAAAATCCATGACGAGCTTGGATGGAAGCCTGAAACTCCATTTGAAGAAGGCATAGAAATGACTATTGACTGGTATTTGAAAAACGACGAATGGTTGCAAGATGTCACCTCGGGCGCATATCTTGACTACTACCAGAAAATGTATAAAAACCGATAGTTCAAAAGGAGCTTTCTATATGCGACTTGTTATAAAGCTTGGCACTTCCACCATCACACATACCACCGGCGGGTTGAATATTCGCCGGATGGAACTTTTATGTAAAACAATATCAGACCTTAAAAATGCCGGTAATGAAGTTTTGATAGTTTCTTCCGGCGCCATTGGCATGGGTGTGGGAAAACTGCATTTGCCTAACCGCCCCGATGATATCCCCTCTCGTCAAGCTACTGCTGCAGTGGGTCAGTGTGAGCTGATGTACACTTATGATAGGATGTTTGCAAGGCACCGTCACACAGTGGGCCAGGTTTTGCTTACTGCCGAGGATATCCAACATGACGGACGCCGCAAAAACGTGGAAGCTACCTTGTTTCGCTTGCTAGAGCTTGGTGTTATTCCCATCATAAATGAAA
>CAYIZZ010000179.1:0-2610 GCA_964367945.1 uncultured Oscillospiraceae bacterium | reverse complement strand
CCACCACTTGGAAAAGATGATGCATCCGGCTCGCCTCTGACAAGCTCTTTTCCCGAAAACTCCATTATGATTTTGCCACCATCTACAGGCGAAATAAAGCTATCATGCTTTTCAGCTGTAATGCCTGTCATTGGCTGAAACCAGTGGGTGAAATGTGTCACACCTTTTTCTGTTGCCCAATCTTTCATAGCTGCTGCAACAGCGTTTGCCACATCAAGCTCTAAATGTTTACCTAGCTCAATATTTTTTTTAAGCGCTTTATATATATCTTTAGGTAATTTATTTCTCATTACTTCATCATTAAAAACATTACTCGCAAACAATTCCGGAATATTTTTCATACTTTTCTCCTTACAATAGCTCTATGTTTTTTTCTTGGCAATTTTTAATTGTTTCATCATCCCAAACTGAAACATGCACTTCGCCGATGTGCGCTTTTCCCAGCAACAACATACAAAGACGCGATTGGCCTATTCCTCCACCCATTGTCAGTGGCAACTTACCCTCTAGTAGCATTTTATGGAACATGAATTTACGTCTGTCGTCTGCGCCTGCCTTTGTCAGTTGTTCATCTAAAGATTTCGGGTCTACCCTAATACCCATAGAAGACACTTCAAACGCACACTGTAAAACATCACTCCAAAACAAAATGTCACCGTTTAGTGCCCAGTCATCGTAGTCCGGCGCTCTTCCATCATGTTTTTCGCCGGATTTCAGCAAATCACCAATCTGCATAACGAAGGCTGTTTTATGCTCCTTCAAATAAACGTTTTCACGTTCTTTAGGTGTAAGCTGTGGATACATTTCTTCAAGCTCATATGTTGTCACAAAGCTTACTTTGTTTGAAAGCGCAGATGTTGCACCGTACTGCTTGTTTATCACATCTTGTGTTTTGCATATAGCATCTACTATCAACTGAACTGTCAGCTTCAAGTTTTCAAGCGTTCTTGTTTGCTCATCAATTACTTTTTCCCAGTCCCATTGGTCTACATAAATAGAATGCAAGTTATCCATTTCTTCATCACGCCTGATAGCGTTCATATCGGTATAAAGGCCTTCACCTACAGGGAAATCATATTTATGAAGCGCATATCTTTTCCACTTTGCCAACGAATGCACAACAGCAGCATTTGTTTTTGTTTCTTTTATATCAAATGTTACCGCTCTCTCTATAGCGTTCAAGTCATCATTGAGTCCGGTGTGTTCCTCTACAAAAAGAGGTGCGGAAACTCTTTTTAAGTTTAGACTTTTGCCAAGATTTTCTTCAAAAACTTTTTTAATATCACTAATAGCGGTTTGCGTTTGGTATAAAGATAACGTCGTTTTATAATCTTTTATAGGTAAAAACTTACTCATAATTAAAAACTCTCTTTCATTTTGTGATATATAATACCGGCTCACGATATTATATATTCTATTTTTGCCCCCATATAGGATCTTTAATAACCCATTTACCGTAAACATCTTTTTCAAAGATATCTTTGTTGTAAAGTTTATCTACTATTGAATGAAATTCACTTTCCGAATAGCCGCAAAACTCGCAAAAATCTCTAATGCAAAGTGGATCCAGCTCTCCGTCTTTTTCTTTTATAATTTCTACAGCCTCATCTCTTGTCAAGAATCCATAACGAACATATCTTGAGGTGTAGTCTGTTGCAGCAGCATGACCAAATTTCGGATATTTCAACCACGAATGCACAAGATATGCGCGACTGTCGATTTGGTCAAAATCTTCAGCGTGGTGTGTGCGTTGCCACTCATGTGTCAAATCATGGAACCCACGACTTTTTGCAAGTTGGTAGTTTTTATAGCTATTCCATGGCATAAAGTAGCTCATATAAAATGGGTCCAGCTTTGCAAGTTCGTCACTTGTAGGAGCAATGGTCAAAGATAAATCTTTCTCACTTACTCCATCGCCTAAAAGTTCTTCCATAGGCATACCCACAGCAACACCGTTTTCAATTTGGCCTTTTGCACTGTATGTTTCTTCATCGGAATTGCCGCCGTATTCAAAGCTTACATTTTCACCGTAACACAGCATCGGCACATTGAACTTTAGCGCCATATGAAGAGGGAAAGTATAAATCAAGCGGTCTACATACCATGTTGGTTTTCCGTATTTTTCAAAGAATTTACGCATCAACACTTTTTGCACTTTTATATTTGGCTTACATGAAATAATTGTGCATCCAAATTCTTCGCTTATATTTTTTAAATTATGCACGCCTGCATCTGTCATCGGGAAATTATCTTCAACACTAAACAGAATCGGATTCATTCCCATAACTTCTTTTAGCATATAAACTTGAAAGTGACTATCTTTTCCGCCACTAACGGCAACAGCACAATCGTAACCGCCGGGACCATTAATTCCACGATATTTATCACAAAGAGCTTTAAACTCTTCAAACCGCTTATCCCAGTTTACACTTCCACGATTATCATAGTGATTACACGCACTGCAAACTCCTTGTTCATCAAAACCAATTCCCGGTCTTGTGTCTGGCATGGCACATTTTGTACAATATTTCATAACGATTTCCCCTTTCAAAAATAAAAAAAGACGCCGCAAGCTAAAAAGCTCACAACGTCTTTGTTGTCTATGCCACG
>CAYIZZ010000178.1:0-2622 GCA_964367945.1 uncultured Oscillospiraceae bacterium | reverse complement strand
TGTGTCTGCCGATTCCACCACAGCGGCGAACGGCTACCTTAATATATTACATCATATGCCGTCTTTTGTCAATTTCAAATAAGGAAAAAATCATAAAAAATGTTATATTCATTAACATTCCACCGGATAATTAGTACCTAAACATAAAATAACTTCTTTGCTATGACATTCCACAGTGATAAAAACAAAGTACCCGAGGAATAAACCCATCGGATACTTTGCTGTTTTGTATAAACTTAATTACTATAGGGGGATATTCCCATGACGCTTTGGTGGCAGGCTTTGCCTTTTACCGCTACACGCAGATAGCGCCGCACACACTCGCATCCGTGTTTCTGACGGTAAAATAACATCTTCGATATACCCAAGCTGTGCTGCAGGATATGGTCCTGAAAATTTCTCACGATACTCGGCAATCATCTCGGCACGCTTTGCTGTGGGATCTTCAGCAGCCTCGATATCACGCTTGAACACAATGTTGGCAGCACCCTCGGCGCCCATTACAGCGATTTCTGCGCTGGGCCATGCAAATCCCATATCAGCACCAAGTGCACTACAGCACATTGCGATATATGCGCCACCGTAAGCTTTTCGTGTCACCACGGTGATTTTAGGTACAGTGGCCTCACTGTATGCAAACAGTAGCTTTGCGCCATGACGAATAATACCGCTATGCTCTTGGTCGCATCCGGGCAAAAATCCCGGTACATCCACTAGTGTAAGTAAAGGTATGTTGAATGCATCACACCTGCGAACAAAACGTGCCGCTTTATCTGATGCATCCACATCAAGACACCCAGCTTGCACTTTTGGCTGATTCGCTACAATACCAACACTGCGTCCACCCATACGTGCAAATCCTGTAATGATGTTTTTAGCAAACATCGGTTGTACATCAAAAAACTCGCCATCATCTACGATGCTATTAATAACATCATACATATCGTATGCTTTGTTCGGGCTATCTGGAACAATAGCATTTAAGGATTCAACAAGACGATTTGTAGCATCATTTGCTACTTTACGTGGTGGTGGCACGTCGTTATGCGCCGGCAAGAAGGAAAGCAAACGACGAATTTCCTCAATACACTCGGTATCATTTTTAGACATGAAATGTGCTACACCGCTTGTTTCGTTATGTACACGCGCACCGCCCAATGCCTCGAAAGTCACATCTTCACCTGTAACGGTTTTGATAACTTCCGGTCCGGTGATAAACATATGTGATGTATCCTCTACCATGAAGATGAAATCAGTGATGGCAGGGGAGTATACCGCGCCACCTGCACACGGACCCATGATAGCGCTGATTTGAGGAATGACACCCGAAGAAATGGTGTTGCGATAGAATATTTTACCGAAACCATTTAGTGACGGCACACCTTCTTGTATACGTGCACCGCCGGAATCCATCATGCCAACAATGGGCGCACGGTTTGAAAGAGCGAGATCTTGCACCTTTGCAATTTTATCGGCATGCATTTCACCTAAAGAGCCACCAAGTACGGTGAAATCTTGAGCATACGCATATACTGTGCGACCGTCCACGGTACCGAAACCTGTCACAACACCGTCGCAAGGTGCGCCTTTTTTCTCCATGCCAAACTGTGTGCATCTGTGCTCTACAAAGGCATCCAGCTCGCAAAAAGTACCTGAATCAAATAAAAGGTCTAAACGCTGACGAGCAGTCAGTTTTCCTTTTTTATTTTGGGCTTCTATACGCTTTGCGCCACCGCCCAGCTGAAGTGTTTCTCTTTTTTGTTTTAAAGTATCCAAACTCGGTAAATCCTCCTTCATTTTTAGCGTTGTCTCACATATACAACGCTAGCATATCCGCTAATAAATAACGTGTTTACGAAACATATACCCTTGAAATCAAGCTTTAAAAGCACGTGCATTCCATGCACCACGTAATTATATCAAATTTTTTATATAAAATCCACATTTTTTGCAAAAAAACTTAGTTTTGCAAACTATTTTTTACTCGGCGCAGGTATTTTGGCTGTAAAGATGATTGTCAATGTAGTGGTAAATAGCATAAAAAATACCCATAATTTGCATCAGAGCAAATCATGGGTAGACATTAGATGATAAAATTATATTATCCTTAAGATATTAAATCAGGAAGTGCTAAAATTATTGTTCGACTAAACGCTTGTAAAAGCCTGTGTATCAATAACTTTTGGATTTTTTATAGTATAATATTTTCTAATATAACTTAGAGTGTGTCGGTGATTTCCACTTTGTGACGATTGTTTTTAACAAACTCGCTTACAACGTCTTTATGAGGAACGGCGCCCACTGCGCTCATTTGCTGTACGGTATATGCAGCGGTAGCGCTGGCAAACAGTGTTGATTCCAGCATATCCATGTCCATAACCTGAGCGCTTAAGAAACCGGCCATGAAGGAGTCGCCGGCGCCTACAGTGCTTACCACTTTTTCTACAGGGAAGGGCTTTACCATATATTCTTTTTTGAAGTCTGTGACATATGCGCCGTCCGAGCCCATTTTAACCACAAAATACTTCATGTTGAATTGTTCCATCTTTGTGCGCATTTTTCTAACATCTTTTTCGCCGGTGATGTGAATAGCTTCGTTGTAGCTAGGCGCAAAAATATCGG
>CAYIZZ010000177.1:0-2715 GCA_964367945.1 uncultured Oscillospiraceae bacterium | reverse complement strand
CGGCAAGCTCCAGCGCACAAAACAGTCCTGCAGGACCAAGCCCACACACCACCACTTTACCCGGCAAAGCTTCTTTTCCTCGTGACAAAGAAATCTCTTTTTTTTCAACCACACGTACCCCTGCACGCTTGGCACATTTTTCTGCCAACTTTTCGCTTTTCAGCGTCATTGCCACAGAATATACCAAAACAGGCTCTTTCCGCCTGGCATCCACTGATATTTTATGTGGGTGCATTTTAGCAACTTGGCTTTTGTAAACACCTGCTTTGCGCAAAGCTTTTTCGTAGGCATCTTCCCACTGCGAAAGCAAGGGTAGTCTTATCTCTTGCACCAATATCATCATTTAATCATCCACCGAAATGTCACATACCACACTATAGTTTTCTATGGGAATCACCATGTCTGCACCCGGTATTTCCACCCTAGCAGGTATGGTCTGCTGTCCCACACTTGTGACAGACATGTCAAACGCATCCACCTCTACAAATATATCATCAGATGTCAATGCATTTATTTGATCCGCATCGCCTATCAGTTTCACTGTAATGGTATCTTGCGTCGGGGTAATTATGGTATTTTGCGGACCATTTACCACACGGATATTTTCTACCACAATTGTTTTCTCCACCAGGTCAGTGGTGTCAAAAGATGCTACCACTTCTTTGCGCTCGTCATAAATACGCAAACCATCGGGAAGGCTGATATTTATCGGTGTCTGCCAGCCCAATGTAAGTTCCGATGTATTAAATGTATCTATCGGATATGGCACTTCCAGATTCCCAAACAGGTCTGTACTACCTGCCACTTGTATAGTATCTTCCGACAAGCTTATTCTTTCGCTAAACCATTCCATGTCTAGCTCTTTCGGTTGGCCGATAAATTCTACTTCCACTCCGATAGTTCGAATTTCCAAAATCGGAATTTCTACATTCACTTGCTCCGGCGTAACCGTTACTCCCAGCTCTAAAGGATCCAGTTCCTGTCCTGTGTCATCCAATAATAGCAGCTCCACTTCACCGCTTTCGGCCTGATACAGTTTCCTACTGCTGCGCTCTTCCTGCACCGTTATTCTTGCCATCACTTGAACTATCAAGTCCACCTTACTCTTTGGACCCACTATTGTCACCTGGGCAGGATCCGCCCTCACCGACTCGTTGTCCTTGAAGAAATTTTCTGCCGGTGTAACTCCGCTAGAGTCCACATTCACTGCAAATGTTTTACGCTCCACCGCTTCAAATGTCATTGTAACTGATGTCTTCGGGTTTTCCACCAAAGAATACCCCTCGCTTCTCACGCTCCAGCCATATATGGAAAACGTAGCAGTAGACACCTTGCTCACACGGATGGGTATCTCATACACACCTGGCTCAGTCACTTGGCTATAATCCGGATATGCCGTCACCGAGGTGTTGTCAAGTAGTCCCAGCTGAGAGCCATCTCCACGTACATCCACATCCACATACAGCTCCTCAGGCGTATCCACTATTTGTAAGTTTTGCTCTTCATAAACTTCTTTACTACGGTTATAGTCTATCAGCACATTTGTCAGCTCGCGCTCGTCTGCAGGCATAATAAAGCCTGCCACAACCACCCAAAACACGAATGCGACCATAAACGATATTAAAATAACAACTCTCTTATCTTCAAACAAATTAGCTTTATTTTTCTTTTGCTCGGGCATCGGCGGCCTCCTTTGGATCTTTCAAAAACAGCCCTCTTATCTTCGTTTTCATTTTGTGCATTTTACCTTTTTTCACATTTTTCATCGGAGCAGGTGCCACTTCACTAATCAAAAGATTAAACAAGTTCTGCCTATCCATTCTACGAATCATCACTCCACTTTTCGCTAGCGAAATAACACCTGTTTCCTCGCTAACTACCACAACTACAGCATCTGAATTTTCACTCATACCCAGCGCTGCTCTGTGCCTAGTACCCATATCCTGGCTGATTTCCATGTTATTCGATAATGGCAAAAAGCATCCTGCTGCTTCAATTTTTGCATCCCTTATTACCACAGCACCATCATGTAACGGAGTACCCACATGAAAAATCGTATTCAACACTTCCACATTCACATCGCTTTTCATCGGTGTTCCTGTGTTGATGATTTCTACTAGGTTTGTGCGCCGCTCCAGCACCATTAGTGCGCCCACTTCTTCTTCAGCCATGCGCTCGGCCGCATCACATACCGCTGTTATAGCCTTTTGCCACTCTGTGCGCATACCGTCTTCCATCGCTCTTGGTTGCAACAATTTACTCAACGAGCTGTTGGCGCTGCCCACCTGCTCTATCACTCTTCTTAGCTCCGGCTGGAATATAACAGCCAAAACCACGATACCAAAGCTCATCACTGTATTCAAAACAAACGTAAGGGTGCGCATATTGGTCAAAATAGTGATAACATACACCACCAACAACAGCCCTACACCTTTCAAAAGCTGTGCCGCACGGGTATCTCTCACCAAAACTATCAGCTCATAAACCAAAAATGTAACGATTAAAACGTCTAATATATCACCAAAGCTGATTCTGCTAAATAACAATTGTAGCCTGCTTGTAAAATCACTGAACAACCCGTCTGTTACTATCACAGCGCACCTCCTTTGTATGTTTTAGAACTTTCGCTTACACTTTATATCATTTTGATATTTCATCATACTTTTTCATATACTTTGACAGTTAATTATACCACAAAATAACAAGTTTTCCAAT
>CAYIZZ010000176.1:0-2764 GCA_964367945.1 uncultured Oscillospiraceae bacterium | reverse complement strand
GTATTGCGTGGATGTGTACGTGGTTGTAGATTTTGTCAGGCCGGTTTTTTGTATCGTCCTATGCGCCAGCGTAGCGCCGATATGCTGAACGAATGTGGCAAAAACCTATGTCAGAGCACAGGATATGAAGAGATCAGTCTTGTCAGTTTATCTACATCTGATCATGACCAGCTGGAAGAGCTGATAGATAAAATGAACGAGTGGAGCTTGCCAAACCATATAAACTTGGCTTTGCCCAGTCTTCGTGTGGACAACTTCACTCAAAGCTTGGCGGATAAAATCACAAAGGTACGTAAAAGTGGGCTCACTTTTGCGCCTGAGGCAGGCACACAACGTCTCAGAGACGTAATTAACAAAAATGTGAGTGAGGAAGAAATCGAGCGCACATGTAAGATGGCATTTGCCGCAGGATATACCTCGGTAAAGCTGTATTTTATGATGGGACTGCCCACTGAAACCATGGAAGATATCAAAGGCATTGTCGACACTGCACAGCGTGTGGTAGATTGGTTTTATGAGATGCCAAAAACTCAGCGCAGAGGCGGCGGTGTAAAGGTGTCTATCAGCGTGGCATGTTTTGTACCAAAACCTATGACGCCTTTTCAGTGGTGCGCTCAGGATAGCATGGAAACCCTGAAAGAAAAGCAGGCATATCTGCTTTCTCTTGCGCGTGGAAACCGAAAAATATCGGTGAAATATCACGACAGTAATATCAGCTTCTTGGAAGCAGTGTTTGCAAAAGGGGATAGACGTCTTTGCGATGTGCTGGAAACAGCATATAAAAACGGATGTCGCTTTGATGGCTGGGATGACCAATTTTTATTCGATGTATGGATGAAAACATTTGATGATCTTGGGATATCTCCATACTTTTATGCAAACCGCAGTATTCCACAAGAAGAGATATCACCGTGGAGTCATATGAATTATGGCGTTAACACGAAATTTTTGCAAGATGAATACAAAAAAGCATGCACCGCCGAGGTTACACCACCATGCAACAAAAAATGTTCGGCATGTGGTGCATCAGAGTTTACCGGAGGAGGTGTTTGTGTTGCAGCTCCTTAGAATATTTTTCACAAAAACAAAAACTGCGGCATATATCAGCCATTTAGACCTACAAAGGGTGATGTCTCGTGGTTTGCGTAAAAGTGGACTACCCGTGTGGTGGAGTCAGGGTTTTAACCCGCATATATACATGAGTTTTTCCTTGCCGCTACCCTTGCTTCATCAAAGTAAATGCGAAAGTGTAGACGTAAAAACTGAAA
This sequence comes from uncultured Oscillospiraceae bacterium, assembly GCA_964367945.1. Taxonomy (GTDB): domain Bacteria; phylum Bacillota; class Clostridia; order Oscillospirales; family Ruminococcaceae; genus JAAYCI01. The sequence goes on along the minus strand of CAYIZZ010000176.1, from coordinate 1,496 downwards.
GTGAAGATACAGATTTCAGCATGTTTATCAAGCCGCTGAATGACGCTTTACCTAGCGGAATCAACGTGTCGGCTATTGCATTACCCAAGAAAAAAGCAGATGAAATTACCAAAGCAGAATATACCATCACATACCCTGATGATATTATTTCTTCGGACAAATTGATGGATATTGTAGCAAAATATGCAGAAAAAGAAAAGGTAATGGTAGTGCGTACCACTAAGCGCTCAAAGACAGATGTAAACTTAAAAGAAGTGTTGCCGTCTCTTGATATAAACGAAACCGGTGATGCGTTTTTAGTGAGTCTTCCGGCAGGTAGTCAAAACCATTATAGTCCGGCGTTGCTTACGCAATACCTTGAAAGTGAGTTTTCACTTTCAGCAAATGCGGCAGGTGTGATGAGAGAAAAAGTGTTTTGTGCGGATGGCTCATTGTTTTGCTGATGTAATATATTGTAAAATTATTTAAGATAGATTAAACGTGGGGAATAACATGCTAAAAAAAGCAAAAGATATATATCTGCGGCCGGTAGCAACATTGTCAGTTTTGTCGATGATGATATGTATTTTACTGGTGTTTAATATTGTAGTAGAGCCTTACTCTTATGGTGATGATCATCTTTTGTTATTTTTACGCATTTTGTTTTTAGTAATCACTTTGCTTGCGTCGCAGTATACCGCGGCACAATTTTCATCCCTACAAGAAAAACTAGGCAAGAAAACCTTTGTAATACTTTCATGCATTGGAAGCCTTTATATCGCGTTTGCGGTGGGAGGCTCGTTATTATTAGATCATTTTTTTGTGCTTAGTAATATTTTAAAGGTGTTGATTTTAACCGCTTGGGCATTCCCGTTTGCATTTTGTTTTATTTCGTTTTTTGTTTACTTGTGTGAAAAGCCTATACGCGAACAAGAAATAACAAAAAAACAGTCTCACGTGGTATTTTGGGTGTCTTTTGCTAGTGTAGCCGTTGCAGGCGCTGTGTATCTTTTGGCATATTTTCCCGGAATAGCCTCGGTAGACACTGTGGTTCAGTTTCAGCAAGCTCTTGGAATATCGGAAATGACTGATTGGCAGGCGCCATTTCATACCCTATTATTGCGGGTGTTGCTGTCAATATCCAACCATCCTGCTTTTGTGGTGATGGTTCAGCTATTCATGGCAGCAATGGTACTGGCATGTGGAATGAGATATCTTTATTATAAGGGCTTATCGCCGATTTTGTGCATTGGATCAGCGGTTGTTTTTTGCGCTGTTCCTCAAAATATGATACATCTTGTGACTATTTGGAAAGACATACCATATTCCCTAAGTCTTTTTTGGATGTGTATACTTTTTGCAAAGTTGATTTTCCCGAGCGATCATTATAACAAACGATACATGAATGTTTTTATATATATTGAGCTTGTGGTATGCCTTGTGTTTGTTGCACTTTTAAGACAAAACGGATTGGTACCATTTGTTTGTGGTGCTGTTGTTATTGCGGTGGTGATGCG
>CAYIZZ010000175.1:0-2766 GCA_964367945.1 uncultured Oscillospiraceae bacterium | reverse complement strand
GTACGGCATACTTGATCTCATACATGTAATCATAAAATCCGCCATACCAATCATCATCCGCAAACTCTTCAAGGAAGGCTTCCTCGATATCATTCAGCTGATCCCTGTCAATTTTCGAATGTGCATGCTCGCCATACATGGCATACCCGTAATCACGCGCAGACATGCTGAGCATCAGTATTATGCCGTCTTTACCATCGCCATACCCAAGATCGTACCTTTTATATATCTCGGTAGCGGCGGTGTATGAATCGGTCGAGTTATATGCCGTGAAATCATCTAAAACAACGATATACGGCGATATTCCTATGTTTTCGGTAAGTTCTGCTGCATATTCTTCCAAAAACTCTACATCATCATTTGAAAGTATGCCGACGGTATCGAAAACATACCCGTCATGACTTGCCATGGCGGCTTCCAGCGCATCAAAGCTAGCCTGCGCGCTACTTACGGCGGTGCTTGTAGTTGTGATACCTGCGCCACTTAAGATGGATTCCGTTGAAGACATGTATGCCATCAATGCATCATGCATGCTACCGGTTTCGACAAACGTTGTCTCGAACATTGACCGAACAGAGTTTTGCTCTTCTTGCGAGAGTCCGATCGCGTCAAAATATCCATAGTCGAAAGCATACCCCTCGGCCGATGTCGGTGCCAGGAAAATAAGGCTTCCCAGCTTATTCTCACCGACGCCCAGCGCATACGTTGTGTATATTTCTTGTGCGGCCTCGGATATATCTGCGGCATTAAACATGCTGTAGTCTTCCAGCGTTACCACGTGTAATCCGACACCGTACTGCTCGGCGATTCGTTGTGATTCCGCCAAAAGGCTTCCCAGTTCATCGTCGCTTAGCACATACATGCTGTCTGTGATAAAGCCCAGTTGTGGCTCGCTTTGCTCTGTGGCGGCGACAAGTGGCGTAATTATACATAATATCAATGCCAATACAAGGCATATGCTACTAAATTTCAGTTTCATTATATCCCCCCGGTGATATCGTTAGTGATGAAAATCTGCTAGTGAGCAGACTAGATAGTGTAGACATAAGTTGAATCGAGCAGGTTTTGAGCGATTTTTCGTCAGACAATGCAGAAAAATAGCTAAAACAGGTCGTTTGAACACTTGTGCCACACTAGCCAAACTGATGTAAAATAAACCTTTTTTTTATTTGGATAAAAATCCACATGACCTATTTTTAGTGAATTCAGATTACATCGGGTTGGCTATCTTACAAAAAGACAAACCATATTAGCGACAATAATGCCGTCAGGCCTGCGGTGATTCCGCCGGCAGTCAGCCAAAACTTGCCCCAATCGACAGGTAAATCGCCGACGAAACTGCCTGTTTGTCCGTTCATTGCGAAAAGATATGGCTTGTTTTTATATCGTGTGCTCAGTAGCCATACCGGGGTCATTGCATATTCTATCTCGCCACGTGTGATGTTTACGTATTTTGTGGAGATACTCCTTTTGTCGTATCCTGTCACGCTGTTTTGCATCACTGCAATGGTCGAGTCTACCGCGCGCTCGTCTGCACGTTTGGAGCTATCTTCCGCACTAACGTCATATTTATCGGCTAGGTAGCCGGGCATATATGCCGTGCTAAATGGTTTCAGCTCGCTATAGTCGTACGGTTCGATGGATTCCATATGCTCATCAGGCATCTTACTGGACGCATCTACAGGTATCTTTTCAAAGTTTACCTTGCCTGCTCTGCGTACTTTATAGTGGTGCGTGGTGGTGACGCGATAGTCGCCCGAAGTGTGTGTTTCGGAGTTACTTGCATCGAAATTTATGTCTGCGTCGGCTTCGCCGTCAAACAACCATACCGGTACATACACGCCTTTTATTTCCTCTAAGTGGTTTTCTTTCGAGAAACATTTTGGGAGTAGGTATTTGCCCTTGTAGTGGTTTTTCAGCGCGGCGATTGCGTCTTCTTTATCTTTCTTAAACGGAATAACGTAGTCCGGACGTAGTACGCCCGCAAACTGGCCGGGAACCACTGTCGGGTTACCACAATACAAGCAACTGGTGGCGGCCGTGGTTGCGTCACATATGACTTCAGCGGCGCATGAAGGACAGCTGTATGCGCGCATGTTTTGCTCGTCTTCGCCCCAGTCAGTGGATAAGTGTGATGTGCTCCATTCGCCACCTACCGTGCTGGTGTCTGCAGTGGCCGGATCGCCTGTTATGGCGGCTGCGCCTGCAACACCGCCTGCAACACCGCCTGCAACACCGCCTGCACCGCTTGCATCACTTGTAGTAGTGACATCGTTTGGCGTGTCAGTTGTGGTGGTTGCGTCTGTTGGTTGTGCCGGGGTGTGTTTTGCTTGTTCTTTTGCGTAGGCTGCAGCGGCTTCTGCTTCTTTTTTTGCGAACAGCGCCTCTACTTCCGCGATCTCGTACATGCTGCCGCAGTAGTCGCATTTTAGTTTGCCACTGTCGGCGTCAAAGTGCATCGGGCCACTGCATGCCGGGCATTGATAGTTTGTTATTTGAGATGCCATTATATATCCCCTTCCTCTTCCCGCTTCCCGCTTTTTTGAAAAAAAGCTTGGCAAAAAACTCAATTAAAAACCATACTTTTTCAAAAAAAAGCTGGATAAAACATAAAATAGAATTACATATTTTCATAAAGCCTGTCTAGGTGCCGCGCTGCGCTTCGCTGGCGCTACTGCGTGTGCCACTGGCAAAAAACTTCCCGCTTTTTGAAAAAAAGCTTGGCAAAAAACTCAATTAAAAACCATACTTTTTCAAAAAAAAGCT
>CAYIZZ010000174.1:0-2772 GCA_964367945.1 uncultured Oscillospiraceae bacterium | reverse complement strand
AATCCATTAATACCAACTTTAATACTCAAGAGAATCTACCTCCTAATTAAATCAGCGCGGTTCATTTTGCACGGATTGGCAAAATACTTCTCCGCCTGTCCTATACATTTTATAACATATTTTCACAAACTACAAGTGTATTGAAGCGATTTAATAGAATTTTATTAGTATTTTATCTTTTTTCTCATAATGTAGTAAATAAATTTGTTATATTTTTCACATAACAAATACACTATGTATTACTAATAAATTTATGTTATACTAAAAATGTGCATATCAACTATAAATAAAGGGGTGACCTCTTGGCTACTCATTTTGTTTTTTCTGCTTTTCAGAATATGCCTTATCCTTGCTTTTTTTTACCAAAGCATGGTGCTTTGTTGTGCAACGATGCTTGCGCTGATGCCAATCTTCCTTTTTCTGATCCTTCTGCAATGTTATCCATTTTGCAAACTGCCGGCGCTGAACATTTTCAAAGCAATCAATGTTCAAGTTTCAGCATACCTTTACCCGCAGCTGTGTTGGATTTACGTGTTTTAACCTTGATTCCTTTGGAAGAGGGTTTGCTTGCGGTGGCTCAAGATGAACCCAAACCCCAGACACATGTTTTTAGCGGCCATATCAGAGAATATCTGACAAATATTTTTTCTTCACTGGCATCACTATCCACACATGTAGAAAGCGAAAATATCTATTTTCTTGATTCTATTCAGCTAAACTGCTATCAATTGCTTCGAATGGTAACAAACCTTGAAAATTCTGCTCGGCTTGAAAGCAAGATGCTTCGTATGGAAGTCTTAGATCTTTCAGCTTTCATAGACGATTTATGTACACAAGTGTATGCTGCCTGTAGGCATCTTCCCGTTTCTATCACATGGAGTGTGCCTTCTGTACCACTTTTTGTTAAGGTTAATTCAAACCTATTAAATGCAGCTATACTAAACCTTCTCCGCAATAGCTTGCAGTTCACTAAAGATGAAAACAAAATCCATCTGAATTTACAAGCAGTGAAGAAAAAAGCTGTGCTTTCCATCAGTGATACCGGCCTTGGTATATCTGAAAGTCACATAACGCATATTTTCGAGCCTTATTACTCAGTCGATCCTTACGGCGATTCCGGTGAAAGACCGGGTGTAGGTCTTGGCCTTACCTCAGCACGTGAAACCATTATTCGCTTCGGCGGAACTATCACTGCAGAAAGTCGATTCGGTAGTGGCACTATGTTTCATATTTCTTTGCCTATATGCGAGGATGAGCCGCCGTTTGCCGAAAGTAATACACACATCTACCAAACACGTCAAAGCGCATTTTCACCCATAAATATACATCTGGTAGGGTTTATTCCGCTACCTTATCTTTTATAAGATTTACTATTTTTTTATTATATTTAGTTTTTTTGAAAAATCTCTTGCATTTTTCGCATAATAATGATATCATAATATACGCTGTCATAATATCAGCGAACATTAACAAACGATTTATTAAGATAAGGAGGTGGAACGATGCCTAACATCAAATCTCAAAAAGACCGTGTGCGCCTGACCGCCAAACAAACAGCTCGTAACAAATCTGCTCGTTCGGCTTTGCGTACCGACATCAAAAAGGCAACGGCCTCCATAGAAGCCAACGCCGAGACTAAAAATGCTGACCTAAAATCCGCTATCGTCGCTATTGAGAAAGCCGGAGGAAAAGGTTTGATTCATCGCAAAACTGCTAGCCGTAAAGTTAGCCGTATGATGAAACATGCAAACAAAGTCGCAAGCGCATAAGTTTATCTAGCACAAAATTCAGAGCAACCTTTATAGGTTGCTCTTTTTTGTATGTGTATTATCGTCTATTACTTGTTTTTCGCCTTATTTTGGCAGTACTCCGCCATGGTGTATCCCGGCTCAAACGTTACTTCTTTACCCAAAAAGTCAGGTGCAGTGAACTTCCTTGCTTCTTCTTCACTTGCAAACTCTACCTCGGCGTAGTAAAACTGCCCATCTTCTTTTTCATCTACCACGCTACATTCCAGAACATGCCCACCTTGCAGATTATATCTCCGAAGTCGTTTTTGCGCCATGGGTGTGACCAGCAACCCACATAACTCTTCAAACTGCTTTTCTAAAAGCGGACACTCCACCTCGGTACGAGAAATAGTTCCCTTGCCTTTGATGGTAAGGCAATACATTTTTTTATCGTTTTTTTCTATTTTACGGATGCGTATAGCCGGCTGTAGCGAAAGATACCCCTGCCATTGTATCTCTTCGCTTTCATACTCCATATTCGGAAATCCGGTGCACAACCATTTACGCTCAACTTCTATCATTCTATTTTCTTTCATCGTACTCCCGCCATTGCTATTCTTTTATTTATTACTTTTGCCAGGCTTAGCGCTGCTATCATTTTACACATGTCCGGAATTATAAACGGAACCACACAAACCATTAGCCCCGATAAAAAGTCCGACTGTGTCACCACCATGTACCACAGCGTGCCCACAACATAAAACAAAGCCAGCGCCACCGTTGCAAGTACCATTTGCAAACCTAAATTTTGAGTGTACTTTACCGCTATCGAAACCACAAACACTAAAATGAAGTACCCTACCAAATATCCACCTGTGGGCCCTATCAACATTTGCGGACCTCCACGGTAAGCCGAAAAAATCGGCAATCCTATTCCACCCAGTACAAGATACAGCGCTATGCTGGCCATAGCAGACGACGTGGGAAGTATCGCCCCAACTAAATATACCGCAAACACCGACAGCGTCACAGGTATTGTTCC
>CAYIZZ010000173.1:0-2775 GCA_964367945.1 uncultured Oscillospiraceae bacterium | reverse complement strand
ACTCGGGTGTTATCACCAGCCTATTGTTCCGTGGATTTTCCAAAGCGCTGAAAGGTAAGAAAACAGCAAATGCAGCAGACATTGTGGCGGCGCTGGAACAGGGCGTGGAAGGCGCGTATAAAGCAGTGATGAAGCCTACAGAGGGCACTATGCTTACCGTATCTCGTGTGGCTAGCGAAAAAGCAGCACAAAGCGGCGAGAGCGACATGATAAAGCTGTGGGATATCATTGTGAAGGAAGCACGAATAGCCCTAGACGAAACACCAAACCAGCTGGAAGTGCTGAAAAAAGCCGGAGTGGTAGATGCCGGTGGCATGGGTTTTTGTATTATACTAGAGGGTATGCAACAAGTGATTGCAGGTGGAGTCATGGTGGCAGATAACGAGCAAGCAGAATCCAAACCAAAACCAAAGCTGTCTACTGCAAATGTAGGCAAGGGTGTTTTTGCTGATGAGCTGAACCCGGATATCACCAACGCCTATTGCACTGAGTTTTTGGTGAATAAAGAAAATGGGTCCTCCGCTACAAAGCTGCGTGCATATCTTGAAAGTCACGGAGATTCTGTGGTAGTTGTGGAAGATGATGACATCATCAAGTGCCATGTGCACACAGCAGATCCCGGAAAAATATTGACAAAAGCTATAGAGTTTGGGTATTTAACCAGGCTAAAAATTGAGAATATGCATGAGCAATATGAAGCACGCAAGGCTCAAGGTGCGGCACTGGAAAAGCAAGCCGAAGCAGAAAAAATGGATGATGAAGAGTTTGCCTATGTTGCGCCCGATCCTGAGCGTGAATATGGGTTTGTGTCGGTGGTTGCAGGCGATGGCCTGCGTGACATCTTTACTGATTTAGGCGTTGACGCTGTAGTTAGTGGCGGCCAAACTATGAATCCTTCAACAGAAGACATCGTGAAAGCTGTGCAGAGTGTGCCGGCCGGTGCGGTGTATGTACTTCCAAACAACAAAAATATCATCATGGCGGCAGAGCAAGCGGCTAAAATTGCCGATCGTAAAGTAATAGTAATTCCCACTCGTACAGTGCCGCAAGGCATGACGGCTATGCTGGCTTTTGACCCTGACGCTGATACTGAGCAAAATACTATCGAGATGGGCAAAATGGCAGCCGGCGTGGATACCGGGCTTATCACTTTTGCCGCACGTAACTCTGAATTTGACGGACGTAAAATTCGCAAAGGTGAGATAATCGGCCTGGCAAACGGAAAACTGGCAAGCGTGGGCACAGACATAACAAAAACCACATATCGCCTAGCACGTAGCATGTGCAGCAAAAACACCAGTTTTGTTACACTGATCTACGGCTCGGATGTAAGCTTGGCAGATGCAGAACGCACCTGTGATTTGTTGAAAGAAAAAATTCCGGCAGGCGTAGAAGTAACACTGTTAAACGGTGGTCAGCCGGTGTACTATTACATGATATCGCTAGAGTGACGTGTAAAATTATACATTGTAGCGATATGTACATATGAGATATAGGAGAGAAAACTTTGGGTTTTTTGGATAAAATATTTGGTAGTTTTTCCGATAAGGAACTAAAGCGTATACAGCCTGTGGTGGACGAAATCATTGGCATGGAAGAAAAGTTCAAGAAAATGAGTGGCAGTGAGCTGCGCTCAATGACGGTGAAACTACGCGAGCGTATAAACCAAGGGGAAAGTCTGGACGATATTTTGCCCGAGGCTTTTGCCACTTGTCGTGAAGCGGCCACACGTGTGCTTGGGATGACACACTTTCCTGTGCAAATAATGGGCGGTCTTGTGCTACACAAAGGCATGATTGCCGAGATGAAAACAGGTGAAGGCAAAACATTGGTAGCCACATTGCCGGTGTATCTGAATGCACTGAGCGGAAATGGCGTGCATGTGGTGACGGTGAATGACTATCTGGCAAAACGTGACAGCGAATGGATGGGTAAAATTTACCGTTACCTAGGCTTGTCTGTGGGTCTTATTGTACATGGTATCGAAAATAATAAGCGCAGAGAGGCGTATGCGTGCGACATTACATACGGCACAAACAACGAGTTTGGATTTGACTATCTGCGAGATAACATGGTGACCTATAAAGAGCAGATGGTACAGCGAAACCATGCGTATGCCATTGTGGACGAGGTGGACTCCATCTTGGTTGACGAGGCACGTACCCCACTTATTATTTCGGGTGCCGGCGACAAAAGTACAGATTTGTACAAGCTGGCAGACAATTTTGCCAAAACACTGAAAGCTGTGCGAGTGAAGGAAACCGATAGCAAGGTGGACATGGACGAAGATCCGGATATGGATGGCGATTTCATCGTAGATGAAAAGGCGAAAACTTCCACATTGCTAAAAAGAGGTATTGTTAAAGCTGAGAGATATTTTGGTATAGAGAATTTATCGGACGCTGACAATATGGAGCTGTCACATCACATTAACCAAGCGGTGAAAGCACGCGGAATAATGCGCAAAGACGTAGATTATGTGGTGCGTGACGGTGAAGTTATCATAGTGGACGAGTTTACCGGGCGCCTTATGATGGGCCGTAGGTATAACGAGGGCTTGCACCAGGCTATAGAGGCAAAAGAGGGTGTGAAGGTAGAGCGTGAGTCGAAAACTTTGGCGACCATCACCTTCCAAAACTATTTCCGTATGTATAAAAAACTGTCCGGAATGACAGGTACTGCAAAGACCGAGGAAGAAGAGTTTAACGAAATATACGGCTTGCAAGTGGTGGAAGTGCCCACAAACAAGCCGATGGCCAGAAAAGATCACGCCGA
>CAYIZZ010000172.1:0-2793 GCA_964367945.1 uncultured Oscillospiraceae bacterium | reverse complement strand
ACATGGACGATGCCGCCGCAAAAGCCCGTGGCCACAAGTCTCGTGTGGTTTACGGTATGCTTTGCGCCGGAATGTTTTCCACATTGGCGGGGGTATATCTGCCGGGCGAGCGTTGCCTTTTACACAGTGTCGAGTCAAAGTTTGCAAAGCCTGTTTATGTAGGCGATGTTTTATGCATCAGTGGTAAAGTAAGCGAAAAAAACGACACATTCCAAACCATTACTATCAAAGCTCAAATAACAAACCAAGATGGCGTAAAAGTAACCCGCGGTATTATCAAAGCCGGCGTGGAATAACCATTTGGAAAGGTATGGCATATGGCATATATTTACCTCATCACAGGCGCTTCCAGCGATGTGGGCACTGCGCTGATTCAACGGCTTTTAGAAAACGGTGATGAAAACAATTTAGTGGTGGCCCAGGGATGTGGCGACTTACATTTTCTAGCCCCACTGGCAAGCACTTTCAAGGGTAGGATAAAAACATTCGACGTCGACTTGACCGATGAAAATGCCATCTCTTTGTTTGTGAAAACCGTCGAGGCCGATGTAGGCACTCCCACACATTTCATTCACCTGCCGGCCCTGCGTGTTATCAACACCAACTTCAAAAAGTTTGACAGTAGCAGGTTTTATCTTGACTTAAACGTGCAAGTGCACAGCGCCGCGGCAATATGCAAGCACTTTTTACCCAAAATGGCAAAACAAAAATACGGCAGGGTGCTGTTTATGCTGACCAGCTACGTCATCGGCACACCTCCCAAATACACCGCCGCTTACATCATGGTGAAGGAAGCATTGCGAGGCCTTGCAAAAAGCCTTGCCACAGACTACGCCGCTTTTGGCGTCACGGTAAACTGCGTGGCACCCAGCATGATGGAGACAAAGTTTTTGGCCGAAACTCCTGACCTTGTGGTTCAGGCATCTGCCGAGGCAAACCCCACCGGTCGCAACGCCACACCCGCCGACGTTGTTCCGGCAATGGCGTTCCTTCTTTCTGACGAAGCCGCATTCATCACCGGCGCCGTGCTACCAATCACCGGTGGCAGCGCGATATAGCGTTTATATTTTCACATATTTTGTCCCTCGCTTAGCTTTTAGCGAGGGACAATAAATTATACATTACGTATAAGGAGGCATTATGTATACTTTTCGTTTGGCTGATATGGCCGATAAAGATGCCATTATCAAGTTTATGCGCACATATTGGGACAGCCCCCATCCTTTGATTGAGATTCCCGAGCTTTTTAATTATTACTACTGCGCAAATGATGGCTCGCTTCGTTTTGCCTTGTGTGAAACCAATGGAAATATTTGTGCTTTGGCGGGATATATACCTTCTTGCACGCACGCTCCTTGCGATGTTTGGCTATCGCTTTGGGTGGCAGACCCCGCCGCAAAAGGCAGTGGGCTGGAGCTGATGGACGCTTTGCCTTCTCTTATCGGTTGCCGCACTTTATCGTGCAATAACATCCGCCCAAAAACCATGCCTTTTTACAACTTTTTAGGCCACACCAGCGGCCGCATGTCACATTTTTATCGCTTGCTGGATAAGCCCGTCTATACGGTAGCACGTGTTGCCAGCAAAGAAATACTGCCTGTTTTCGGAGATGCACGCCTTGAGCTATTGGCAGACGAAACCGCGCTGATAAATAGCGGATTCACCCCGCCGGAGGCCGCAAACCCATACAAGGATATGGACTACATCATCCATAGGTATTTTGCATATCCACATCAAAGCTATGACGTTTACGCTGTGTTTTTGCCTGGTGATATCATCCCATGCGCTTTATTGTGCACTCGTCTGATTGCCATCGAAGGCACTTTTGTGTTGCGCATTGCCGACTATATCGGGGACGCTGACATTTTACCGCAGATGGGTAGCACCATTGCCGCTCTTATGCAAAAGCATGACGCCGAATATGCCGACTTTTACTGTGTGGGGATTCCTGCCGAAACAATGGCAAAAGCAGGGTTTTCGCAGCGTGTCGAAAACGATGCAAACATTATCCCAAACTACCTTTCACCTCCACTATATGAAAACACTGAGTACTATTATTTCACCAGCCATCCCGATGGTTTTGTGATGTGTAAAGCAGATGGTGACCAAGACCGTCCAAATCTTTCTTTTTAACAGCATATAAATAAAAACCACCCTTGATGGATGATAAACAGCTTATCAAACATCAGGGGTGGTTTTATACTTAAAAATAAATTTACTATTGTGGTTTTTTCATGGTCAGTGATATACGTTTTCTTTGCTCGTTCACTTCCATCACCCACACTGTCACAATATCACCCACAGCGAGCACCTCGCTTGGATGCTTTATATACCTGTCAGTAATTTGTGATATATGCACCAGTCCGTCTTGATGTACACCAATGTCCACAAACGCACCGAAATCAATAACGTTTCGCACGGTGCCTTGAAGTTCCATGCCTGCCTTCAAGTCTTTCATCTCCAAAACATCGCTACGCAAAAGCGGCGGAGGCAATGTATCACGTATGTCACGTCCCGGGCGAAGCAGTTCTTCTATAATATCAATCAGTGTCGGTTTGCCTATGCCCAGCTGCTCGGCCAAAGAGTTCATACCAATTTCTTTTGCCGCTTGTGGCAGTTCTTTTATCTCTTCCGTTCCGATATCTTTTGTGGTAAAGCCACACAGCTCAAGCAGTTTCTTTGCCGCAGAATAGCTTTCAGGATGCACAGCTGTTGTGTCCAGCTTATCTTTTGCATCAGCAAGACGTAAAAATCCCGCACATTGCTCGAATGCTTTCGGGCCAAGCTTTGCCA
>CAYIZZ010000171.1:0-2875 GCA_964367945.1 uncultured Oscillospiraceae bacterium | reverse complement strand
CCTTTACCACCTTTGAACCCAAAAAACACAGGAAACATGTGGCCTATAATCACAAAAATAGCCCCTATATATGCTCCATACATAGAATTTACATCACCGGTAAGCAATATAATCATCCAATGTCCGACCACTACGCCCAAAACACCTTTCAATATGTCGCACGCCAGCGTCAAAATGGCTGCTTTTTTGCCAAAAGTACGGGCAACATTCGTCATACCTGCATTACCACTACCACTTTTACGTATATCTTGACCATAAAAAGCACGACAAATCAATATAGCTGAGTTTACACTACCCAAAAGGTATCCTATCACAGCAGAACTTACCAGCGCACTAAAAAACATAAAATCCATGTATATCTCCATTATTATTTAATGTATACCTCTAATTGAAATTAGTAAAAAAATTTTACACAACAAATATTTTACCACACGATAGCATAATTGTAAAGTTTTGGGACTATCAAAACTGGTATGAAGAATACATCAAGACAGTCTTAATTTTATTTCCTGCTTTACATATTCTAAATCACTATTTGATAACAAAGGAATAAGTGCATTTATCTCATCTATTTCTTTATCCCACCATTTGAATTGCTCCATTAGTGAAATCAGTTCATCATCAAACCTTTTCCTGATAAGTTTTGCCGGATTTCCTGCCACAATACTATATGCAGGAACATCACTGCCCACCACGCTATTTGCACCAATAATAGCTCCATTTCCTATTGTGACACCGGCAAGAATAGTCACATCTTGGCCTATCCAGACATCGTTGCCCACGGTGGTATCGCCTTTAATTGGCATTTCTGCAAGTGAAGGTACATTTTGATCCCAACCATCTAAAATATAAAATGGAAATGTGGATACTGCATTCATTTGATGATTTGCACCATTCATAATAAAGTTCACTCCGGATGCAATTTGACAAAACTTACCTATAATTAATTTATCATCATAAAAATCATAATGATGAGTCACATGACTTTCAAAGTTTGTATCTGAAAAATACGTAAAGTCACCTACAATTATGTTCGGATTCTTTATTGTAGGCTTAACGTACGTAACTGTATCTATCCCGTTTACAGGGAATATGCTGTTTGGATTTGGCGTATTATCTTCACTCATAAATATCCCCTCTGTTAAATATTTCATCACTACCACCCCAATAGTGGTAATTTCATTTTATAATATCGTCAATATAAAAACAATAACCATTTCACTTTTTAGCTCTTACATAAATTTAAAGCAAAAAAAATAAAAGCTCTCTGCTATACTAAGCAAAGAGCTTTTTATATTCGTCTAAATTATACAGCGCGAGTCACCTTGCCAGAACGAAGGCAACGGGTGCAGGCGTAGACATATTTGGGCGAATTGTTCACTATAGCTTTCACCCTTTTTACATTGGGTTTCCACATACGATTGGAACGACGATGCGAGTGAGAAACTTTAATCCCAAACGTCACACCTTTATCACAAATACTACACTTAGCCATCTCTACACCTCCTACACGCATATTTCAATCACCTGATTAGTATATCAAATAAACAAGTAAAAAGCAAGCTTTTTTTTATGAATACTTGATTTTTTTTAGCACATATTTTTTCGCACTGTATTTTATGCACATCATCGTCCATCAGCTTCTATTTTTTGCATCCAATAACTAATTGGTATCTCCTGTGGGCATGCTTTTTCACACACTTTACACCCAACACATGCAGCACCACTTTCTTTTTCATCAATGTCTTTATAATACATCTTCAAGTTATACAGCGAGCTATCATAAGTACACCTATTATGTAAACTAAACATTTTTGGTATATTCACGCCTTTTGGGCACGGCATACAATAAAGACATGATGTGCATGGTACAATATTTAACTGCTTAAATATATCACACGCTTTTTCAAGTGCTTTGTTTTCAGTATCTGTAAGAGGTTTTCCCACCGAGAATGTTTCAAGATTATCGCGAAGCTGACTTTGTGTTGTCATCCCACTCAGCACCGTCAAAATACCTTCTTTATCTAAAAGCCACCTCATGGCCCAGCTTGCAATACTTGCAGTTGGGTTTATGCTTTTTAATATCTCGTTGCTCTGTTTGCCTAAATCAGCCAAGCGTCCACCACGTACCGGCTCCATCACAATGATAGGAATATCCCTATCCCTTAATATCTGATACTGCTCATTTGCACGTGTAAAATCTGCATCAAAATAGTTATATTGAATCTGAGCAAAATCCCAAGCATACCCATCAACTAGCTTTGTCAACAATTCCGGTGTGTCATGAAAAGAAAAGCCTAAATTGCGTATATATCCCTTTTTTCGCAAATTATCCATAATGGGATATAATTCTAGGTCATCAAAAAACGGCATATGTTTTGTTCTCAAATTATGAAAAAGATAAAAATCTATATAATCTGTTTTTAAGTTTTCCATCTGTTTTTTAAAGTAAATTTCGGCATCTTCTCTTTTTTTCAACAGCCAAACCGGCAGCTTTGTGGCCAAAAAATAATCTGCACGCCTTTTGTCTGCCATTGCTCTGCCCACAAATGCTTCAGAATTGCCTCCATGATATCCCCAAGCACTATCAAAGTAATTCACGCCGTTATCATACGCTATATCGAATAATTTTTTCGCTTCTTTTTCATCAATACTCGCTGCATCTCCATTTTGCACCGGCAAACGCATATTTCCATATCCTAACGCAGATATCTTTTCACTCGTTTTTGCAAATGTATTATATTGCATCTTTTTCCTCACACACAAGCTGTTTTCATAAACGCGCTAATATAACATATTATATCACGCATCAAGCTAATGATACAAATGTTTTTTAAAAACATCACACAAAATTAACCTGTTTATGGTATACTAT
>CAYIZZ010000170.1:0-2920 GCA_964367945.1 uncultured Oscillospiraceae bacterium | reverse complement strand
CAGTTTTTGCAGGCACAGTTTTAGAAGATGGCGAAATTGATATAGAGGTTTTAAGTCTGCAAAATGATTCCCGTATAGCCAAGATTGTGAATCTTATAGACAACGGTGAGAAAGAAAAGGCCATGGTGCAAGGCAGGGCCGAAAGGCTGGCTGACGACATAGTTCCGGTAAGCTTTGGCTTGTTTTTAGCCACACTAGCCTTTACAGGTAGCCTGACAAAAGCGTTGTCGGTGCTTATGGTGGATTTTTCATGTGCTATTAAGCTGACAACCCCTATTACTGTTATTTCGGCGCTTAAAGAAAGTGTTAATCATGAGGTTTTGGTAAAGGGTGGAAAGTATCTTGAGGTTTTATCAAAGGTTGATACAGTGGTATTTGATAAAACGGGTACCCTTACAAATGCAGTTCCGAAAGTATCTAAAGTAATAGCGGTAAACAACAAATACTCGCAAGATGATGTGCTGAAAATTGCCGCATGTCTTGAAGAGCATTTTCCACACAGCGTAGCCGCATCTATTGTTACCGAAGCAAAAATGCGAAATATTCATCACCCCGAAAAGCATGGAAAAGTTGAATATATTGTAGCGCATGGTATTGCCAGTCAATATAACGGCAAGCATGCAATAATTGGTAGTAAACATTTTGTTTTTGAAGATGAAAATGTGCCGTATCCTAAAGAGAAAGATGAATTGATCAACACCCAAATTGGAAGTGATAGCGCCGTGTACCTTGCGGTGGATAACGAGCTTGCCGGTATTATTTGTATAAATGATCCACCAAGAGATGATGCGAAATTCACTATTGATATGCTTCGTCGTGAGGGTATAAAAGATATATTTATGATTACCGGAGATGGCGAAAACAACGCAAAGTATACAAGTGAAGTGTTAGGTATTGATAAGTATTATGCGTCGGTTTTACCTGATGGTAAAGCTGAAATCATAGAAAAACTGAAAGCCGAAGGACGAGCTATACTAATGGTTGGTGATGGAATAAATGACACACCGGCACTTAGCACAGCCGATGTTTCGCTTACTCTTAATGGATCGTCTGACATAGCAAGGGAAGTGGCAGATATTTCTGTGCTTTCAGACCAACTTACAAAAATCATTGAAATCAGACGACTGTCAAAAAAGCTTATGCAAAAGATCTACAGGCAATATGGAATAATAGTGTCGTTCAACACATCACTTATCATTCTTGGGATTTTTGGTACAATCATGGCAGGTACATCTGCATGGCTTCATAATGCATCAACCATGATGTTGACACTTGCATCTGCAAGACCCGTGATGAAAAAAGAAGATACAATAAAACTTTTGGAGGCGCATGATAATGAATCAACATAAATTTTGGTCGTATCTGGCAGTTATTGCAATGATTATGTGTATTTGGACAGGATATAAACATAAATAAAGCGAAGTCGCTATATTCAAGCCTTATGATAAAATAGTGAAGACTTTATAGAAATAAGGTTTTCACTATTTTGCTGTACATATTCATTTAAGGTATTGAATTTGATTTGACATTTAGGCGTGAAGTTGTTTAAACTACTGATAGTGTCATTGCTTAGATGCAATAAAGAAGTAAGGCTTGGTATGTAGAACTAATAATGATAAAAGAAAACAGCTGGTTGGAAATCGAGGATAAAAATGACTACAATAAGCATAATTTTGCTATCGATAGGACTTGCGGTAGATGCAGGATGCGTATGTACAAGCAACGGCTTAATATATAAGCCAAGCATAATCAAATCGGCAGAGATAGCATTGCCGTTTGCAATTTTCCAAGGAATTATGCCACTTATTGGGTATTTTGGGATAGGAATTTTCCCGGATGAATTGTTTCAATACAATCATATAATAGCATTTTTGTTGCTATGTCTTGTGGGGATGAAAATGGTGGTTGATGGCATTAAATCCCCCACTACGGAATGTGCACAGGAAATTCCCAAGCAATTTACAATAAAAATTATGATTACACAGGCAGTTTCAACAAGCATAGATGCTTTAACTGTGGGAATAACGTTTGGAAATCAAACAATACCGTTTATGATTAAAGCTGTTGTAATTATAGCGGCGATTACTTTTGTTTTATGTTTTGCAGCTGTTATACTAGGTAAAAAAATAGGCACAAAATTAAACAACAAAGCAGAAGTTATTGGAGGTATAGTACTGGTGTTGATTGCTGTAAAGTTGCTTATGGATGGATTATGAAATTAGTCAGGTGTTAAGTTGTTGAGCGTTGCTCAGTAAAGTTTTTATAGCTGTAGTACATTGTAAGGACTGTAGTATAATAAGCCTTGACTTACGCTAGTACATTTGTGAAGTAATGTAACTTGGGATATTTAGGCGAAAAGTATTGACAGAAAATAGGATATGAAGTATAATTATTTTTGCTGTCATATCCGGGTGTGGCGCAGTTGGTAGCGTGCTTGACTGGGGGTCAAGAGGCCGCAGGTTCAAGTCCTGTCACTCGGACCATAATGAGCACTCATAAGGGGCATAGCCTTTTGTGAGTGCTCATTTTTATGTCTACTCACTTTTTTCTCTACCAAAACATCTAAGGTACCGCTCCTTTTCTTCACTGTCCATTTCGGGAAGTTCTACCTTGCCAATCATCTTGTAGAAAATCTCAACCTTTTGCACGGTCTCGCCAAAGCGTTCTTCCCTGTGGTGAACAATGATTTTATCAATGAAGCGGTTTAAAATATCGTGGTTTAGATTTGAAACGTCGGTCATTTCCTTAATCATTGTTAAAAAGCCGTCAGCGTTCATCTCGTGTAGCTGTTCTTCTTTCACAATTTTTCTGAGATGTTTCAGTTTTTGGTTTAACTCCACCTGCTCATCTTCATATTTTTGCGATAGCTTTTGATAACGATCCTCGGTCAAGTTACCGAGGATTTTTTCTTCGTATAGAC
>CAYIZZ010000169.1:0-2948 GCA_964367945.1 uncultured Oscillospiraceae bacterium | reverse complement strand
TGTTTGCGCAAGCCGCTCAAGATGATTCTCCGCCTGAAGAAAACACAAATCAAGATATTCCTGAAGCTTCTGAAGAATCGACACCTGTGCAAGCGCCTATTCTAGCTTTTGATAATTCTGTAGAATCTCAAGACGCTTCACATCCTGTCAATCTTGCTGAAATTTTAATAAAACAATATTACCCACGTTACGTAAAACGTTTCCATGCTTGTGAGTGCGAGCGTTGTCATGACGATGTGTGTGGTCTCGCTCTTAACCGTATTCCTCCTCATTATATTGCCAGCACCGATCTGAGCCCCGACAACTTAAGGGATCGAAAACTTATTGTCGAGGTTGTAACAGCCCTTATAAAGGCTCTTTCGCTTGTTAAGCGAAACCCTCATCATCCTATAGAAGAATCCATCTTCAGCGATTAAATCACACAATAAAACACACATTCATAACAAAGGCTAAATGTTATGAATGTGTGCTTTTTAATTTCAAATATATTCTATTTTAGTTTTCCATACTTTTTTAAAGAACAATACAACCCATATACAACATATAAGCTCAGCCAACGGGAATGCCCACCAAATGGCATCCAGGCCATAAAAAACTGAAAGTAAGTATGCTATAGGTAATATTGCCACCAGCTGCCTGATAATGGATAGCATCAAACTATACATACCGCTACCAATTGCTTGGAAAAATGTGGAACATACTATGCTAATACCCGCCGGCACAAAGCACAAACTCATTATGCGCAGTGCCATTACTCCAATTCTCATCATTTCTTCCTGCGCATCAAACATCGACATCAAGAGTTCCGGAATCACCAAAAACATCACTGTTCCTGCCAACATAATAAAAAAGCACATCACTTGGCACACTATAATTACATCTTTAATACGCTTTTTATTTTTTGCTCCGTAGTTAAAGGAAACAATGGGTAGCAACCCCATGGTAAATCCAAAAATCGGCATAAATACAAAACTTTGTAATTTGAAATATATGCTGAGAACCGATACAGGAACAACCCCATACCCTATAAGTATTTTGTTCATGCCAAAAAGCATCACGCTACCGATTGACTGCATGATAATGCTTGGTGCACCCACTTGATAAATTCGCTTTATGGTAGCCATGTCAGGACGAAACCCGCGCAATTTTATTTGTAGTTCAGGGTTGCGATATCTATTACTCAAAATTCCTACAAACATTCCCAGCCATTGTCCTATCACAGTGGCGAGTGCCGCACCCGCAACACCCATTTCAGGCAGGCCAAACCATCCAAAAATCAAAATAGGATCAAGTATAATATTCACCACAGCACCCGTCAATTGAGATGCCATTGAATACATTGATCTGCCTGTAGCTTGTAGCAGGCGTTCCATCAAAATCCCTAAAAACATACCCACCGAGCCCACAGTAATGATTTGCATATAGCTGGTACCCATGCTGAGCATTTGCGCATTTTCCGCATACAAGCGAATATAAAATCCCGAGCCTAAAATTCCAAACAATGCAAATATTATCCAGCTTATCGCCGATAGAAAAATACCATTGACAGCCACACGATTTGCACCATCCACATTACGCTCGCCTAAATATCGGCCCAAAACACTGTTTACACCTATGCTGGTGCCGGATGCCACCGATATAATCAAGTTTTGTATCGGAAATACCAGTCCCACAGCTGCCAAGGCATCTTCGCCCAGACGTGCCACAAAAATACTGTCCACAATATTATACAGCGCTAGCACCAACATACTAAGCACTATGGGCAATGACATATTTAAAAGAAGTTTTCCTACCGGCATAACGCCCAACTTATTGTTGCGTACCAGATCTTCTTGACGTGTTTTATCTGTGGCATTCACTGCCTTACTCATCTATTTTCTCCTTGCCTTCCTATACATACAACCCTATAAACCCTAAAATGCTGCAGACCGTCTTAAGTCCACAGCATTCTACAACTTATTTGTTTTTCACGACAAAAGAAAGACAAGCATATAAGCTCGCCTTTCTTTTTATTTGTACTAATATGTAGTACAGAATATCCAGATTTCTTAACGCTTTGAGAACTGAGGCGCGCGACGTGCAGCTTTAAGGCCGTATTTCTTACGTTCTTTCATACGTGGGTCACGTGTCAAGAATCCTGCTTTTTTCAGCTCACCACGCAAGTTTGCGTCGTACTGAAGCAAAGCACGGGAAATACCATGACGAATAGCGCCGGCTTGACCGGACACACCGCCACCTGCTACACGCACAGCGATATCAAAACGTGATGTTGTCTCTGTCAACTCTAGGGGTTGACGAGTGATTAGCTTCAAGGTTTCAAGGCCGAAGTAATCATCGATATCACGGTCGTTGATGGTGATTTTACCGGTTCCGTTGTACACACGTACACGTGCCACACTGCTTTTGCGGCGGCCGGTTCCATAAAAATAAGGTTTAGTCTCGTACATTCTGTTCCGCCTCCTTTACAATGTGTATTCTTGTGGATTTTGTGATTGATTGTTATGCTCTGCGCCTTCGTATACACGCAGACGTTTCAGTGCATGAGCGCCCTGAGTGTTGTGAGGTAGCATACCCTTCACAGCTTTTGTCATAGCAAAGCCACTACGCTCTGCCATAAGTTTTTTGTACTTCACTTCTTTCAGGCCGCCTACCCAGCCTGTGTGGCGATAGTACACTTTTTTCTCTAGTTTGTTGCCTGTCAAAATAGCTTTGTCGCAATTCACAATAACCACATGATCGCCGCAATCTACATGCGGGGTGAATGTGGGCTTGTGCTTGCCACGTAGCAGGGCAGCTGCCTGTGCGGCAACACGACCCAAAGGTTTACCTGTGGCATCCAGCAGATACCATTTGCGCTCGACCTCAGCCGGCTTTGCAAGTGTGGTGCTCATTCTTCTTTCCTCCCAAAACTTATCCGACGCACATTGCAATGTTTGCCGGGGATCTAA
>CAYIZZ010000168.1:0-2955 GCA_964367945.1 uncultured Oscillospiraceae bacterium | reverse complement strand
CTGCCGTGCTACCATTACACAATTCCGCAGCGCAACATTTATTATATTATCTGACGGTTGATTTGTCAATGCGTTTATACACAAAAACTATAAAATTAAAGCATATACTACACGGGCGGTTTTGTTCGATTTTGTTCTTTTTCAAGAAAACTGTCCAGCTGATTGATACTTTGCAAGTGACGGATATCACCCAACATGTCATCATAAAACATGCGCATCTCAGCAAGGCTGACATTGAATCGGATATCATCGTTTGAAAAAAGGATATCGTCGTATTCCATGTATGCTGAAATCCGCTGGATTGCTTCGGTATCGCTGTACGGCTGTGAAAAAATAGTGGTAGCACGCGGTATATCGATGGTTTTTTTGTTTATGCGCTGTGCTGTGGAAAGAAACCGAAGCCACATGGACCAATCTTCATGTGCGTGCATGTCCTCGGCAAGGCCACCATGTTTTTCGTATAAACTATGCTTGAAACACACACTTAAAATAGGTATTTGGCACATTTGCGACATGGTGAACACGTTTAGCCTATCGAAATGTATCAGCTCTAAATCAGCTGAAACCAGCGGAGTGTCGCCGGCTTGACGTGCCGCTACCGAAGCACCTAAAACAAGATCAGCACCGGGGTGCAATGCCGCCTCGGTGGCCATGTATTCTAAATGATCGGGATAAAAATAGTCGTCATCGTCTAAAAAGTTGCAGTATTCACAGCGTACCATGGACAAGCCGAGGTTTCCGGCTTTACTGCGACCTATCGGAGTTTTTGTGGCGTGGTATTCTATCGGCAGATGCGAAAACTCGGCATTTACCATGTTTTGGCTGTGCGGCTCGCCGTCTTCGATGATAATCACTTGCGCTGCGGGGTATGTTTGGTTTTCCACGCTTTGCAAGGCGCGGCGCAAAGCATCCGTGCGCTTGTGTGTGCGGATAACCACGCTGATGTCGGGCAGGTTTGACACAGGCTGAAGCGGATAATCGCCACGTGAAAATGATAGCGCGGTGTCTTTGGCTTTTTGCATGTTTTTTGTGCCCAGATGCTTTTTGAAGCCCAGTAAAGACGGCACGGCAGAAAAATGGCCGAGGTAGGCATTTAACAGAGATTTACGGATACCGGCAAAGTGTTTTGGGTGTTTTAAAGTGTTGAAAAAACAGCGATGTGCGGCAAAAACACCGCCGTAGATGTAAGAAAGTAGCAGGCGGCTTTTTTCTTTGTTTAGATAAGATTCTTGCGAAGTTTCACCTAAAAAATCTTGCGTGTTTGTAAGAGTGGCGGTGCATTTTGGCAAGTAGCGTATAATTTTTTGCCGGCTTTGAAGGCGTAGACTGTATTCAAGGCATGCGTATTCAAACGGTAAATTTGATTGCCAGTTGCCTATATCGAAAAAGCTGTCTTTTTGTAAAATGAACGGCATGTGCGAGAAAAAAGAAAGTTGCAGCGTGCATGGGTCCATGTGATGGGTGGTATCGCACGGTAAAGTGCGAAAAACCAGTGCTGCAGCGTCTGAGTGGGCTGGTAAGTTATCGAAAAAAGACGGCGAAAGCTGAATGTCGTCTCTTAAAAAAAGCACATGCTGAGAGCCGGTAGTTTGCATAGCGGTAGAGATGAAAGCGGTTTCGCCGGGTATTTTATGGAATGAAAGCTGCGATATATCGTGTTGAATGGTTATATCCACGCTTGAAAAAACCATGATGGGTGCATGGGTTATGTCGGCGCTTAAAATAGCGTCAAGGCATCTGCCGAGAGCTGGTGCGGATGTTGAATATATGGCGATTTCCGGGTGCATATGATGGCTCCTTAAATGTATGCTGACATAGTTTTATAAATTATAACATAAAAAAATCCAAATGCCGACATAAATATGTATATATTTATTGACAAAGCTTTGAAATGAGCATATTCTAAATATAAGTAAATCACATTTAATTTGTCAAGAAAACGGAGGTTTTTCGGTATGAAAAAACGTGTTGGGATTTTGACAGCGGGCGGAGATTGTCCGGGCTTGAACGCGACTATCAGGGGTGCGGCCAAGGCGTTGTATCAAAGGCTGGGTAACGAAGTGGAGATTGTGGGGGTGCGTAACGGGTTTGCGGGACTTATTAGCGGCGACTACATTGAAATGGAAAAAGATGATTTTTCGAATTTGCTGACACGTGGCGGAACTATTTTAGGTACGCACAGAACGCCGTTTAAGAAAATGACGGTGGTGGAAGATGATGGCGTGGATAAAGTAGAGGCGATGAAGAAAAATTATAAGGATATGGGGCTTGATGCCTTGTTGTGTCTTGGTGGGAACGGGACACATAAAACGGCCAACCTCTTGAGTGAAGAAGGCCTGAACATAGTGGGTTTGCCAAAGACGATTGATAACGATATATGGGGAACCGACGTGACGTTTGGGTTTCATACCGCGGTGGATATCGCGACCGAGGTGATTGACCGTATACATACAACAGCGTCCAGTCATCATCGTGTTATGATAGTGGAGCTGATGGGGAATAAAGCCGGGTGGCTTACATTATATAGTGGGATTGCGGGTGGTGCGGATATCGTGCTGATACCTGAAATGCCGTATAATACCCAAAATGTTATTGAAGCGATAGAAAGCAGGAACACGTCCGGGAAAAACTTTTCTATTGTCGCTATGGCGGAAGGGTGCTTTGACGTGGAAGAAAGTACCATGAAGCGTAAAGAGTGGATGGCGATTAGGCAAGAAAAGAAACAAACCAGCGTGTCGAGTCGTCTAGCGGACGAGATAATAGAGAAAACAGGGTATGATACACGTGTGGCTGTGCCGGGGCATATCCAGCGTGGTGGGCCGCCGTCGGCGTATGATAGACTGCTTTCGACACAGTTTGGTACGTATGCCGCACAACTTGTGGAGAATGATCAGTTTGGTGTGACGGTGGCGCTGAAGAATAATATGGTGGTGAGTAATCCGCTGAGTGAAGTGG
>CAYIZZ010000167.1:0-3063 GCA_964367945.1 uncultured Oscillospiraceae bacterium | reverse complement strand
AGGCCGGGTTCCTACTGAGGGTGCCAGCCGAGAAGCTCGGCACCAAATCGGCACTGAGTAAAGCTCAGTGTCTTTTTATTTTATCATGTTAAGAGTAATTTAGCAAAAGCATGCACTGATAATGCTTATTCATTTTTAGCTGACAATGTTTTGAAAAGCAGCTCGGCAAGCTCGGGCGACTGGCTGATAAGCTCTAACAGCTGTGTGCTTTTGTCATTGGTGGTCGCCTGCGCTTCTTTGGGCGCATCATCCTTGCTAGTGTTTCGAATTTTGGACACAAAGAAAGGTTTGTTTGCTATTCCTTTCGGAATGAAAACAAACCTTTTTATGTAGAACATTTAGTTTTAGCGTACTGTTGTGTTGTCAAACGTCTTGAAGTTACTAAGATATATCAAAGTAATGGAATCTATTTATTGGCACAACGTTGCTTATAGTTCGCAAACTTGCCTGTTGATTAAAACGCACCGTACATAAAGGCGATGTGATCACAACGAATTAAGCATTTTCACAAACTGCTTTTGTATGCGTAGCAGAAAATCTTGTTGTGCGCAGTACCCTGGTTCTTGCCAATAAAGTGAGTGATATCGGCTACAGCCACCACGACATAGCGCGAAAACCGGGCAGGTCTGGCACATTGGGTTTCTCTCTGCACGGTCCTGCAAAAACTCGCGCACATTCGCAGAATTTGCCAGTTTAGGTAATGAATGTGTATGGATATTGCCACATTTATACTTGTCTAGCACATAAAAATCGCAGGGGTAGACCGACCCATCGGCCTCAATCACCAGTTGCGGCGTACAGCGGCCGCTCATACCACATTGCTCAGGAGGATATCCTTTGGCCATGGTCAGCAGGTTATCAAACTGTCGAATGGAGACGATTTGATTCGTACGCACCCAGTGGCGGTAGTATAGCCCGAACAACTCGGTAAGAAAGTCGGCATAGTCGCGTGGGGACAGTGCATGCTCAGAAAGTGGATCGTCCAAATCTCCCAGACATGGAATAAACTGCAGGTAATCAAAGCCCTGCGCGCGCATAAAGTCAAAGGTCTGTTTTGGCTTTTTTGCCATTTTCGCAGTGAGAACGGCTACAATATTAAAATCCACGTTGTAATGTTGCAGCAATTTTATGTTTTGCATAATCTGTGCGTGAGTACCTTCGTTGTTTGCATCCAAACGATAGTAATCATGATTTTCAGCATCTGAGTCCAAAGAAATACCCAATAAAAACCGATATTTTTTGAATAATTCACACCATTTATTGTCGATAAGTAGGCCGTTGGTTTGCATGGCGTAGTGGATCTGCACGCCCTTTTTAGCATGTGTGGCTGCGTAGCTTGTAAAGTGCTCAAAATAGGAGATTCCGCTCAAGGTTGGCTCGCCGCCTTGAAACATAAAAGAAACAATGGCGGGTGGCGTGGCCGAGGCCAAAACTCGATCAATCACTTTCTCGCTAGTATTGCGTGACATAATGCCGTGAGAGGCGATGTCTCTGTAGGAAACCACATCGCAATAAAAGCAATACTTGCAGCGCATGTTACACAGCGATGACGCCGGCTTAATCAGAGCGGTGATATAGTTCATGTTTGCTTCTCCTTGGTAGCCATCTATGCATCTTGTGACAATAAGCCCACTTCACGCCGCCATGCGGCAAAGCTTGCAAAAAGTTTCTGTTCTTGCGCAGCGTTTGTGGCCGCTAAGTTTGTTGTCTCATTCGGATCGTTTTCCAAATCAAATAGCATATATATTTGATCTGATTGATTGAATACCGCCTTCATCGCACCATCTAGTAGCATGGTTTCTTCAAACAATTGCGATACGATGGGCCGTCTTGCCACAGTGTCTTTTTGCGTCATCAAAGGAAGTAGTGACTGTGCATATCCAAACGGCATGGAGAGTCCGATCAAGTCACAGAGCGTTGCACCTACATCCATGAGCTCCACAGGTGTTTTGATAGTTTGCGCTGAAATATGCGGTGCACAGATCAATAGTGGCACACGCACAGAGGTTTCTAAAAACACTTGCTTAAACAAAAGTCCGTAGTCGCCGTTTGTCTCTCCGTGGTCTGCACAAAAGACGATTATGGTTCGATCAAGCTCACCACTGTGGCGCAAAACGTCCAAGATTCGTCCGATTTGTTCATCGATTAACGTGATGTGACCCCAATAGCTTCGTCGAAGCGCTTCTATATCTGCTGTTGTCATGTCTTGAATGGCAGTTGTCAGGCTGGGATCGTATCTGCCACTTAAAATATCATCATACACCCCTTTTGGGCGATTTGGGTTTTGTGAAGTCGGCGCTTGCAAAGGTTCGGGCACAGGCGTCTTTGCGTATCGCTCGGCATATTCGCGTGGTGTGTCCCACGGATCATGTGGACCACCAAAGCTCACGGTACAACACCAGGGGCGCTGCAATGGGGCATGCTGTAAGTATTGTAGCGCTTGCTCGGCAATGTACACGTCTGCGTAATGCTCCACAGCAAGCGGTGTGGGACTGCTGTCGTAAACGTCACCTGTCACATAGCGACGTTTCATGTCAGCTTCATAAATATCCAGCAGGTTGTGTTCAGCCAGATGGTCCATGTAGCTCGATCCTTTTTTTGCATATGTACGCGGACCGGGCAGCTCGTCTACCATGCTATAGCCGTATCCTTTAAGCTGATCTGCTTTATCGCGAAGATCTTTGCTAAAAGGGTGCAAATGTGCCTTGCCAAACAGTGAGGTCTCGTATCCGGCGGCTTGAACTTGCTGCATCCATGTTTTGGATTCGGAATTCAAGCCTTGGCTGTGATTGTCCATGGCGCAAAGATGCTTTGGGTATAAGCCAGTGGCCAGTGCGGCTCGTGCCGGAAGACACAGTGGCGCGTTGGAGTAGCAGTGTGAAAAATGGACGCCGTTTGTAGATAGGCTATCAAGATGTGGTGTTTGGATTTCGGAGGAAAGAAAACCCAGCGCATGGTGCGTCCATTGGTCGGCAAATAGGAACAATATGTTGTTTTCCATAAAAGGCCCCCTTCGCGCCGAAGTAGCGCAAATATATAGGTATAATTGTAGCAGAAGTATAC
>CAYIZZ010000166.1:0-3081 GCA_964367945.1 uncultured Oscillospiraceae bacterium | reverse complement strand
TCAAAGCTGTATAATCCGTAAAAAAGGAGCTTATCATGAAGCTGAATTATGACTCGATAAAAAACGATGTAGCATGGAAAGAATCAGGAGTGAAGCTGCCACAGTTTGATATTGCAAAAACAGTGGAAAACACAGAAAAAAGCCCACAGTGGATTCATTTCGGTGCAGGAAATA
Organism: uncultured Oscillospiraceae bacterium; assembly: GCA_964367945.1. GTDB lineage: Bacteria > Bacillota > Clostridia > Oscillospirales > Ruminococcaceae > JAAYCI01. The sequence continues at coordinate 2,907 of CAYIZZ010000166.1, read as the reverse complement.
TTTTCCGTGGTTTTGTGGCGCGTATTGCACAGACTATGCTGGAAAAAGGCGTGTGCGATACAGGAATAGTGGCAGTGGATACTTTTGATTTTGATATCATTGATAAAATATATGCACCGCATGATAATTTAACTCTACTTGTTCGTCTGCGTGCTGATGGCGCAATGGAAAAAGAAGTAATTGCCGGTGTGTCAAAGGCTTACAAGGCTGATTGCAGTATAGAAGATTACAAAAAACTTGTATCGGCGTTTGAAAATCCATCACTGCAAATGATAAGTTTCACCATCACAGAAAAAGGATATGCTTTAACCGATTCAAATGGTGAATATTTCAGTTTCGTTTCAGCAGACATCAACGCAGGGCCTACCGCGCCAAAAACAGCAATGGGTATAGTGTGTGCTTTATTGCTTAAACGCTTTGAAAAAGGTGCTTTACCGCTGGCGGTGTGTAGCATGGATAACTGTAGCCACAACGGAGAAAAACTGGCTGCAGGTATTATCAATATGGCTAAAGAGTGGGAGAAAAACGGCTTTGTGTCAAAAGAATTTTTAGCGTATCTTCAAGATGAAAATAAAGTGAGCTTCCCGTGGTCTATGATAGATAAAATAACACCACGTCCGGCAAAAGAAGTGCAGGATGAACTTGAAAAAATGGGCATCGAAGATATGGCGCCTATTGTGACAAGTAAAAATACATTTATCGCACCTTTTGTGAATGCGGAAGTACCGGAGTATCTTGTGATGGAAGACAAGTTCCCGGCAGGACGCCCGAAACTGGAAGATGGCGGAGTGTTTTTGACGGACAGAGAAACAGTAAATCAGGTGGAAACAATGAAAGTTACTACTTGCTTGAATCCGCTACACACGGCTATGGCCACATATGGCGTGCTGTTGGGATATGACAGAATATTTGAAGAAATGCGGTGCAAAGAACTGCGTACATTGGTAGAAAAAGTGGGATATGACGAAGGAATGCCGGTGGTGGTAGATCCTAAGATAATCAACCCGAAAGCTTTTATCGACGAGGTAATTTACGAGCGCCTTTCAAACCCGTTTATTCCGGATGATCCAAAAAGAATTGCCACTGATACATCACAAAAAGTGGGGATTCGATTTGGCGAAACCATCAAAGCGTATATAAAATCTGACAAACTTAATGTGACAGATCTTACTTATATTCCGCTGGCTATTGCAGGATGGCTGAGGTATCTTTTGGCTGTGGACGACAATGGTGACCCAATGCCGCTGAGCTCAGACCCGATGCTGGATGAGCTAACTTCCCAGCTGGCAGGTGTTAGCCTTGGCGGTGAATACAATGGTCAAGTAATGCCTATTTTGCAAAATGATAAGATATTTGGGTTAAACTTGGCGGAATGTGGCTTGGCAGATAAAATCGAGGGCATGTTTAAAGAACTTATTGCCGGAAAAGGTGCGGTTTCTGCTACGCTCACAAAATATTTGGGATAAGATGATTTTTTGATCACCGCTACATTTGTAATAGATAATATGAAAACCCCCGATGTGATTGTTTTCACATCGGGGGTTAGTGTTTATTAGTATATATTAGGTATTCTTTGCCATGGAAACGGCAGTTTTGGCTAAAATAAGGGTAGGGTCTATTACATCAGTGGCAGGAATGTTGTACATTGAAAAAGCTAAGGGAAGCTCGGTGCATCCGAATAAAACCACTTGTGCACCTTGGGCTTTAAGATTATCTACAGCAGTGCAAAATGCTGTGGTGTCAAAAGTTTCAGCACCTGCTTTCACACCATCGTAAATAAGGCTCATCACAGCGGCCTGGCCTGCAGCATCTGGCTTTAATAATGTGATTCCACTGTTTGCAAAAACATTGTCATATACGCCTGTCTGCACTGTGCCATCTGTGGCTAAAAGTGCGGCACAAGTGATATCTCTGTGCTGCATGTCAGCACATGTTTCGTTTATCATATGCACAATAGGTACATCAACTCGATAGGATATCTCGTCGTAAAAGTAATGCGAAGTGTTGCAGTGCATCAAAAGAAAATCAGCGCCCATAGCCGCAAGCTTTTTGGCGGAGGACACAATTTCATCAACAGGGCTCTCGCCACCATGTAAAATAGCACAGGTTCGATCAGGGATACGGGTGTTATTGTCGATAAGCAATGGGATATTGTCCCTGTCGTTTTTAGCACCCGTACATAAAATGATTTTACGGTAAAGGTCTGTTGTAGCAAGCGGACCCATACCGCCAATGATACCAATGGTTTTCATAAACTTACCTCGGTGACAATATATATTATATCGTCTAAAAATTTTCTAAAATCATCTGCTGGTATGGCAAAACTTCAAAACCGAAACGATGGTATAAACCAATAGCAGATTGGTTCGACTGGGCAACTTCTAGTCGGATACGTGCTGCCTTGTCTTTATATTCGTCTAAAAGAAACTGGATAACCTTCTTGCCAAAGCCTTTACCTTGAAAAGATGGTGAAATATAGAGCTCTTCAAGTAAAACAACAGCGCCACCGGCCTCGGTAGAATAAGAAAAAGATAACGAGCAAAACCCGGCAGGTGCATCGTTTTCCAAAAATAAAAGTCCACGCAGGCGGTGAGAGCCACCGCTGCACATTTCATCATATGCATCGGCAAAGTTTGAAACCGGAATGGGATGGTCTACAGCAGGTGAAGTGTAAAATTCTGCGACCATATCAAGAACACATTCACGGTCACTCGCGGTGAAATCACGTATTATCATATATATTATACCTTTCGATAGTGAAAAAATCTATAAAGTGCGGCGAAACACCCACATGTACATAACAGCTAAAACTTCACGCATGTAACTTGGCAAAACGGTGGTGATATTCATGGAAGCAGGCACAGTGGATACATTACTAAAGCCTAGTTTTTGAGCATATTGTGAAGC
>CAYIZZ010000165.1:0-3181 GCA_964367945.1 uncultured Oscillospiraceae bacterium | reverse complement strand
AGCAGTATGTATTGTATAATTATGACGTATTTGTTAAATGAAAGTAAAGATAGGGGCGTGTGTTTTTTGGCAAACAAAGTATTGGTAACCGGAGCCGATGGATTTATCGGCAGTCATCTTGTGGAAGCACTGGTGGAACGTGGAGATAAAGTAAAGGCATTTTGCTATTATAATTCGTTCGGTACATGGGGCTGGCTTGATAGCCTCAGTCCCAGTGTGAAAAATGAAATAGAAGTGTTTTTAGGCGACGTGCGTGACCCTCATGGTGTGCAAACAGCTATGCAAGGCTGTAATACGGTATACCACCTAGCGGCACTTATTGCCATTCCGTTTTCATACCACAGCCCTGACAGCTATGTGGATACCAACATAAAAGGCACGCTGAATGTCTTAAACGCCGCACGCGATCAGGAAACAGAGCGCCTTTTGGTGACATCTACCAGCGAGGTATATGGCACAGCTCAATATGTGCCCATTGACGAAAATCATCCATTTCAGGGTCAAAGTCCTTATTCCGCCACCAAAATCGGTGCAGACCGCCTAGCCGAGAGTTTTTATCGCAGCTTTGCCACGCCTTTGTCCATTGTGCGTCCCTTCAACACATACGGACCACGCCAAAGCGCACGGGCCGTCATTCCCACCATTATCACCCAGCTTCTTTCAGGCGCCGAAAAAATAAACCTTGGTAGCCTTCATCCCACACGGGATTTCAACTATGTAAAAGACACCGCCCAAGGTTTCATCGCCATTGCCGACTGCGAGAAAGCCATAGGCGAAGAGATAAACATCGCTACCGAGCGTGAAATATCTATTGGCGATTTGGCAAAAGAGCTTATTGCTCAAATCAATCCAAACGCTGAAATCGTGTGCGATGCAGACCGTCTTCGTCCCGAAAAAAGCGAAGTGGAGCGTCTTTTGGGCAGTGCCGCCAAACTACGCGCCATGACAAACTGGGAGCCTGCTTACACCTTTGAAGAGGGCATCGCCGCTACCATCGAATGGCTACGCGAGCATCTAGACAGCTATAAGGCTGATTTATACAACATCTAAAATCACTTTAATGAGGCTATATGCTACAAAAACACCTTTCAAAAATAACATTTCCACCCTACATGGGATGGATCTTAGGCTACGCTTGTGTGTGGGTAGCCTCTGTTTTTCTTGTTTATTTTTGGCGGGTTATTTTTTTGTTGCCATCAAATTTTTCTTCCACCATCGCTGTTTCATGCCTTGGCGCTGTATTTTCCGTGCTGTATGCGGCTGTTTTTTTGATTTCTCGGTGCCGGCGTTTTGAGATAAAAGCCGCCATTGCCATATTTATCACCGGGCTATTATTTTGTTTTGCGCTGGCGCCTTTACAAGCGCCGGATGAAGACAAGCACTTTCTTCGTGCACAGTCTATCTCAATGGGCAGCCTCACCTATCAATACGATGCCGAATACCCCGATGATGTCTCACATCTAGTTGATATTTTCAAGGCACCGATGAACCACAACGTCATGTATCAAAACGCCTTGTTAAACCCTGCGCTTATTTCGGAGTATCATGACGCTTTGGAAAATAGCGATTCTCCCTCCGAGACTGCCGAAGCACCTATTTTATTTATGCTACTCCCGTTTTTACATCAGGGCCTGTTTATTTCCATAGCAAGATTTTTAGGCTTCAGCGCACTCGGTCAAATGTATGCCGCACGTATAGCCAACTTGCTTTTATACACTTTTTTATGCTATGCCGCTTTGAAAAATGCAAAAAAATACAAAGGCGTTTTGTTAGCCTTTTGTCTTCTCCCTTTATCGTTATTTATGGCTGCATCCTGCTCTTACGACGCTCTTATGCTGGGTCTTTGCTATTTTCTTGCAAGTATTGTTCTTCGTTCCGATATTCGTCCTTTCCACATTTATACTTTTGTGGCAGCGTTGGCGGTTGCAACATATATTAAACCTCTCAACTTTTTATTGGCGGCTTTACTCCTGCTTATACCTAAAGACAATTTTTCACTCCCTAAAAAGTGGCCAAAAAACCGCATCGTTTATATTGTCGCCACTGCCTTTATTGCCGTTTTTGCATGGTATATGCTTGGTTTCATCGACGGTAGCCTGCTAAAACAAGGCTGGCCCGATGTTTTACCTCGTGGCAGTGGCACTGCGGCCGACCCCGCCGCACAGCTGACATTTATGCTCGGATATCCTTTACGTTTCATTTCGGTGGCGGCGCAGTCTTTATATGAAAATGTGGGCTATTTGTTTGATTTAGGCAGGCTTGGTGCTATGGACATGAACCTACCGCTAATCAGTGGCCTTTCAGTAGTTTGTATATTTTTAGGATGCGTGTTCTCTGCCGGCGAAAAACCGGAGCGTGCCGGCTTTGCCGTAGGGCTTTTAGTTATCGGACTTTTATATTCCGCCGCCATCCTTTGCGGAATGTATGTTACAGACACCGACTTTCAGTCTATTCGCATCACAGGCATGCAACCCAGATATTTCCTGCCTGCATTTTTGCTTTGTGCCACATCCGCTTCTGCCCTTTTTTCTCGGGTGATAAAACCACGCACTTTACAAAACAAAAACGCAACAGCAAATTATTCATTTTTGCTTTATTTTTCGATGTCGTTGGCTGTTTTTTGCGCCATTTTGCTTTTCCAAAACTATTTTATCGGCCAGTGGATTCCAAGTTCTGAGGGCGGATGGAAACTAGTAAATTTATACGGCTGGGTGCAGCGCTAAGTTTTCACATTCTAACAAAGGTTGATATAAAGGAGGTGTCGTAATATGAGTATTTTTGCTGGGATAGCCTCTTTGGCCTCGCTTTCTTTATTTTTAGCACATGTATTGCGCCGTTCTTCTTCATGGACACCTATTTTATCATGCGCCATCGCAATGTGCTTTTTTTCTTTGTTTGGTGTTTTAGGCGCCCTTACTGTCGGTGGATATGCATGGTATATTTTATCCGCCGCCGCTTTTATTTACACTGTTTTTAAAACAAAAAGAGACTTTTTCCGTCTTTTCTCTGTGGGTTTTACTTTTTTTGTACTGGGCAGTGTTTTGTTTTTACTTTATTGCATTTTCACAAACCCGATGCTGACCCACTGGGACGAGTTCACTTTCTGGGGCACTGCCGCAAAAGTCACCGTGCAAAACGACGAGCTTTATACCACTGCACGCAGTAGCCTTATTGCACGCAG
>CAYIZZ010000164.1:0-3234 GCA_964367945.1 uncultured Oscillospiraceae bacterium | reverse complement strand
GATGAAACTGCACAGCATAAAGTTTACGGCTTACATCTTCAATAGCTGCAAACGGACAAGACTCACTAGACGCTGTTGTCTCAAACCCCTTCGGCAAAGACACTATTTGATCGTTGTGACTCATCCAACTGATGCCCTTATCCACAACGCTTTTTATCAATCCACCACTACTTTGTATCTCTATTTTGCCGAACTCTTGGCGCTCTTGGCGTTCCACTTTACCACCACATGCTTGTGCCATCAGCTGTGCACCATAGCAAATACCTAAAACTGGAATCCCCATATCATACACAGACTTATCAATATCAGGTGCACCTTCTTCATACACGCTAGCAGGACCACCCGTAAAAATAATACCTGTAGGTTGTTTTTCTTCAATAGCCGCCATGGCCTTTTTATACGGAACCACTTCGCAATACACATTATTTTCACGTACACGGCGTGCAATCAATTGGTTGTACTGTCCGCCAAAATCCACAATCATCACTGTTTGATGAGCCATATATTTCCTCCTGTTATAAGCTATGCTACTTCATATAAAATATACTCTTTTTTTATTATACAACAATTTTCCATCTCACGAAAGTGATTTTTTTATAATTATTTGAAAAATAGTCTTGACAAACCAATATAGTTAAGTTAAAGTAGTTAAATAAAAGTAATTAACCAAAAATAACTATTATCGCCAACTGAAAGGATTTAACCATGAGTGAGCGCCTTATAAAAACATTAGACAAACTAAGCCACGATATGTCTATTGCAGAGCTGAATTCTTTATATAAAAATAGAGAAACAAGTGATTTATCTTACCATGATACGCTATATTTAAATATTATTGATGCGCATCCAAACAAGTATACTTCTTCGCAAATAGCAGACATTCTTAAGATAACAAGGCCGGCTGTTACACAAAAAATAAACGAGCTGGCAAAAAAAGGGTATATTATCCGTACACAAAGTGAGCAAGATAAACGTGTTTTCTACTTATCTGTAGATCCCACAAAAAGCTATTGGTCCGATGAAGATAGAAAAGCGGAACACATTGCTGCAAAAAAACTGGAAGAAAAGTTTGGTGAAAAACAAGTAGACATATTATGCGATATGTTATCGTTTTTAGCCGAATCCATACACGATGAAATGGCAAAGGGGATCGAAAATGAGTAAAAGTCCGTTATCAAAAAATTTCAGCATGAGATCACTATTGGCATATACCATACCTTCAATATTTACCATGGTGTTTATGTCTACTTACACTATCATCGATGGTGTGTTCGTTTCTCGACTTGTCGGCGAAGATGCATTGGCTGCTGTAAACTTAATAATGCCTCTCATGGGTATAGTTATGGCGGTGGGTTTAATGTTCGCCACTGGCGGCAACGCCGTTATTGCAAAGTTCATGGGCGAAGGTAAAACTCAGCAAGCACGTGAATTTTTGACAATTATATTCATCATTGGTACTATTTTAGGACTTATCTGCAGTATAGTAGTATTTGCTTTTCCTCACCAGACACTGAGCCTATTAAGCATTAGCGAAAGCCTTTATTCCTACGCATACGACTATATGCTTAGCCTTGCGGGATTTGCCGTGCCCGTTTTTTTCCTTGTATTTGTACAGTCTTTTTTTATAACGGCAGGAAAACCAACACTAGGTTTTATTCTCAGTATTTCAGGTGGAATAACTAATATTATATTGGATTATTTCTTTATCTCTCCCAACTTCTTAGACTTGGGCATTGCCGGAGCAGGACTTGCCACCGGTATAGGAAACTCTGTACCCGGTGTGTTAGGATTTTTTTATTTCATGTTTCACAGAAAAGGAATACTACATTTTGTAAAGCCTCGTCTCAAGATTAAAACACTGTTGCAAAGTATATTTAACGGAACTTCAGAACTTATAGGTTCTCTTGCCACATCCATAACTACCATGCTATTTAATTTTATTTTGCTAAACCTTGTAGGCGATGCCGGTGTTGCCGCAATCAGTGTTATTTTATACATACAAATGTTTCAAAGTGCCATTTACATCGGTTACACTATTGGTGTATCCCCTATCATTTCTTATAAGTATGGCGAAAATAACAAGTCTGCCCTACATAAAATAATGCGGCAAAGTTTCATTATTGTAGGCGTTGCCTCTGCCTTAGTAATTGTGCTGACATTAATGTTTTCCGAGCAAGCTGTAGCTATTTTCATTGCAAAAGACAGCTCCACATTTGCCATGGCGCAAGAAGGCCTATTAATGTTTTTACCCTCTTACATTTTCATGGGTTTCAATTTGTTTTTTTCCGCCATGTTTACCTCGCTTTCAAACGGCAAGGTATCTGCCATTATTTCCATCATGCGCAGTTTACTATTTATTGTAATTTCTTTACTTATATTACCTCAAATATTCGGCCTTATCGGTGTATGGATCGCCGTGCCTGTTGCAGAGTTTTTATCCATCGGTATCTCGCTATACTTTTATTATAAAGGCAAAAAAGTGTATGGATATTAATTTATTCAGCACATAATATTAAAAAAGAGATGTGACTTTCCACATCTCTTTTTATTTTCACGCTACAACAAGAGTATTACTTCGCCAAATTTTTCAGCTCATCACCCGATAGCCTGTACACCGTCCACTCATCCATTGCCTTAGCGCCCAAAGACAAATAAAAATCTATACTGGGTTTGTTCCAATCTAAACACACCCATTCCAGTCTTCCACATCCGCGCTGAACAGCAATTTTAGCCAACTTTTTTAGTGATGCTTTGCCATATCCCTTGCCTCTATATTCCGGCCTTATATACACATCCTCAAGATATATTCCCGAGCGTCCAAGAAATGTCGAAAAATTATGAAAAAACAAAATATATCCGATTTCCACTTCATTTTCCAACACGAACATTACCTCGGCCTTTTCTTTTTCAAAAATCCATTCTTCCAATAACTCTTTTGTAGCCACTACATCATCTATCATATTTTCATAAGTAGCTAGTTCTTTTATAAATTCAAGAATTTTCGTAGCATCTTCTTTTGTAGTATTTCTAAATGATAATTCTTTCATTAGATTTTCTCCTATCACCTTTAGTTATTATCTGGAATTATATCATTTTCCATACAATATTTCAAAATTTTATTACGCAAAAAAGAGCTCTTTCCAAAAAGGAAAGAGCTCTAAATAAAAACTATTCTTAGTTTTCGATTTTGCTTACAACGCCGGAGCCAACAGTACGGCCACCTTCACGGATAGC
>CAYIZZ010000163.1:0-3248 GCA_964367945.1 uncultured Oscillospiraceae bacterium | reverse complement strand
TTGCGAGCTTACTGTAAATAATCTTTTAATGGCGTGATATATAGCAGTGAAGGTTATTTATATAATGAATGGAGAATTAAAATGAAAAATGAAATCAATGATTTACTGTCCCCTGTTAATGCTAAAGCAATAGCTTATATCACAACGATAGTTAGTATTGCTTTTTCATTATTAGGTATTTTTATTTATGAACTATGGTTTTTAGGAATATTCGGGGCTGTTTCTTTTGGACTTTTAATGTATTTGGAGAAGTGCAAATTTTCTATGAACGATAATTCAGTTTGGGCATATGCAACTGGAGCTGTATCCTGTATTTTCACAATAATATGTTTCTTTTTTATGTTAGGAAGAACATTTATTAATTTAGTGTTGTAATGAATAGGTCAACATAATCATTATGAGCATACCATGTATATAAAAACAAGCTGACACTTTATTCATCAAAGATAAAGTGTCAGCTTGTTTATTTATGTGTGTTATTTTAGCCTATGGTATTCTTTAAAATGCCCAGGCCTTCTATCTCGATTTCGCATACGTCGCCGGTGTTCATAAACCTAGGTGGATCAAAAGCACCGCCAACGCCGGCGCTGGTGCCTGTGGCGATGATGCTACCGGCGTCAAGGGTGATGCCACTACTGAAACCTTCGATGATTTCGGGAATGGTGTGGATGAGGTTCCGAGTGTTGCTGCTTTGGCGAGTTTCGCCGTTTACACGTGAAGCGATATCAAGTTGTGGCGGATAGCTGAACTCGTCTGCGGTGACTATCCATGGACCGAATACTACAAAATCGTCAAGGCTTTTGCCAAAGTACCATTGCTTGTGTTCACGTTGCAGCTCGCGTGCGCTGATATCGTTGAAGCAAGCGTATCCGAACACATAGTCGGCCGAATCTTTTGCCGAGACCTTGCGTGCATCTTTGCCGATGATGACGGCTAGCTCTGCCTCATAGTCCAGCTGGGTGGTGATATCGGTGTGTGGGTCGATTGAAGCGTCTGTGCCGACAGCCGTGATAACACGTTTTGAGAAAAAGATGGGTTTTTCTTTTTCAGTACTAGCGTCCGGACGTGTAGTTAAAAACTGGGAAGATTCCGCTACGTGGTCTGCATAGTTTAGCCCAAGGCATAAAATGTCGTGGTGTGGGCGTGGAATGGGTGCCAACAAAGTGACCGAAGAAATCGGCGTGCCCTGTTTTTCGTTTTCGGCTGATTGCAAAACAGACATATCGGCGTCGGTGTGGTTTTGGATGAAGGAAAGTATGGTGGGCTGAGGAATGTCGCACTCGGCCAATGAAATTACGCCGTTCATGTCTTTCGTGAGAATACCGGCTGTCTCGATATCATTTTTTAGATAAGTTACAAATTTCATGATAAATCTCCTTCCGCTTTTTTGAAAAAACTTTGGCAAAAAACTTCCGCTTTTTTGAAAAAAAGCTTGGCAAAAAACTTCCGCTTTTTTGAAAAAAAGCTTGGCAAAAAACTTTAATTTAAGGGCATGATTAAAAAAAACTTTAATTTAAGGGCATGATTTAAAAGAATACTTGTGAAATTTATAGATTAGCCTTCGATTTTGAAGCTGTCTTTTAGGCTGACAATGCGGTTGAAGGTGTTTTCGTGTTTTGAGTCTTTGCAGAAATAGCCCATGCGGACAAACTGAAAACGGTCGCCTTTTGCGGAGTCTGACAAGCACGGTTCTAGTTTTGCGTTTTCATATACATGCAGGCTGTTTTCGTTCAAGTAGTCAAGATAGTTTGTGTCCGCCGGTACATCGTTCACGTTTTCAAGGGTGAAAAGATTGTCGTAAGAATTGACGGTGGTGTTTTGTGCATGCTGCATACTTACCCAGTGAATGGTTCCTTTCACCTTGCGGCCGTCCAGTGGTTTTTCGTTGCGTGTCTCGATGTCGGCAGTGCACAAAAGGCGCACTATATTGCCGTTATCGTCTTGGATTACCTCGTTGCAACGAATGATATATGAGCCCATCAAGCGTACCTCGCCGTCCGGTTTCATGCGCTGCCATTTTGGCGGAGGCACCATGGCAAAGTCCTCACGCTCGATATACAGCTTGCCTGAAAAAGGTACTTCACGCTTGCCGGCATCGGGATTGGTGGGGTTGTTTGAAATTAAAAAAGTCTCTTCTTTATCCTCGGGATAGTTTGTGATGATAACCTCGATGGGGTCTAAAACAGCCATGCGACGAAGGGCGGTGCTGTTCAGCTCTTCACGTATGCAATATTCCAAAAGGCGGATATCAACCACGCTGTATGCCTTGGCGACGCCTGCTTTTTTCACGAACTCGATGATGGAAGACGGGGTGTATCCTCTGCGGCGCAAAGCACACAAAGTGGGCATGCGTGGGTCGTCCCAACCATCCACGTGGTTTTCCTCCACCAGCTGGCGCAGATAACGCTTGCTCATCACGGTGTGGGTGATGTTTAAGCGTGCAAACTCATACTGGTGTGGCTTTTTCTCAAAGTCGATGTTGTCTACCACCCAGTCGTACAATGGGCGATGATTTTCAAACTCGATGGAGCAAAGGCTGTGTGTGATGCCTTCCAGTGCATCCTGGATGGGATGTGCATAGTCATATAGTGGGTAAATGCACCATTTGTCGCCTTGGCGATGGTGTGAAACACGCTTGATACGGAACAGTAAAGGATCACGCATGTTCATGTTTGACGCTGACATGTCGATTTTAGCACGCAGAGTTTTACTGCCGTCGGGGAATTCGCCGTCTTTCATGCGCTTGAAAAGGTCTAAGTTTTCCTCTACGCTACGGTTTCTATGTGGGCTTTCCTTGCCGGCTTGTGTCAAGGTGCCACGGTATTCGCGCTGTTCTTCCTTTGTTAAGTCGTCTACATATGCCTTGCCTTTTTCTATCAGTTGCAAACCAAACTCATAGCACTTATCGAAATAATCACTGCCGTAGAAAATGCCGCCATTTGGTACGGCACCCAGCCACAAGAGATCTTCCTCAATGGCCTGTACATACTCGTCGTCCTCACGCTCGGGGTTGGTGTCGTCAAAACGCAAGTTAAACTGGCCACCATATTTCATGGCGGTGGAGTAGTTTATCCAGATAGCTTTGGCGCTACCAATATGCAAATAGCCGTTTGGCTCGGGCGGAAAACGAGTGTGGATACCATGAGGGAAACCCTCGGCAAGGTCGCTGTCCACAATATCATAGATGAAATTTGAGGGCAGTTCCCATTCGGGGTTCCAGTTTTTGCTGGGGTTAGAGTTTGGCATGA
>CAYIZZ010000162.1:0-3256 GCA_964367945.1 uncultured Oscillospiraceae bacterium | reverse complement strand
CACCCAGCGCTTTTGCCTCATATTCGACGTTGTCCAGTGGAAAACATATCATTTTGCACTCTCCTTTTTTTGAAGTGTTGAAAAAAATCAGCTTCAACGCTCCTTTTTATTATTTTGTCTTTACTTCGTTAGCCAAACCGATGTGAAACGAACCCGTTTTTTATTTAGCCAAAAGCCCTAAAACTTCGCAAGGGCGTCTTGTAAGGCGGCAGCCTTACGGCACCGCACTTCCTTGCCTGTAGAACTTTTGGCGGTATAAAAAATTCACAGAACCTATTTTTAGTAAATTTTGTGTAAGACAAGGCAGACGAGCGCGCAATACTTTTTGTATTGCAAGTGAGGATAACGCAGTATCACGCATAAATTTACCAAAAATAGGCGGGTTCGGATTACATCGGCTTGGCTACTATCTCAAATATCAAAACTGAAATCCGATAAGGTTATTTGGATGTTTTGGCCGGTTTCTTCATACACATACCGAACGACATCCACACGTGCTGTGGCCATTATCCCGTATTTCGATACCTTCACCGGTATCCTGTCGCCCAAGAAATAGTCCTTGTTCACCAGCAGGTTTTTTTGCTGTACGTCGCACGTCATTGAAATTTCTTTATTGTGCTGTGCCAGCGTGCGGTATCCCTCTGCCCGTAGTAGCTCGATGTATTGGCTTTCGGTGTATGTTTTGTCGGTGTATGTGTATATCGGCTCGCCTTGTGCCGAGGTGCCTGTTTGGGTAGCTTCGCGGTATTCACGGCGCAAATCCGCTTTATCTACGTATATTTCTTTGCGTTCATCGCCTGCAGACATCACGTTCACCGTTACCACCGTGCGGATGTTATTTACGTTTTCGCCCACCACCACCGCATAGTTTTTATACTCGGGCGATCCCATGTAGATTTCCGCGTTTGTGATGACGCCGTTGTCCTCGCCCAGATGGCCGACATATTCGTTTGTGTTTTGCTGTGTGCGGTCTGTGCCCATATACACCGTCAGCGTTTCGGTTTTTGTCACGGGGTCAAACACCGCTTTACAGCCCAAAGTCGAGCCTTTCAGCAGTTCTTCTGCTGCAAAAAGAACGCTGCCCCATGAAAAATCGGTGTCTTTTTCTTCGGTGTAGCCTTTAGAATCGGCTACTTCCAGAGCTAGGCCACGCCTGTTTTGCCGATACATTTGATATATGCCGGCCTCGATATTTTTCACGTATATGCTACCCATATGGACCCTGTCTTCTAAAAGCGACATGCAGCCTTTTGCACGGACCGTCATGTAGTCTTTGTCTAGGCCGGTGGCGAAAACCACCTCTACTATCTTTGCAACGTCGCCTGTTTCTTTGTGTAGGAGTCTGTGGCCGTCTTGTAGCAGTAGCCTGTTTTCCTCGTTTGGCGCGGCTATGATCTTCACCTCGCCGGGCGACTGATAGTTTTCCTGCCATTGCAGCGATATCATGTTTTGCAAGATGCCTATCCAATTTTTGTCTTTATCGTACACAAAAACCATGCGTTTCTCCTTGATGTTTAGACTTGGTTGTTTTTTTGTTTGCAGTGTGGAATGTCATGCGCTCCACTCGTGTATCGCCATTCATCTCCACCGTTCCACTCGTGTATCGCCATGTAAATTTTGTGCTGGGCGAGGCATCCGAGGAAGGAATACTTGTGTGTTCTGACTGAGGACGACGAAGCATCGTGTGAAATGTCATGCGTTTCCACTCGTGTATCGCTATGTAAATTTTGTGCTGGGCGAGGCATCCGAGGAAAGAATACTTGTGTGTTTCGAGCTGGGATATCGAAGCATCGTGTGAAATGTCATGCGCTCCACTCGTGTATCGCTATGTAAATTTTGTGCTAAGCGAGGCATCCGAAGAAGGAATACTTGTGTATTCTGACCGAGGATAACGAAGCATCGCGCAAAATTTACACAGCGATAAGGAGTTAAAGGCCGCTGCTGATCCCTTGATACGCCAGCAGGCGTACACTGAGGTTTTCACGGCCTTGTTGTGCTGAGCATCTGAACGTGTTTTTGCCGGGGGCTAGGCGCATGTTCATGTCGCTTTGGATGTCCATGTACCTGAACGCGTTTTCGCTTGGGCCGTTACTTTGTGTCAGTACGGCTTTCAGTTTGCCTTCCTGTGTATCGATTGTTATCTCGTCGCCTGTCTCCATATTTATGTTGAACAGGATTCGTTGGCCTGTTTCTAGCAGGTATATTTCCGGGGTTTGTACATGTGCACGTGCCGCGAAAACAGCAGAAAAGCCCATCTCGGTGTTGCCCATGTTTTCTACTTCTTTAAAGAAACCTTCGCTGTATGCGCTTAGTTTGAACGTACCGCCACTGAAAAACGGGAACATGAACTGGCCGTGGATGCCGGCGAGTTGGATTACGGTGCCTGTGCCGGTGCGCCAGTATGGGTATGCCGCTTGTAAGGTTATTTGGAAGTGTTGGATACCGTCGCCCAGCGATATGTCGGGTGTTGTCACCGGTTCCGTTTCAATGAAGTATTCTGTATTGTCTTGTAAAACGCATAGCCTGCTTTCGATGCCGGGCGCGAACACGTCGATTAGTTTTTTTCTGTTTTCTTTGATTGGTGTGAAGAAAAATCCGTCGATTGTGATGGTTTTTGGTTTTATGCTACGTGTCGAGACCGTTGCGCCTATCTGGCCTAGTGTCTGCGTTTGGGCTAGTTCCACGTCTACAGCCGATACGCCGCGTATATCGCTTATTCCAAACATACCATCGTATGAAAATTGTATCTCGCCTATCTCGTTCCTATACGTTATCACCGTATCTTTATTCATCCACTTATCCTCCCTCTTCCCACTTCCCGCTTTTTGAAAAAAGCCCCGCTTTTTGAAAAAAGCTTGGCAAAAACTTTAATTAAAAACCATACATTTTCAAAAAAAGCTTGGCAAAAACTTTAATTGAAAACACTGGGCATATAATAGAGTTACTGAAAATACAAAGCCTGCCTAGTTACCACGCCGCAGGCTATTGCGTGTGCCGCTGGGCACAAAGCTTGGCAAAAAACTCAATTAAAAACCATACATTTTTTAAAAAAAACTAGATGAAACATAAAATAGAATTACATATTTTTACAAAACCTGCCTAGTACCATGCCGCAGGCTATTGCGTGTGCCGCAAGGCACCATTTTGTATAAAATGCTTAATTGAAAGTTTTTGCTAAGCTTTTTTCAAAAAGCGTAAAAATGTCTTGACCTAAACTTAAAAGTTTAAGGTATCTGCCATGTCGTGCGTTTCAGCA
>CAYIZZ010000161.1:0-3310 GCA_964367945.1 uncultured Oscillospiraceae bacterium | reverse complement strand
AAAAAAAGACGCCGCAAGCTAAAAAGCTCACAACGTCTTTGTTGTCTATGCCACGTATTCTAGCATATCATTTTTAGTTTGTCAACTACTATTTTGTTGTTTTTTTCACAAAGTATTAATTGACATTTTTTAGATTATAGTCTATTATTTAATACGAACAAAGACGTTCATCAGTATTGGGTTGCATTTTTTTGCTTTCTGACACTTGATGGGCTATTTTTTTATTTTAAAGGGAGTTTTATAGCATGATAAATAAAGATATTTTAGAATTCATTGAGGAAAATGACGTAAAATTTATACGCTTAAGTTTTTGTACACCTCTTGGAGTGCAAAAAAATATTTCTATCATGGCTAGCGAAATCGAAAGTGCATTTGAAAACGGTGTTTCATTTGATGCTTCTGCTATTGAAGGATTTTCAGATGTTACAAAGTCTGATTTACTTTTGTTTCCCGATGTTACTACACTGTCACTTTTACCTTGGCGACCAAACGTTAATGCTGTTTTAAGATTTTATTGCGATATTAAAAACCCTGATAAAACGCCTTATGAAAGTGATTCAAGATATATCTTGAAAAAAGCAGTTAATGAATTAAAACAAATGGGATTTGACTGCAAGATAGGTACCGAGTGTGAATTTTACCTATTCAAAACCGACGAAAATGAAAAACCCACACTTGAAACTTTAGACAACGGCGGATATTTCGATGTTTCACCAATAGATAAAGGCGAAAACATACGGCGAGAGATTTGTTTGTTACTTGAAGAAATGGGTCTAAATCCTGAGCGCTCACACCACGAGCAAGGCCCCGGACAAAATGAAGTCGATTTCAAATTCAGCGATGTTTTAACCAGTGCCGATAATTTAACAACATTCAAATCTGTTGTAAAATCGGTTGCAACAAGAAACGGTCTTTTCGCCTCCTTCATGCCAAAACCACTAGAAAACAAAAGCGGTAATGGTCTACACATCAATATGTCGCTATATAAAAACAACACAAATTTGTTTAGCGATGAAAATAGTGAAGATTATAAATTCGCAAAGTATTTTATTGCAGGAATTATTGATAAAATCAAAGAAATAACATTGTTTTTAAACACTAATAATAATTCGTATGAAAGATTCGGAAAGTTTGAAGCACCTAGATATATTTCATGGTCACAGCAAAATCGCTCTCAGTTAATCAGACTTCCTATTGCAAACAGTAACGCTAAACGCATGGAACTGCGCAGTGCCGACAGTACAATAAACCCATATCTAGCCTTTGCCCTTATCATAAACGCCGGCATATATGGTATAAAAAACCGCCTTGAACTAATGCCACCGATTGATGACAATTTATTTAAGCTTACAGAAGACAAGACAAGTAAGCTAAGCAGTTTGCCAATGAATTTAAAAGAGGCCATTTTATATGCACAAAACAGCGAGTTCATAAAAGAACATGTGAATGAACAATTGCTTACAAAATATCTCGAGATTAAAAATGCTGAATTTAAAGATTTCAATGAAGCAACCTACAAGCAAAAGTATTATATCGAAACTTATTTTGACAAATTATAAGAGATTGGTGGTAATCTTTTGGAGAATGCTTTAATTATTTCTCACACCGATAAAAACAGCGAACCTATAACAAAAATATTGAAAACATTATCTTTTAAGAAAATTTCTTTTGTCAGTACTTGTGGTGAGGCTCGCAGAAAAGTATCGGAGCAAAACTTTGATTTATATATTATCAACAGCCCAGTGCATAATGAGTCCGGCGAAAATTTAGCACTGGAGCTAATAAACAACGACATAAGCCAGGTTGTATTTTTTGTCAAAAACGAGTTGTACGATTATACAAGTGAAAAACTAGAGCAACACGGGATTATTACTGTCTCAAAACCTATTAACAAAAACATGTTATACTCTTCACTTAAACTTTCTAAAGCTGTTTATAACAGGATGAAGACACTAAATCAAAAAACAACAAAATTGACAAAAAAATTAGAAGATATACGGATAGTTAGCAGGGCAAAAGTTGTGCTTATTTCACATTTGAATATGAGTGAAGAGCAAGCGCATAAGCATATTGAAAAAAAAGCAATGGACATGAGAAAATCAAAACGTGAAGTGTCAGAAAACATACTTAAAATGTATGAAAATTGACTCTAAAGAGGTGTAAGTGTAAATGACAAAATTTGTTTTTGTAACAGGTGGCGTAGTATCTGGTCTTGGAAAAGGCATCACTGCAGCCAGTTTGGGTAGGCTTTTAAAGCAACGTAACATAAGCGTATCTGCACAAAAATTAGACCCCTATATGAATGTGGATCCCGGCACAATGAGTCCACTTCAGCACGGTGAGGTTTTCGTCACCGATGATGGAGCCGAAACTGATCTTGATCTTGGACACTATGAAAGATTTATTGATGAAAGTCTTTCTAAGCATTCAAACCTAACATCAGGCAAGGTTTATGACACTGTGCTCAACAAAGAGAGAAAAGGTGAATATCTTGGGCAAACTGTTCAAGTTATCCCACACATAACCGATGAAATAAAAAAGTTTATTTATGAAGGTGCGCGCCATAGCAATGCAGATGTTTTAATCACAGAAATTGGCGGAACAATAGGTGATATTGAATGTCAGCCTTTTTTGGAGGCTATACGCCAAATTTCAATCGAAGTAGGGCTTTCTAATTGCCTTTTTATTCACGTTACTCTTGTCCCCTATTTAAAGGGTAGTAACGAACATAAATCTAAACCCACGCAGCATTCTGTTAAAGAGTTGCGCAGTATCGGCATTAATCCAAACATAATTATTGCAAGGGCAGACGAGCCTATAAACAAAACAATACTTGAAAAAATAGCAATGTTTTGCAATGTAAAGCCGGATTGTGTTATAGAAAACTCAACCTTGGATAATTTATACGCAGCACCCATAATGTTGCATGAGCGCGGCCTTGATGATGTTGTCTGCAGAGAGTTAAGCTTAAATGTCACTGATTGCGATTTATCTAATTGGCGCAAAATAATCGAAAAACAAAAAAATGCCACAGGAGAAATAACTGTTGCACTGGTAGGCAAATATATATCGCTACACGACGCATATCTTTCGGTTGTAGAAGCACTAAACCATGCAGGGTGCTTTTATGAAACAAACGTCAATATCAAATGGATTGACAGCGAGCTTATAACAGAGCTTTCAGCCAAAAGTTTATTCGAAGACGTGCACGCAATACTTATTCCCGGCGGCTTTGGCAGCCGAGGAATCGAGGGTAAAATATGCGCTTGTAAATATGCACGAGAAAACAACATTCCATTTTTGGGTATTT
>CAYIZZ010000160.1:0-3476 GCA_964367945.1 uncultured Oscillospiraceae bacterium | reverse complement strand
CAAGAAAGCAAAAAATGTCGCAAAGGCGCATATATGGTATATGTAACTGCCGCGATATTTTGCAGTCTGACGACGCAATTGGTGCTTTATTGCCGGCCTTACCACATGTTTTTCACATGCGGTAGGGTAGTTTATGTATTTATTGGGCAGTTGTTCCCATCAGGTCCAGTTCAGCGGCATGTGGTTTCATGCCTTCAATACATAGCACAATCAGCTCTGACACATCCATGCCCAGCATCTCGGCACCTTTTCCGATAACCTCACGGTCAATCTTTGCGGCAAATGCTTTGTCTTTGAACTTCTTTTTCACACTTTTTGGCGCAAGATCAGAAATTCCATTTGGTCTCATTTTAGCAGTCGCAGAAATCAGGCCGGTCAGCTCGTCCACTGCATACAAGCTTTTTTCAAGGTTTGTTTCAGGCTTCACGTCGGTGCACATGCCATATCCATGTGCCAAAATCGCACGGACTGTATCTTCTTCCACCCCTGCATTTAGCAGTGGCTCTTTTGTGTGTTGCAGATGCTCCTCGGGATATTCTTCATAGTCATAGTCGTGCAGCATACCCACAGCTTTCCAGTAATCTTCATCTTCCCCAAAGTGATGTGCCATTGCACCCATAGCGGAACTCACTGCTAAAGCATGTTGTAACAAATGCTTTTGTTTTGTGGTAGTTTGCAGCAGCTCTTTTGCTCTTTCTTCTGTCAGTTTGCCCATAAATTCTTGCTCCTTTTATGTTGTTTATATGCTATAATATAGTATGATATTATATTTTTCTAAATGCACTACACTAATAATAAATAAAGCTGAGATTAAATGCAAGCGGCTTTGCTGGGGAGGATTTGTATGAAAGATATTCGTCATTTAATTGATGTGGCCTCTGGCCGTAAAAAAGCAGATCTTGTCTTAAAAAACGCCAATGTTATAAATGTGTTTACAAAGGAAATCATTCCTGCCGATGTGGCTATTGCCGGCGGATATATTGCAGGTGTAGGCAATTATGACGCCGAAAACACCATAGACTGCACCGATAAATACCTATGCCCCGGCTTTATTGACGCGCATATGCATATTGAAAGCACCATGGTTGTTCCGGGTGAGTTTGTACGCATGGCTTTGCCCAGCGGCACCACCACCGTTATTGCCGACCCACATGAAATCACAAATGTGTGCGGCGCAAAAGGTGTTCAGTTTATGCTGGATGCCTCTGAAAATGTACCGTGTAATATTTTCATTATGCTACCCTCCGGTGTACCTGCTACGCCGTTTGAAACTGCCGGTAGCACATTTACCGCAGACGAGATGCTTCCGTTTGTCTCACATCCGCGTGTGCTTGGCCTTGGCGAGGCAATGGCTTTCACCGAGGTAATCGCCGGCAAAGGCGATATCATAAACAAGCTACAGCTGTTTAATCAAAAGAATATCGACGGGCATGCTCCCGGGCTCAGCGGACATTCTTTGCAGGCTTATGTTGCGCCCGGTATAATGACCGAGCATGAAGGCACTACATTTTCAGAAGCTATAGAAAAAGCCCGCGCAGGCTTGGCCATTTTAATACGTGAAGGTAGCGCCGCACATAACTTGTCTGCCATCGTAAACGGACTTGTAGACACAAATACACCCACAGACAGATTTTTATTTTGTACTGATGATAAGCACCTTGATGACTTGCACAGAGACGGTCATATCCGCTGGAATGTGAAGCTGGCCATCGAGCTGGGCATGAAACCGGTAGACGCCATCTGCATGGCCACCATCAACACCGCCAGGGTGTATGGTCTTCGTGACATCGGCGCTGTTGCCGCAGGATATAAGGCCGATTTGGTTTTACTTTCTTCTTTAAAGCAAGTGAATGTGAGCGAAGTGTATAAAGACGGGGTACCCGCTGCAAAGCGTATTGCTGATATGCCTGCTTTTGCCGTAAAAGACAGCAGCATTTTAAAAACCGTAAAATCGCCTCATGTATCTGTAAAAGACTTGCAACTTCCCGTTTCAGGTGAAGCCGACGTGATGGAACTTGTTCCATATCAGCTGGTGACAAACCATCTCAAAGAAGCCGTGCCTCAAAAAGACGGATTTTTCGCACCTGATTCTGTATACACCAAGCTATGTGTGGTGGAACGCCATGGTAAAAACGGCAATATTGCTATAGCACCTTTTAAAGGATATGGCATTACAAACGGTGCTTTAGCTACTTCGGTAGCACATGATAGCCACAACATCATTGCCGCAGGTGACAACGATGAAGACTTGTGCCTTGCCATAAACCATCTATGTGATATTGATGGTGGATATGTACTGGTAAGTGGTGGTAAAATCATAGGTGATGTACCTTTGCCGGTGGCAGGACTGATGAGCTATGCACCGGCTGAAGATGTGCAAAAAGCTACCGGTGACATCCTAAAGCAAGCCGCCGCCATGGGTATACCATATTATGTCGACCCATTCATCAGTTTGTCGTTCATGGCACTACCTGTTATTCCCGATTTACGGCTGACAGACCTCGGTCTATTTGATGTCAAAAAATTTGCTTTAATATAAAAATGCAAACTATGCTCAATGAAAGGATTTTCTATGAAATTTTGTGATATGCCCTATAAAAGACCCGACCTTACCCATTTAGCCGACCAAATTGAATTATTAGCTCAAAAAGCCACCGACGCCCAAAACGGCGAAGAAATTTTGTCTGTTTATCAGCAGTTCAGGCAAATTAGCGATGATATAAGTACCGCAGGTACTCTGGTGCAGATCCGACATACCGTGGACACCACCGACAAATACTACGACAGCGAAAACGATTATTTCGATACCCAAGGACCCATTGTAGAAGACAAGTCTCTATCTTTATATCGCTCCATCTTGGGTTCTGAACATAAAAACGCACTAAGCGAAGTTTATGGCGATATTTTACTTGAAAAGCTGGAAATCTCTGTAAAAAGTAGTGACGAGCGCCTTATTTCACTCCAGCAAGAGGAAAATGCACTCGCCACCCAATATGAAAAACTATATGCCTCGGCAAAGATCCCCTTCCAAGGAAAAGTGCTGACTGTGTCCCAGCTAGGCCCTTACAAACAGCATATTGACCGTGCTACTCGTAAAGAAGCATTTGAAGCAGAAGGTGGTTTTTTCGACAAAAACAGTGAAGAACTTGATGATATCTATCAAAAAATGGTTCAAAACCGCACAAAACAAGCAAAAACTTTAGGACACGATACTTTCACACCACTGGGTGATATCCGAATGCAGCGTCACGGATACACCCGCAATGACATCAAAGCTTGCCGCCAAGCTGTCATCAGTGGCATTGTTCCTATGGTTCAAAAACTAAAGCAAGAGCAAGCTACCCGCATCGGTGTATCTAATTTCCAATTTCATGATGATTTGCTGTCTTTCAAGGATGGCAACCCTACACCAAAAGGCACACCCGAAGAAATTCTTGCCGCAGGGCAAAAGATGTATCGTGATCTTTCACCTGAAA
>CAYIZZ010000159.1:0-3504 GCA_964367945.1 uncultured Oscillospiraceae bacterium | reverse complement strand
ACCATATACCTGTCAACCGTGCAAAGTGCGAGGTGAACGAGTATCATCGTGACGGCGCAATGAGGGTGGACGGAAACTACGGTGATGCGCCGGCATATACCCCGAACAGCATGGGTGTGTGGTCGGCAAGGCCGGAAGTGATGGAGCCGCCACTGGACATGGAAGGCACTGTGTACCACTATGACCCCAAGGAAGATCCGACGGACGATTGTTTCAGGGCCGGCGGCGATTTGTGGAGGGTGCTTGCCGAAGATAAAAAGCAGATACTTATTGACAACACTGCAGGCGATATAGCCTCTTGCACAGAAAACATCAAGTATCGGCACGCGGTGCATTGCTGGCACGCCGACGAAGAGTATGGAACTAGGTTTACAAAGGCGGCCGGGCTTGACCTTGACAAAGTGAAAGAGCTGGCAAAGCTGTCGAACGACGACTTAAATAAAGCTACTACCTAGAATAAAGCTAATATAGGTTAGGCAACTAGATGTAATATGAACCAGCCTGTTTTGATAAATTTATGCGTGTTATCGCGTTATCCTTGCTTGCAATACAAAAAGTATTGCGTGCTGTTTCACACAAAATTTACTGAAAATAGGTTCTGTGAATTTTTTATACCGCCAAAAGTTTTGCAAGACGCACTTGCGAAGGTTTAGGGCTTTTGGCTAAATAAAATTTTACATCGGATTGGCTAGGCGGATAGTGTGATGCTATCCGTCTTTTTTTTGTGCTGTTACTTTCGTCAATTTTGACAGTTATTTTGTACTTGAAACAATGAAAGTTAAAGGTTATTTTGTATTGCAATTAGGGTGCGCCGGTGATAGAATAATCTGGTTCGGTATAATATTCACTTGGAGGATTTATCATGGCGCAAGTTTCAGATCAGGCAACAAATATCTCGGTGAAAGTGGGCAACCCGTCTGCAATCGGTCTGCTGGGGCTTTCCATGGTGACGTTGGTCGCTGCATCGCAAAAACTAGGTATCACAGAAGGTACGTCACTAGTTATCCCGTGGGCAATATTTTTGGGTGCTGTAGCGCAGATTTATGCAGGCGCAATGGACCTGAAACTGAACAATGTTTTCGGGGCAACGGCATTTTTTGGGTATGGATTGTTTTGGCTGGGCGTGGGCTCTACATGGCTTATTCAAAACGGAGTTTTTGGCGAAGTGATGCAAAAAACAGCCGACGTAAAACAGCTGGGATTTGCATTTTTGGGGTACTTGATCTTCACATTATTTATGACATTGGCATCGACCGAAACAAATAAAGTGCTGTTTATCGACTTTGTGCTGATAGACATATTGTTTTTGGGGCTGGCATGTAGCACACTTGGATTTATGCCACATTTCTTTCACCAGATGGCGGCGTACGCAGAACTGGGCATCTCGCTGGTATCATTCTACGGTGTTGGCGCAAACGTGGTGAACGCAACATTCAAAAGAGAGTTTTTGCCGCTGGGCAAACCAATGGGGATTTTTAAGAAATCTGTGGCATAGGCAAAGCGGAAATAACAAGGCGGATATCTTCGGATATTCGTCGTTTTTTGTTTAGAGGAGATGTTTAAGAGGTGAGGGATTAGTTTTCTTTGGCTTGGCTTTCTTTGTTTAGAGGTTGTTGAAGTAAGGTTAAGATTAGTTTTCTTTGGCTTACCTTTCTTTTTCAAAAGAAAGGTAAGGAAGTTGCAAAAGGGGTAGGGTTTATGATAGAATATTACGCGGAACGCAAAAATTGAAATTAGCTGGTTTTTTTGAGGAAAATATATGTTGAAATTAATAATTGGTGGATTTATTGTAGGCTTGGCGAACATTATTCCGGGCGTAAGTGGCGGAACAATGATGGTTATTTTTGGGATATTTGAGCCGGTGATGACGGGCATAAGCGAGATTTTATCCAAAAGTAGCTTTAAATCAAAACTAAAACACCTGAGATATTTTGGTATACTTTTAGTTGGCGTGTTGCTAGGCTTGGTGATATTTGCAAACTTGATGGAATATGCGCTGACGTATATCCCGACACAAACAAAATTTGCGTTTGTGGGAATGATAGCGTTTTCCATCCCGATACTGAAACGAAAAGAAATGCCTAAAGAAAAAATAAGCGTGGTACCGTTTGTTATAGGCGCGGCCGTGATTGTGACAATGGTGTTGTTGGCACCGCAGGAGACAGACCTTATCATAACGGAGTTTCCCGACATCACGCTGTTTTACCTTGTGAAGATGATGTTTTTAGGTGTACTTGCCGGCGCGGCCATGTTTATTCCGGGCGTTAGCGGAAGTATGCTGCTACTGATTTTAGGCGAATATTACCTGTTTAACTCGCTGGTAGCCAGCGTGACATCGTTTGAAGTGAACGTGCTGGTACCGCTGATGTTTATGGGACTAGGGATATTGGCAGGCATTGTGCTGAGCTCGAAAGCGACGGCGTTTGCCCTGAAAAAAAACCACAGAGCTACCATGAGCTTGATATTTGGATTGGTGATATCAAGCTGTATCATGATAATTCCGTTTGATGCGACGTATAATGTGACAGTGGCGCTGACGTCGGCGCTGGCACTGGCTGTGGGCGGAGCACTGGTGGTAGGCATAGAAAAACTGGTGAAGTAACGCATAAAACTGATATATCGCATTTACATCAGATGGTGTGAATGTGATATTTTTTTATGCGTAAATATGCGCGTGAAAAAACCTCCGCTAAAAAACGGAGGCTTTGAATATATCTGTATCATATAAATATCAACGATGAAACGACTAGAATGTACCGATGTTGCGAGCGCGTATGAAATCGACAAACTCGGGACACGGCAAAGGCTTTGTGAAAACATAGCCTTGGATATAATCGCAACCACTGCGCAGAAGGTAGTCCAGCAGTTCTTGCTCTTCCACGCCTTCCATCACCACCTGGATGTCTAAAGCCTTGATGGCAACAAGCAGGCTCTCGAAAAAGTTGCGTCTGGTTTTGTCTCTTGTGGCGGAATACACCAAGCTGCGATCAAACTTGATGATTTTTATCGGGATGTCGAAGAACAAGCTGAGATTGGAATATTCCACGCCGAAATCATCAAGCTCGAACTCGAAACCGTGGCTGATAAGCTCGTCCATGGTGCTTTTCACACGCATGGTGTCGGACACCAAGGTGCGCTCGGTGAGCTCCATTTTAATCACACTATATGGCACGTTGTGGGAGTCCATCACCGCACGAACCTTATCTACCGTATCTTTTTGCAAAAAATGCACGTACGGAAAGTTGATGGAAATGGAAGAAAACTCGTTGCCAAGAAGGTCTTTAAAGCTGTTGTAGTCTTTACAAACCTTGTTTAGCACGATGTAGGTGATTTTGTTTATCAGGCCGGTGTCCTCGGCTATCGGGATGAACTCGCCGGGTGAGACGAAGGTGTCGGACTTTAGCCGTATCAGGGCCTCCGCCATGGAAAACATGCCTTTTTCGGCCGAGTAGATGCCTTGATAATACACCTCGAACTTGTCGGTTTCGATGGCGTCTTTTAGCA
>CAYIZZ010000158.1:0-3579 GCA_964367945.1 uncultured Oscillospiraceae bacterium | reverse complement strand
AAAAAGCTAGCTGAAACATATAATAGAATTACATTAAAACACAAAGCCTGCCTAGTCGCCGCGCTTTGCTTCGCTGGCGCTATTGCGTGTGCCGCTGGCACAAAATCTGCCTAGGTGCCGCGCTGCGCTTCGCTGGCGCTATTGCGTGTGCCGCTGGGCACCGCAAGGTATACCACGTTGCTGTGTATATATCACAAAAAACCAAAGCATTTTGTATAAAATGCGTCATTGAAAGTTTTTGCTGGGCCAAGTCAATGTAATCTGAGTCCGTTTTTTATTTAGCCAAAAGCCCCATACCGGCGTCAGCGCATCTTGCAAGGCGGCAGCCTTACTGCGCCGCACTTCCTTGGTATAGAACTTTTGGCGGTATAAAAAATTCGCAGAACCTATTGCTCACAAATTTTTGTGGTAGGCAAGGCAGACGACTGAGCAATACTTTGTGTATTGCGAATAAGGATAACGCCGCCTAACACGGAAATTTGTAAGCAAGAGGCGGTCTCAGATTGCATTGACTTGGCTGACTTTTTTCAAAAAGCGTGATAGTGTCTTGACCTTAATAGTGTCTTGACCTTAATAATGTCTTGACTTAAAGTAGTACGCCATAAGCATTTCTACTTATGGCGCTTTTTGCATATTTATTATACCACGTCGCCGTCATCAAACGGGTCGCCGCATTCAGGACAAAACTTCGGTGTAGTTTTATCTTTTGGTGGTTCCCAGCCGCATTTATCACATTTATATTGCGGGATACCTGCCGGTTTACCTTTTCCACACTCGGCACAGAACTTACCTTTATTCTTTGCACCGCATGCGCAATCCCAGCCGTCTGCTACGGTTGCCGGCTTACCACATTCTGCGCAGAACTTACCTGTGTTTTCTTTACTACAATCACATTTCCATGTGCCTGCCGGTGCCGGCTGTGGCTTGCCACATCCTGCACAGAACTTGCCTGTGTTTTGTTGGCCACAAGCGCATGCCCAACCGCCTGCTGCCGGAGCCGCGCCACCACCTTGTGGAGGTGTAGGTGCGCCGCCACCCTGCTGCTGACCCATTTGGAACAGGTTTTGTGCGTTCATGCCGCCTGCCGCACCTGCCATACCCATACCCATAAACGCCATGGCCGGGCCTGTGCCTTCGTTGGCTGCCGCACTTTGCATTGCTGCCGCTTGTGCGCCAACCATGTGTGCCGCCGCACGTGTGGGATCCATGAATGCCGCATTACGCTGCATTTCCTTGATCATTTGCTCGTCTTCTTCGTTGGCTTTCACGCTGGATAGGCCAATCACGCCTATTTCAACGCCCCTGTTTCCACGCCAGCTTTCCGACAATATATCTTTCAGCGCCTCGGCCAAATCCATGGTGTGCAACATCAGCTCGGAATACCTAACGCCGGTCGACCCGATTCTTGCAAACGCCGGTTGAAGCGCTGTTAATAGCTCACTTTTCAGCTGTCCGTCAAGCTCTGAGCGGTTGTACTCTTGCTCCACGTTACCACACACGTTGGTATACATCGCCAGCGGATCAACCACCTTATAGCTGTATTCGCCAAAACAACGAATACCGATATCTATATCAATACCCGCACGCTCGTCCACTACACGGAACGGTACCGGCGCAGGTGTGCCGTATTTGTTTCCGATAATCTCTTTTGTGTTGAAATAATACACACGCTGGTCTTTCGGCGCGTCGCCTCCGAAAGTGAAACGCTTACCGATATTAACAAAAGTGTTTTTGATGCTCTCGCCAAGACTACCTGAGAATATTGACGGCTCTGTGGACACGTCATACACATACTCGCCAGGCTCGGCACACACGTCCACAACCTTACCCTGCTCTACAATCAACATACATTGGCCGTCTGCCACCGCAATGACTGAACCGTCACTGATGATGTTATCCACACCTTGTGTGTTGCTTGTTCGTGATGTGGTGCGCTTTTGGCCTTTTTGTGCCAACACATCTACCGGTATCGCATCACAATAGAAAAACTCCTTCCATTGATCTGCTAACACTCCGCCTGCTGCACCTGTAATTGCCTTAATCAATCCCATGCCTGCATGCTCCTTTCCTCTTTCGAAATCTATCCTTAAATTTTATACATATTACATCTCGCAAACCAACTGATATGACCGCACACATACACTACCTTGCTACAATATTCTTCGCAAAATCGTGGTTTTTAGTGCTTGTAATATACAGCTTCTCCTATGGTGTTGCTCAGCCAATCCGATGTAATACGAATCCGTTTTTTTTTAGCCAAAATCCTAAAACTTTATCGGCACGTCTTGTAATGCGGCAGCCTTACGGCACCGCACTTCCTTGCCTGTAGAACTTTTGGCGGTATAAAAATCCACCGGACCTATTTTCAATAAATTTTGTGTGAAACAAGGCATACAAGCACGCAATACTTTTGTATTGTAAGTGAAGATAGCGCCGTATCACGCATGAATTTACCCAAAATAGGCGGGTTCGGATTATATCAGCTTGACTAGATACATTTAGTATATCAAATATAGACATTACTTGCAACGGAAATTTACTGCATTGTTCTTAATTTATTCTTATTTTTATCATACATTACTACCAAAATTTATCACAAATTCGATACATAATCAGGGTACAATATCTTCATATCCTACTTGTTGTCTAGGTTTTAATCTTAGATCGAATTATATATATATGGAGGTATGCTATTATGAAACGTATTCTTGCTGCAGTTGTTGCCGCATCACTTTTGGGTGCGTGCTCTGCCGGTGGTGCTGCGTCGTCGTCTGCAGGCGCGTCGTCTGCGTCCAGTCAGGCCGATGTGTCACAACCAAGTACCAGTACCATTCCACTTACCAAAGACGAAATCCCGAAAGAGTATTTGGGCGAGATATATCTTGCCGGCGGATGTTTTTGGGGAACCGAGCATTATATGGATATGATTGAGGGTGTTGTGGAGGCTAGTGTAGGATACGCCAACGGTACCCTTGAAAATCCCACGTATCAGGATGTCATCACCGGAACTACCGGGCATGCCGAAACTGTGTATGTAGCGTATGACAAAACACGTGTGGGGCTGGATTTTCTTTTGGATTTGTTTTACCAGACAATTGATCCCACATCCCTGAACAAGCAAGGTAACGATATCGGAACACAGTATCGCACCGGTGTTTATTATACCGACGAGGCCGACGTGCCTGTGATAGAAGAGTCGATACAGCGTCTTTCTGAGCAGTATGATGATGAAATAGTGGTGGAGGTTTTGCCGCTTACGTCGTATTATGACGCAGAGCAGTATCATCAGGATTATCTTTTGAATAACCCTAACGGATATTGTCATATTCCGGCCGGATTGTTTTTGATGGCCGAGGAGGCTGTGCCGCCGCCGACAGGATTGTCGTATGACATAGAGCCTGCCGAGCCTTTATTTGATGCGCAGGAAGTTATCGAGGAATATACCACGCCCAGTGACGATGAACTGCGGAGTTTTTTGACGGATGAGCAGTATGACGTGACGCAAAATGACGGGACTGAGCCTGCGTTTGATAACGCGTATTGGGACCTGAAAGAAGACGGGATTTATGTGGATGTGAC
>CAYIZZ010000157.1:0-3583 GCA_964367945.1 uncultured Oscillospiraceae bacterium | reverse complement strand
GGCACAATGCCCTCAAGGCCGATAAACCACATTACAAATGCAATCACACCGGGGATTAAAAACTGACGAATAAGTGCAAGCACCCAACCCCATTTTTCACGCAAAATATCTATAACGTGTATCTTGGCTAAAGATGCACCGACAATAATCATGGCTAATGGAGTGGTCATGTTTCCAATTTGTGAACAAGAGTCAACCAAAATCGTGGGTAGCTTAAGTGGGGTGAAGAAAATAATGGTGGCGGCAATGCCGGCTATAACCATGGGTGACTTGAAGACAGATAAAACAGAAGTTTTTTGTCCTAGAATATGGATGCCGAAGGTGAAGCCGACCAGATTGAATACAATGGTGAAGATAACTGCCGATAAAACACCTTCGCTACCAAAAAGCTCTTGTGTGATGGGAATACCCATAAAAGCAACATTGCCAAGGGTGAGCATGTTTGTGAACATGTTTTTGTCATCAAGCGGCATGGGTAGCTTGCGAGTGAAAAGGTACGAGCCTGCGTACATACCCACGTGGTATAAAACAGCAATAAGCATAACGATGGAAAGGCGTGAGGCAATAGCGGGATCGTATTCTTGGTGAGCGGCAACAATAATATTTAAAGGAAGTACTATTTGAACCAAAATTCTGGATAACTTTTTTTGAAAATCTTCGTTTATAAATCCTTTTCGAAGAAGGAAAAAACCAACAAAGGAAAGAAACAACAGCTTAAACAATAATCCAAAAACGATATCAAACGGCAAAATATACCTCCAAGTAGAAAGACAGATAAACTGTCAAATCAATATAATATTTTAATGCATTCAAGTATGAATCACTATATTTAGTGTGCTCTTGGTGGTGGTAAAAGAGCATTTTCGGTAAGTTCTTGCAAGCGGCGCAGATATACGGTGCGCAGAATATAGTGCTCGTCATCAAATTCTTTTAGCTCGTCTTCATTTAAACGGCTTAAAAATTCATCATATGTTATAGTACCTAAAAGGCCGATGCTAGCGCTCATTATTTCCACATAGCAAAGGGAAGGAAATGGGACAGAAAATGGGTTGGGTCCATATGGCAAAAACGGTTTTTTGGGAATGATGGTAACATCGCCTTCATGTAAGGTGTAAAAAGCACAAGGCTCTTTATGTTCGTTATAACACAAAAACGGCTTCATATACACATAGTCCACGGCCTGCTTTTCTGAAAGCCATGCCGCAAAAAATCGCTCGGCATGTTCGGGTGGAGCACTTGCCATACGATTGCACAATGCAGTGGGAACTTTTAAAGGATACTTTACACCACTGATAGAAAAATCATCATGTACAGTGGCATAGCTTTTCAGAACTTCGGCATTGTGCTGGGCGATATGAGGATATAACACAAAAAGCCCCGCCCTGGAAATACTTTCGCCTCTGCTATCTTTCACAGTATCTGCTTCTAGAAAATGCGCTAATGTACCGGCGAAAGAAAACATATCTTGCAAATCGTCTTTTGTGGTTGGTAAAGGAATAATAAGCTCGTACGAAGAAAATCTTTTGCCAATAAAAAGATAAAAACCACGCCCCAAAGCGGTGTTTAAGCCATGCAACATGTACGAGGCTTCATGTTCATCATCAGGCTGTTGCGGCGTAGGCTCAAACCCAAAGAAAGGCCCAATTCCGCCAATGTGAAATGAGCTGCCAAATTGCTTTTGCAGCTGTGCGAAAGTGAGGCTATGCTTAAATAATCCATTTTTCGGATGAATTAATAAACGATATGTCATATCATATTCCTTTTTTACAAATACACACAATTAAACAGTATACTTAGTATAGCACAATTTATGTGTGTGTGAAAGTGCTGACTTGGATACAAAATAATATTATCATATAAAAATACAAATGCACAAAAACCTATTATTTTGGAGAAAAATATTGTATAATTACAATATGAATATAATATGTATATCCTAAAAATAAACTGAGAACAGTGGCGTGTTTATTTTGAAAAGTGATGATATGGAATAATAAAGATGAAAGATTAGATATTAACGAGGTGAAAACATGAAAAAAATGATAATAGGAGCATCGGTGGGTAACTGTGTACATGTGGCCGGTGTAGCGCATTTTCTGGATCTGGCGCAAGATGTGGGATACGAAACTTTAATGGCAGGCCCTGCCGTTAAGGTGGAGAATGTAATAAAACTTGTGAAAAAGCATAGCCCGGATATGGTGTGTTTAGGATACCGCCTTACTCCTGAAAATGTGATACCGATAGTGGAAGAACTGCGCGAAAAAAGCAAAACACTAGAAACGCAACCCACATGGATATTTGGCGGTACATCTCCTGTGGCTGCTGTGGTGTCAGAAATTGGATTTTTTGATAAAGTGTTTGACAGCAGTGAAGATTTAGATGACTGTCTTGCTTATCTACGTGGTGGCGAGGGCGTAGCAGACGAGGAACTATATGAAGACAAACTGATACCAAGGCTGAAGCAGAAGGCACCATACCCACTGCTTAGGCATCATTTTGGCTTACCAAGCCTTGATGAAACTATAGATGGTGTGAGCGAAATTGCAAATGCAAAAGTGTTGGATATAGTGTCTTTGGGCATAGACCAAAATACTCAGCAGTATTATTTTCATCCACAAAAACGTGACCCTAAAATGGATGGTGCAGGCGGAGTTCCGGTGAAGAACGACGAGGAATTTAAGCGTCTGAAGCAAGCAACAAAATCCGGGAACTATCCGCTGATGCGTTGTTATTCAGGTACGGATGATGTAATTTCTTTGGCAGAGGTGTTGAGTGATACCATAGACAATGCATGGTGTGCTGTGCCGCTGTTTTGGTATAACGACTTGGACGGTCGTGGCACACGAACACTCCAGCAGTCGATGAACGATGCACATGAGCTTGTTCGCTGGCATGCAGAAAGAGGGATTCCGGTAGAGCTAAATGAGCCACATCACTGGGGACTTCGTGATGCGCATGATGTTATTTCGGTGGTAGCAGCGTGGCTTTCGGCATACCATGCAAAAAAACTGGGCGTAGAAGATTATATTGCACAATATATGTTTAATGTTCCAAATGCTATGAGCTTTTCCATGGATTTAGCAAAAGTGCTGGCACAAATCGAGATTGCACAGGATATGGTTTCGGAAGATTTTAATATATGGCGTCAAACCAGGGCAGGACTTCCGTTCTTATCGGGTGATTTGAACCTGGCAAAGGGCCAGCTGGCGGCATCGACCATGCTGCAAATGTCGGTGCATCCGAATATCATCCACGTAGTGGGATATAGCGAAGCAGAACATGCCGCCACACCGCAGGTTATTGTGGAAAGTACGAAGATTGTTCGTGGGGTTATTCGCAGTTGTTTGAGCGGACAGGCAGATCCTACAAAAGATGAAGTGGTACAAAATCGTAAAAATGAGCTGCTGAAAGAAGCGCGATATCTGATATCGTTTATAAAGAGTACTTATGCCGAGTTCAGCGAAGATCCACTGTTTGATCCGGCAGTTTTGAGTGATTGTGTGCGCAGAGGAATTTTAGATGCGCCGCATATCGTGAAAAACGATGTGTATCGTGGTATTTTACAAACACGTATGATGAATGG
>CAYIZZ010000156.1:0-3650 GCA_964367945.1 uncultured Oscillospiraceae bacterium | reverse complement strand
GAAATAATGCCATGATCTATACCAATTGCATACGCGCCTATTGATTTCATGGTAGAACCCACCTGCCTGAGCGTGCCGTCTACCAGCGGAATGCCATTTTCATCCAGTACTAAATTGCCCACTTCGTCTCGCCTGAGCTCGCCTATGGCGCGGTTCAAGGAAAGGCTACTGGTTTTTTCGCCTATACCTCCCGAGGTAGCTATCAGCTCACCTTCGTAGTTTACCACTGCAACCGCCGCTTGTGGCATCACATCTTGATATCCTACCACCAAGCCTGCGTCGTTCACTACTTCTTCTGTCACTGTCATTCGGCTGGCATAGTTCGGGAAACGCTCTTCATCCATGAAGAACCCACCCTCGTCGTATCCTGTCACCATGATATTATCCAGCGCCTCTTGCACGTTCAAGTCCACTGTCAGGTAAATGCGCAAGCCACCGTTGTATAAATATTGACGAGCTATGTCATAGCTCCATCCTTTTTGCTCTTGCAAGTCGTCCAAAACATCGGTGTATGCCTTATCCACAGCATAAGAAAACACACCAGTGCTCGTACCGGAATTTGAAGCAGTTTGTTTACGTTCGGCAATGCCCAGCGGCATGGCATATACTTCTTCTGCCTCTGCCTCGGTGATGTACCCTGCAACCTGCATAAAATAAATAACATCATTGCGACGCTCAAGTGCGTTGTCAGGATTAGCCAACGGGCTGTAATATGTAGGCGCTTGTGTAATGCCTGCAATAGTGGCGCATTCGGCCAATGTCAGCTCTGACACTGACTTGTCAAAATACGTTTGTGCGCCGGCCTCTACACCTGCTATACGCCCCGAAAGGCCAATAGTGTTCAGATAGCTTTCCAAAATCATTTCTTTTGAATAGCTGTTTTCAAGGCCCCATGCACGGAAGATCTCGCGCAATTTACGCAGATATCCCGCCGTACGGTCGCCATCTTCCTCTACCACATCATCATCGGTAAGGTTTTTAACCAGCTGCTGTGTGATGGTAGACGCACCACCATACATGCCTTCAATCGGAATAACCTCGTTTATCAAGGCAAGCGCCGTACGTGTGATATTCACACCGTGATGGTCCCAAAACTCTCTATCCTCGGTGGCCACCACTGCATTTATCAGGTCTTCAGGCACTTCACTTATCGACACCCATGTGCGGTTTTCATCGCCCACCAGTTGCTGATGCTCTATATAGTCATTTTCTTCTTTTGCGTTCGGATTATCAGGATTCAGCGCCATAAAATAGCCTGTCTGAGCCATGCTAAAGTTTTCAAGATCCAGCAGTTCCTCATCATTAGATGTGACTTCCACCACATACTGGATGGCCTGCACACCTACAATTCCGGCAATAATCACGGCAAAACATGCCAAAACAAAAATCGCCTTGAATATGTTTAGCGTCACTCTGCCTGCTATAATTCCGGCTTTCAGCTCACCTTTTTGTGGTTGTTTTTTGTTTTTTGGCGCAGGATGGTTTGCACCCACTACGCTGCTCGCACGTTTATTTGCATTCGATGAGCCGGATCCTACTGCTCCTTGTATGCGTGTATGGTCAGCGGTCGGTCTTGACCTTTGTGTCTGATCATTTTGGTTTCTGTTATCCAATAGAGCGTTCTCCCTTCAAGTTCCGCGGCATTCTATACCTATATAATCTCTCATACTATCAATATCATTTTTAGTTTATGTTTCACTTTATTTTACCATTTTTGAAAACATATCTAATATATTATAGCACACAAATTGTGAAGATGTAGTTACAATTTTGTGTAAGTGTAAATAGCGCTTTTTATCGGCCAATGCTATGCATGCAAATCCATATTTTCTCTTTATGTATGTTTTGCTTTGCCAGACCCTTATGATTTTCTGTTTGCTTTCGTTTCCTTTTCGGCAATTTTGTGATATAATTTATATGTATTTGTTGTTTTTTCATGCACCTGTGTTCATTTTAATTACGGAGGCCTTCAATGCATCAGCTTAATTATCCTTTTGACGCCGCTATGGTTTTGCAAAAAAAGCGTGCGCTAAAAAAAGAGCTTTTATTAAATGATAACTATATTTCCAAAAAAATCGCCATTGTAGGCGGCAGTACTGTGGGCGAAATTCGTCCTATTTTAGAACTTTTTTTGTTGCAAAACGGCATAAAACCCACCTTTTTCGAGGGTGGATACGGCCTTTATTACGAAGATGTAGTGTTTGACGACGGCAGTCTTGCCGCGTTCGAGCCGGATGTTTTATACATCCACACATCTAATAGAAACATCACTGCTTGGCCATTACCCGGCGACGATGATGATACCGTCACTGCAAAAGAAGACGATACTTTCTCACATTTTGAAAAGGTATGGCAGGCCGCTGAAAAGCTGGGATGCCCTATAGTGCAAAACAATTTCGAGC
This sequence comes from uncultured Oscillospiraceae bacterium, assembly GCA_964367945.1. Lineage (GTDB taxonomy): Bacteria > Bacillota > Clostridia > Oscillospirales > Ruminococcaceae > JAAYCI01. Next base: position 1,248 of record CAYIZZ010000156.1, on the reverse strand, counting down.
TGCCCACACATAGGAATTTCGGCAACCTTGATGCTTGGGATTTACGTGGCAGGGTACGGTTTGTAAACCGCTTGAATGAACGATTTGCACAGGCCGCTTTGCAGTATTCACATTTGTATTTACATGATTTAGCATATCTTTCAGCCGACTATGGTGTCAGCGCTTGGTGTGACTCGGCCGCATGGTACGGCTATAAATACACGCTGGCACCTGCTTGCATACCTTACCTGTGCCACAGTCTTGCAAACCTTATTAAAAGCTTTTTCGGCATCATAAAAAAAGCTGTGGTGTGTGACTTAGACAACACATTATGGGGCGGCATCATAGGCGAGGTTGAAGCCGAGGGAATAGAGCTGGGCAGTGAAACACCTGCCGGCATGGCCTATGCCGATTTCCAGGAATATCTGCGCATTTTGGCCTCACGTGGCGTGTTGCTGGCAGTTGCCTCTAAAAACGAGCTTGCCACCGCAGAATCAGGCTTTACTCGCATAGACAGCCCATTAAAGCGCAGTGACTTCTTGTGTTTTGAAGCACACTGGAACCCAAAAAGCGAAAGCATTGCACGTATTGTCAAGGCTTTAAACATCGGTGCAGACAGTCTTGTTTTTGCCGACGATAACCCGGCCGAGCGCCAAGAGGTAGCCTCAGTTTTCCCAATGGTGTCTGCCGTGCCAATTGACGCGCCGGAAAATAGTATTCGCCTGATTGACCACAGTGGATATTTCGAAGTCAGCGCATTGTCAGGCGACGACATAAAGCGTAACGAGATGTACCGCCAAAATGCACAAAGACATCAGGCTGAAACCGAGAGCGCAAACTATGATGACTATCTAAACAGCCTTTCAATGACTGCGCAGATATGCCCCTTCAGGGCAGAGCATGTGGAGCGCATCACTCAGCTGATAAATAAATCAAACCAGTTTAATCTAACCACACGCCGGTACACCGCCGCCGAGGTAACACAGTGCATGCAAAGTGATGAGTATGTCACTCTCAGCGCCCAGCTGCAAGACAAGTTTGGCGACAACGGCATCACCGCCACACTGATTGCAAAAAAGCAAGACGATACTCTTGATATCGAGCTTTTTGTCATGAGCTGTAGGGTGTTTAAGCGTGGCCTGGAAGAAGCCGTGTTTGACCAATTGGTGCATAAAGCACAAGCCGAGGGCATTGCCACCATCACAGGCAGATACCTTCCCACTGCAAAAAACTTGTTGACAAAAGATTTTTATGCTAAAATTGGCTTTA
>CAYIZZ010000155.1:0-3689 GCA_964367945.1 uncultured Oscillospiraceae bacterium | reverse complement strand
GCAAACTTTTCTAAACTGGCAGAGCTTGGCATAGAAACTGCTAATTTGAGCTCAAGTAGCTTCCCACTATATGGTGAAGTGCTGAAACACGGTGGCCTTGGTGATATGCTTTACATGGGTGTAAAACTGGGCATCTATCCACCCCTTATCTTCCTTGGTATTGGTACAATGACCGACTTTGGTCCATTGATTTCCAATCCTTTGAGTTTGATTCTGGGCGCTGCTGCTCAGGTGGGTATTTTCGCAGCTTTCTGGGGCGCACGTCTTATTGGATTTGACGGCTCGGAAGCATCATCTATTGCCATCATCGGTGGTGCAGACGGCCCAACTGCTATCTTCCTTACATCAAAACTAGCTCCGCATCTTTTAGGTTCTATTGCGGTGGCGGCATATAGTTACATGGCGCTGGTTCCGGTTATTCAGCCACCTGTCATGAAACTGCTGACAACAAAAAAAGAGCGCAGTGTAGTTATGAAACAATTGCGCGTAGTATCAAAAACCGAAAAAATCATCTTCCCGGTGGTGTGTACCATCGTAGTAAGTTTGATTTTGCCTTCCGCTACACCTCTTATCGGTATGCTAATGCTGGGCAACCTCATGCGTGAAAGTGGCGTTGTGGAACGTATCAATAAAACGGCCGGTAATGAGCTGATGAATATCATCACTATTTTCCTTGGTATTTCCGTAGGATGTACCACACAGGCCGACACTTTCTTGACATTAGATACTTTAAGCATAATTGCTCTAGGTCTTATAGCATTTGTGTGCGGTACAGCCGGTGGTACATTACTTGGCAAGCTTTTATATGTTATTACCGGTGGTAAAATCAATCCACTTATTGGCTCGGCTGGTGTATCGGCTGTTCCAATGGCAGCACGTGTTTCACAAAAAGTGGGTCAAGCTGAAAATCCACAAAACTTCTTGCTGATGCATGCTATGGGTCCCAACGTAGCCGGTGTTATCGGTAGTGCAGTAGCTGCAGGTATCTTGCTGAACATTTTCGGTGGATAATTTAAAAATGGAATAATATAACCGCTTGTCTTTGCACAGGCGGTTTTTTAATGTGAAAGTTTTGCAGTGAATTGCACAGATTGTCTTTTCTGATGATGCCATATATGGTATACTAAATAGCGTATATAAAAAAAGGGAAATAGTATTTTGTGACAAAGCGATGATGCGATAAAGCGATGTCAAGGATATGACTTTGGAGAAGACGGAATGAGCTTAGAGCAGTTTTTAGATTTACGTAAAGAGTATATTTTGAGTAGATTTGGCGGGCTTAATGATAAGCAACAAGAGGCTGTGTGTACGGTGAAGGGGCCGATGCTTATTTTGGCGGGAGCCGGTAGTGGAAAAACAACTGTGCTGGTAAACAGGATGGTGAATCTTGTTATGTTTGGAAACGCATACCATTCACAAAAAACTGCACGTGAGGTGACAGCAGAGGATATAGCCGAGCTAAGCGTGTGCATAAAAGAGAATAAAGAACCCAGTGAAAAGTTGTATTCGCAACTACAAGTGGAAAATGTACGTCCGTGGAATGTGCTTGCTATTACATTTACAAACAAGGCAGCAGGCGAGCTGAAAAATCGTTTGACGGTGCGTTTGGGCGAGCAGGGTAAAGATGTGAATGCATCCACGTTTCACTCGGCATGTGTAAGGATCCTTCGCAAAGATGGTGAGAAGCTGGGCTTTCCAAAGTCGTTTACCATTTACGACACAGATGACCAAAAACGTATACTGAAAGATGTTTACAAACAGCTGAATATTGATGATAAGTTTTTGCCGATTAGGGCGTGTGGCTCGGCTATAGGGCGCCTAAAGGATAAAATGATTGCACCAGCACAAGCACGACAGCAGGCACAAGATGCGTATAATGGGCTTGTGGCAGATGTGTATGCCGAATATGCCAAGCGTTGTTATGCAGCAGGCGCAATGGACTTTGACGATTTGATTTATTATACTGTGCGTTTGCTTCGAGAGCATGCTGATGTGCGTGAATATTACCAAAAAAGGTTTCGCTATATCATGGTGGACGAGTATCAAGACACCAGCGTGGCGCAATTTTTGCTGATACAGCTGCTTGTGGGCGAGGAAGACAACATATGTGTTGTTGGTGATGACGACCAGAGTATTTATAGGTTTAGAGGCGCCACCATAGAAAATATTTTGCGGTTTGAAGATAGGTTTTTCGGCACCACGGTAATTCGCCTTGAGCAAAATTACCGTAGTACTCAGAATATCTTGGATGCGGCAAACTGTGTGATAAAAAATAACACCGGGCGAAAGGGTAAAACCTTGTGGACGGCCTCGGGTACCGGTGAAAATGTTGTGCATTACAAAGCCGACAGCGAGCAAGACGAAGTGGTGTACATCACTGAAAGTATAGGAAAACACATAAAAGAAGGCGCAAAGCTGCAAGACCATGTGGTTCTTTACCGCATGAATGCCCAGTCAAGCGCTGTGGAAAATTATTTTGCGCGTGCAGGTATAGCGTATAAAATCATAGGCGGCCAGCGCTTTAATGATCGCATGGAAATAAGAGACATGCACGCATATATGAGTGTTGTCGCAAACGATAAAGACGACTTGCGCCTTAGGCGGATTATAAATGTGCCTGCAAGAAAAATTGGTGCAGCAACTATAGAAAAAATAGCTGAAATTGCACAAGAGCTGGATGTTCCGATGCTGAAAGTGATAGAAAAAGTAGAAGAATATCCGCAAATATCACGAGCGAAGGCATCGCTTTTGGCTTTTTATGATATATATAAACGCCTAGTACAAGCCGAAAAAGAGATGGAAATGGCGGATTTCGCAAATGAAATAGCCAAAGTCAGTGGATACACCGCCATGCTGGAAGCATCAGGCGAAGAGGGTAAAACACGACTTGAAAACATCGGTCAGCTGGTTTCTAATGTCAAAACATATGCTGACATGCACGGTGATGATGCTACGCTTGAAGGATACCTTGAAGAAATTGCACTGATTTCAGACATCGACAGCTATGATGAAAATGCCGATTATGTGGTGCTGATGACATTGCACTCAGCAAAGGGACTGGAGTTTCCGTATGTCTATATGATAGGCATGGAGGAAGGTGTTTTCCCGGGCGAGCAAAGCAGGTTTAAAGAAGAAGAGGTAGAGGAAGAGCGCAGGTTGTGTTATGTGGGGATCACAAGGGCTGAAAAAGAACTGGTGCTTAGCAGTGCTCAAACACGGATGCTTTATGGGCAAACAAGACGTAATGCACAAAGCAGGTTTTTACAAGAAATAGATGAGAATCTTTTGAATGTAGAGACTTCTCCACGTATTGTAGGGCAAGGGAATATGTTTGCCGGAAGTAGCAAGTGGGGCGGTGCCGAAGGTGGCGGATACCTCAACAAAGAATATAACCGCTCTACCGGCACATATGTGCCTAAAGGACGCACTACAGATACTAATTTTCCACCGGCAAGAGCTATGAGCAGGCCAACCACTGTGTCGGGCAGCACGATTTCTAAATCACAAAGTAAAGATGGTCCAAAAGCATCACAGGTGACATATGCTGTGGGAGATGCTGTGGAGCATAAAGTGTTTGGAAAAGGTGTGGTACAAAGTGTGTCGCCTGTAGCGGGAGACTGCATTGTGGAAATTTCATTCGAGGGTGTAGGCGTGAAGAAAACCATGGCAAACTATGCCCCGCTTACAAA
>CAYIZZ010000154.1:0-3728 GCA_964367945.1 uncultured Oscillospiraceae bacterium | reverse complement strand
GCATAAGTTTTTTGGCGATCAAGGTAGATGTGCCGTTAATAGCCAAAATAATGATGAGCAAAATAGCGGCCGTGGCGTAAGTTTGGTCTATATAATGTCCTTCGCTTGAAAGCATATACATATGTACTGATAAAGTGCGCCCGCCGGTGGTCATGATATTAGTAGCCATGTTTGTGGTACTTCCCGAGGTATAAATCAAGGCGGCAGTCTCGCCCACAATACGCCCAATAGCTAAGATAATGCCAGAAATGATACCGTTTGCCGCACTGGGTAGCACCACTAAAAATACAGTACGTAAACGTGCCGCACCAAGGCAAAAGCTAGCTTCACGATAGCTGCTGGGAACAGCCTTTAAAGCCTCTTCCGTAGAGCGAATGATAAGCGGTAATATCATGATAGAAATTGTCAAAATACCACTTATCAAGCTGTAGCTAAGGCCTAAGAATGTAACAAAAAATATACTACCGAATAGGCCGTAAATAATGGAAGGAATGCCGGACAGCGTTTCGGTGGTAAGTCGGATGATTTCCACAAACTTGTTGCCGTCTTTTGCATATTCCACCAGGTAAATGGCGGTGAATATTCCGAATACGCAAGATATACTTAAGGCAATTGCCACCATCAAAACGGTATTAAAAATAGCAAATACCAAAGAAACATTATCAGAGTTATAAGTTACATCAAATAAGGAAGGAGCTCCACTGGCAAGTTTTTCTATTTCCACAATAATTTGAGGAACACCCATAACTAAAATATACGCAATTATGGAAAAAATAGCAACAATTGTTATGGTGGCGGCGAGATACACCACAAGCTTCATGGGATGAAAACGTCTGGTTCGAACTTGCATAATAGGTTTTTTTGTGCCAGTAGGCTTATTAGATAAACTGATAGTTTTCATTATGTATTCATCGCCTTTCTTTTAATTAATGAAAAGCTTATATTGATAATAAGAATAAATACAAACAAAACAACACCGGTAGCCACAAGAGCATCTTCATGCAGGCCTTGAGCGTATTTCATCTCCATAACAACATTAGCTGTCAATGTACGGATGCCTTCCAAGATATTGGCGGTAAGCCTAGGCTGGTTGCCTGCAATCATGATAACGGCCATAGTTTCGCCGATGGCGCGGCCTATGCCCAAAACAACCGAGGCAAATATACCTGATTTTGCTGCAGGAAGCACCACTCGAAATATGCCTTGTTCATGCATGGCGCCCAAAGCACGAGCACCCTCATAATAAGCGGCAGGTACAGCACGGATAGCAGATTCGCTTAAGTTGATGATGGTTGGCAAAATCATAAAAGCCAAAAGCAAACTGGCTGTAAGAATGCTGTTGCCGGTACCGCCAATATAATTACGAATAAAGGGGACCATTACTGTCATGCCAAAAAAACCGTAGATGATAGAGGGTATGCCAGCCATCAGGTTTATGGCAGGCTTTAAATATTTGTACAGCTTAGGCCCGCAGTATTTTGTCACAAAAACAGCTGTCAGCACCCCGATAGGAACACCTATGATAACGGCGCCTGCTGTGATATAGATACTTCCTACAATCATGGGGAATATCCCGTAAAGATCATTGGAAGGCGCCCATTTTGTGCCAAATAAAAAGTCGAAAAGTCCAATTTCAGCCATGGCAGGTACACCACTGGCCAACAGGAATATGCAGATAACTAAAACCGATAACACGGAGACAGTTGCCGCAAGTAAAAATAAAAATCCAAAAAATTTCTCTTTCATAGCTCACCTTATCCAAAGTTTTGTCACAAAACCTATTATTTATACAGCACAGGTCTAATGATATAAAAAACATACTTCTTCGGCAAAAAATCACATTGTAAAAAACACTTTTGTGCTTTTTACAATGTGGATGTATCATTTACTTTAGGTGGTTGTAATTAGCCAAGTGCGTTATAGTCTGTGGTAGCTTCGGTGTATACATCTTTGATTTGAGCAAGAGTGATGTTTTCCAAAGTATTCTCAAGATTTACTATCAGTGCGATACCATCTTGAGCAATCACAGTACCATCAAGAACTTCTTGTTCTTCAGCTTTCAGCTCTCTGCTGGCCATGCCGATATCGAATGTGCCTTCTTGAGCGCCTGTCATGCCGCCTGTGGAACCGATACCTTCAATGTTGATGGTAACGTTAGGGTTGATAGCGTTGTAAGCTTCTTTAAGTTTCTCCATCAGAGGATACACTGATGTGGAACCGCCAACCATGATTTCGCCTTCGGGATTGGTAGATGTGAAAGCTTCGCCTTCTACTACAGAGATAAATCCTTCTCCGTCGGCAATAGCTTGGCCTTCAGCGCTCATGATAAAATTGATGAAGTCTTGTGTAGCATCAGACAGTTCAGCGCCTTTAAGAGTAGCGATATTGAAAGGTCTTGCAACTGCATAAGAGCCATCTTTAACATTGTCGTTTGTGGCTTCTACACCGTCCACGCTCAAAGCTTTAACAGTGTCGTTCAAAGAGCCTAAAGATACATAACCGATAGCACCGGGATCGTTTGCAACAGCTGTCAGTACTTTGCCTGTGCCGTCGTGTACGATGGCGTTTACGGTGGTGTTGTCGATGTCGTCTTCCATCACGCCGGTGATTTCAACAAAAGCGCCTCTGGTGCCGGATCCGTCTTCACGAGTAATTACAGTGATGGGTGCTGCTTCGCCTTCTGCTGCGCCTTCTGCTGGTGCTGTGGAACCTGCTGTAGATGTTGCTTCTTCGGTAGCTCCGCAACCGGCCAAAACAAAGCTCATCATTAAAATCAGAGCTAAAATAATACTTAAGTTCTTTTTCATTGTCGTATGTCTCCTTCACATATCGCGTTGTTTTTATTTTTCGTGCTACTAGGGAGTATAAATTTTCTATGTTAAATCAAAAAGCATGTGAATGTTAAATCTACGTAAAATAAGAATTTTGATCTCAAAATTATCGATAATATGCGATAAAAATTTGCCACGAAGGTTTGAATACTATATAGATATAATAACTATCATTGTGTTTTTAGGCGATAATTGGTATGATAATAAAACAATTCTAGGTTTAAAATGGTGTGGATAAATGGAGACTTTAAAGTTTTAGGAGGGTGTGCATGTCGATTATTGAAATAAAGAATTTCACCAAAAAATATGGTGACTTTACAGCAGTGAAAAACCTAAACCTTAATGTTCCCAAAGGTGAAGTTGTAGGCTTTGTGGGAAAAAACGGTGCCGGAAAAAGCACTACTATCCGTAGCATAATGGATATAATTCATCCAAGCGAAGGCAGCATCACGGTATGCGGGCTTGATAGCGTTAAAAACACAAAAGAAATCAAAAAGCAAATAAGCTATATTCCCAGCGAGTCCAGTTTTTATGAAAATGTCACAGTGGGACAGTTGCTTGAGTTTGCCATACAGTTCACCGATACATCTAAAGAAGAGATGAAAGCGTTGGCAGATTATTTCGAGCTGGACACATCAAAAGTTATAGCAGAGCTAAGCCTTGGCAACAGAAAAAAAGTATCGCTGGTGCAAGGGCTTTTGAAAAAATCAGAGCTGATGATACTAGACGAGCCCACAAACGGCCTAGATCCACTGATGCAAAACAAGTTTTTTGAGCTACTTTTAAAAGAGAAAGAAAAAGGAAAAACAATATTCCTATCAAGCCATAACCTAAGCGAGGTAGAAAAATATTGTGATAAAGTAGCCATTATTAAAGATGGTGTTTTAGTAGATTATT
>CAYIZZ010000153.1:0-3771 GCA_964367945.1 uncultured Oscillospiraceae bacterium | reverse complement strand
CAGTATAAAAACGCACTTTTAAACTATGTATTAATAATACTTAATTTTTACTGATTTGACAAGAGTTTTACAGTAAAGTACCGTCTTGCAATATAAAGTATGTTTGTTATACTAAATAATAGATTGAGAAATAAAGAGGTTTTTGCAGAAAGAGGCAAGACTTGAAAAATAATAAAAACATAAATATTTTAAGCGGATTGTCAAAAAAATGGGTGCCGTATGTACTGTGGTCTGTGGCGGTACTTGCGTTGGCGGCGGAGTTTGCCATGGCACGCACATGGCAGCTGACATACAATCCTATAAATGGAGACTTCCAAAGTTATAACGTGTTTCGTCGTATATTTGACGGACAAGTCCCGTATGTGGATTTTGCAAACTATATCGGTATGGCGCCGGTGCTTATCAATCTGCCGTTACTTATATTTTCAAAAACATTTGCGGCTAGCTTGTTTGTGACAAATTTCACATCGCTTGTTTTGTTTTGTGTCATGGCGTGTGTGATTTTTTATCTCGTCACACAAAATATAAAAGCATCACTTTTAATATCGGTGCTGCTACCAAAAGTGCTGTCTACCGGAATCGTCAGCACTGTGCTGGGTCAAAGCGTAGGTGGGTATATAGAGAACTTATTTGCGGCTTTATATACTCCGGGAAACTCTATGCGTATAGCTCGCATGGCATTACCTTTTTTAGTCGTGGTGGCTTTCCTAGTCTTTTCAAAGCTATACGAGCGAAAAAAAGGCGTGAATTACACGCTGATAAAAGCACCACTGCAAAGAAAGTTTTGCCTTATATTCGGTCTTGTTTGCGGTATTTGTATAGTGTGGAGCAACGATTTTGGGCTGTCGATGGCTTTTTGTAGTGTTGTTTTGATGATTTTGCTGTTGTGGCGGTATGCTGAAAATGTAAAAGTGTTTTTTGTGCAGTTTGGCATGTATATAGCGGCCTTAGCGGTGGGAGCTTTGCTGGGGATTAGCGTTGTGACGGCCGGGCACCCGATGGAATGGCTTAATACGACCATGCAAGTGGGGGAATATCAGTATTTTTATTTCAATGGAACGGGCGGCAAGGCTGTTATACCATATATTTTCACAAGCCCAAGATTGTTGATTTTCACACTGCCTTATGTGTGTTTGCTGGTTTTTTGTCTTGTGAAACTTATCAGAAAAAGCTTGAGCGAAAAAATGCTACTTGGTGGTTTTTTAGCCTTTTGCGTACTTGTTGCAACATATGTATATGTGGTAGGCGGCAGTGGCTATAATTTCACAGAAGGGCTGGAAGGTGTGTTTTGGCTTACTGTCATGGCTTTTTGTGTAAAGGGTATACTGCATATGGTGCGCAGATGGGATAAGGCGGTTTTTCTTTCGTTGATATCGGCTCTTGCGGCTGTAGCGGTGGTTTTCTCGGCTGTTTTGGCACGGGATATTTACAACTATGGAAAAATACAGCCCAGCGGTGTGTATTTTGAGGCACTTGGTGGCGTGGCAGATTACCCAAAAGCATTGACAAAAGCAGCACAGCTTACTGAAGGTGAGGAAGTGTTTTCAGTATATGCCACCGGCCTTGAAGTGGTGAAAGATGACTTTCAACCCACAGGTTATGACTATATCATCCATGCACTAGGCGAAAATGCGCAAACAGAATATGTAAATGCGTTTTTGAGCGGAGATTATCCTTATGTGCAGACAATGAGCTTAGACATAGAAAGCTGGTTGTGCGTGCAAAACTGGTATTTTTACAGGCATGTGGTAATGGGGTATGAGCGCAGCTTTGAGACAGAATATAGCTGGATATGGGAAAAGTCAAACCAGCCGAAAACAGTGGATGTAAACACAAGCTTAGATGTCGAAAAAGAAGGCGATATGTATATCATCACTATAAGCAGTGACGATGATATTGACTTTGTGGCAGATGTAAGCGTTACGTATAAAAGTGACTTTGCGCATTTTACAGGTGAGTTTTTAAGCCTTGGGCGCAGTGCGGTAGCTATGACAGTGCCCAGTCCCATCAAAGATGGCCAGACAAGTGTTGCCTTCATGCCAAAAGAGAGTGAAGGCTGGCTGATTCCTATTACGGTACGCGACGGCGTGGGGCAGGCTATGATATACCCTTCAGACCCCATGTATGCCGATTTGGAAATTGAGGAAGTGACAATTTTACAAACATTTGCAGATGTATCGATATAAATATGATATTTTTGTGTTCGAAAATTCGGCCACAACGAATTAAATCATTGCAACGTAACATTTCGAGAAAAATATGAACAGTATGGTAATAAAAAGTTAAATAATAATGACATTAAAGCTAATATTTTCACTTTATTTTGTTTATATTGCTCAAAAAACGAAAAAATAAAAGTATTCATTTGCCTACTTCTAACAAAAAACATCTTGCATTTTATGAACAAATTAGATAAAATAAATATGTCTATCTATGCACGTATGTTTGTGTGCAGTATATTGCCTTTATTTTGATGGGGTGAAGTATTATTTAGGCATGTATATAACAGTATAAAAGACTGTGTTGGATGAATTTTTTTCATGGAGGGTGCCATGCAGAAGTTGCAAAGTTTAAGGGCTGACACCGAGATATATAGTTTTATCAAGGGGCAAAACTACGATAGTTGGAAATTCTTGGGTAGTTGTTTGTGTGAGGTTAATGGTGTTGCAGGGGTGCGTTTCCGTGTGTGGGCACCTAAAGCGAAAGAAGTGTCGGTAATAGGAGATTTCAATAGCTGGATGCCGATGGCCAACCCAATGAAAAATGTGTCAAAAACAGGAATATGGCAGTGTTTTGTGCCGGGTATGAAAGAATATGATATTTATAAATATTGCATAACAACGCGAGAAGATGACAGGATATTCAAAGCGGATCCATATGCGCTACACACAGAGACTAGGCCTGGAAACTGTAGCAAGGTGTATGATCTTAGTGGCTACAAGTGGAACGACGCCGCATGGGAAAGAAGAAAAAACCGAGAAAATGCTGTTCGTAAGCCGATGAATATATATGAAGTTCATCTTGGAAGCTGGAAGCTACATGAAGACGGCAACACATACAGCTATCGTGATATGGCAAGCGTGCTGATTCCTTATGTGAAAGAGATGGGATATACACATATTGAACTGATGCCACTGACGGAATATCCGTTTGATGGTAGCTGGGGATATCAGGTGACAGGATATTTTGCACCTACTTCAAGATACGGCACACCTCATGATTTTATGTACTTTGTGGACGAGTGTCACAAAGCGGAGATAGGTGTGATTATGGACTGGGTGCCGGCTCATTTTCCGAAAGATGAGTTTGGCCTATACAAGTTTGATGGAACAAACTGTTATGAAGATCAAAACCCACTACGTGCCGAGCATAAAGAGTGGGGAACAATGGTGTTTGACTTTGGCAGGCCGGAAGTGCAAAGTTTTCTTATATCTTCGGCACTGTTTTGGTTATCTCAATATCATGTGGATGGCCTTAGATTTGATGCAGTGGCATCAATGCTTTATTTGGACTATAACCGCAACGATGGCGAATGGACACCAAACACATTTGGTGATAATAAAAACCTGGAAGCCATTGACTTTGTGAAAAAAGCTAACGTAGCAGCTTTTAAAAGGCACCCGGGCGCGCTGATGATAGCCGAAGAAAGCACAGCATGGCCACTGGTGACAACCCCGGTACACAATAAAGGTCTTGGGTTTAATTTTAAATGGAACATGGGCTGGATGAATGATATGCTCAGCTATATGCAAACAGATCCGTTGTTCCGTG
>CAYIZZ010000152.1:0-3773 GCA_964367945.1 uncultured Oscillospiraceae bacterium | reverse complement strand
ACGCAAACTGGGACGAATTCACGCACTGGGGCCGTGCCGTGAAAGCCGTGTACGAGCAACTGACGCTACCCGGCATAGCTGAAATCCACACGTCATTCAAGGAATACCCGCCCGGCATGGCGCCACTCCAAGCGATCTCGCTACACGTGGTGAGGCTACCTTTCCGCGAAGACGTGGTGATTTTCATCCAAGGCCTTTTCGCACTAAGCCTATTGATGTACCCACTACATAAATTCAGCATAAAAGACAAATTCATGCCGGTAATCAGCGCTGTAGTGATGGTTTTAGCACCATACACAGTATACTGGTACTTCTTCAAAGAAACAACTGTCGACGGTCTTTTAGGAGTACTTTTCGGGTTTGTGATAGTGGTGGAAGTACTGGGCAATGGCACTGTATTCGACAGAGTGCTACAATGCCTTGCGTGCGGTATGCTACCATTAGTGAAATCGTCCGGCATGCTGTTGGCACTGATGGCGGTGTGTGTGATGATGGCAGTAAGGCTACGCGAAGAAAAACACGCACAATATAAGACGCAACCGATAAAAAATAAGCTGATTAGATGGCTGGGAACGCTACTTCCGGCTCTTTGCGCACTGGGCACGTACACGGCATGGAACACTGTGATTGCGGTGTATGGCATAGAACGCAGATGGCAACCACAAGGCGTGAGTGCTGACGACATCTGGCAGCTTATAACACAGGGCCAGCCCGAATGGCGCGTGGAAACAATCCTAAGCTATATAGCAAATATATTCGCAGACACAAACTACGGCTGGCCTGTGGGTTTCTTGCCGTATATGGGCTTTTTCATTGTGTTCATGGTGTGGATATTTGGAATAAACTTGCTTGCAAAATACAGAAAAAAATTCGTTTCAGCGAAATATATCGGTGACACCACGCTGCAAAAAACTATGCCGAAAAAATACAAAGTAACAATAGCGTTCAAGGCTTTGTTTTGGCTTGGGATTTTATACACCATAGGCGTATTATGCAACTATTTATTCTTTTTCAGTGAATATGAAGCAGTGAGACTGGCATCGCTGTCGAGGTACCTTAACACTTACCTTGTGGGAATGCTAATGCTACTGTTTTCGGTATCGATGGTACAACTGCGTGGCATGAAATGGCAGGTGCAGGCGATTATAAGCGTGGGTATTTTGGCGCTGTGGGCGGTGATTTCACAACCTAACGTTATTTTACCTCAGTTTCTGTATCCGTCACATTCGGCGGTGCAAAGCAGTGCCTCGCAAAACCTGTATACCACCGCGGCGCAGGAAATGACAGCGGTGTCACAGGAAAAAATGCTACCTATCTACGTGGTTTCTCAGAACGATATCGGCGCAACCATCCCACGGCTTGAGTACGAGCTGTCGCCGAGATCCTTCCCGGTGCACACTAGCAGCATTGCCACAAACGTGCCTGAAGGCGAGATTTTGAGCGCGCGGCTGTCGGTAGAAGAGTGGAGCGAGATGCTAATAAATGACGGCTACATGTATGTTTATCTGTTTGCGGTGGACGATGTGTTTGCTGCGCAATATGCGGAGATGTTTATGGCGGATGCGGACATTGTGAATGGGAAAATACTGCGTGTTACCGAAGAAAATGGGAAAGTGCTTTTGGTGGCGATGAACTGACATTATAAGAGCTGTGACATATGAAAGGGGCAACAAAATGAAGGTGTTGACAGATATCGAAATAGCTAGAGATGCTGAGATGCTGCATGTTAGTGAGGTGGCGAAAAACCTCGATATACCGTGTGATGCGGTGGAGATGTACGGCAATTATAAGGCGAAGATTGACCCCGCGAAAGTGCCGCAAAAAAGCAAAAAGGCGAAGCTGATATTGGTGACGGCCATCAGCCCGACACCTGCAGGCGAAGGCAAAACCACCACCACGGTGGGCTTGGCGGATGCACTGCGTGTTATCGGCAAAAAAAGCGTGGTGGCGCTGCGTGAGCCCAGCCTTGGGCCGGTGTTTGGCGTCAAGGGTGGCGCGGCCGGCGGCGGATATGCGCAAGTGGTGCCGATGGAAGACATAAACTTACATTTTACCGGCGATTTTCATGCTATTGGTGCGGCAAATAACCTGCTGGCGGCCATGGTGGACAACCACATTTATCAGGGCAACGAGCTGGGTATCGACACCCGCAGAATCGTGTGGAAACGTGCCGTTGACATGAACGACAGGCAGCTGAGGTTCATCACAAACGGGCTTGGCGGTCGCACAAACGGAGTGCCACGTGAAGATGGATTTGACATCACGGTGGCCAGCGAGGTGATGGCGGTGCTATGTCTTGCGGAGGATGTGCAGGACCTGAAACAGCGCCTGGCGAAGATGGTGGTGGGGTATACCCGCGAAAATAAACCCGTTACAGCGAAAGATATTGGGGCACATGGGGCGATGACAGTTTTACTGAAACACGCCATGAAGCCAAACCTTGTGCAGACATTGGCAAATACGCCGGCGCTTATCCACGGTGGGCCGTTTGCAAATATCGCACACGGATGTAACAGCGTTATAGCGACGAAAATGGCGATGGATCTGGGTGAATATGCCGTGACGGAAGCCGGC
Organism: uncultured Oscillospiraceae bacterium; assembly: GCA_964367945.1. Classification (GTDB taxonomy): domain Bacteria; phylum Bacillota; class Clostridia; order Oscillospirales; family Ruminococcaceae; genus JAAYCI01. Next base: position 1,199 of record CAYIZZ010000152.1, on the reverse strand, counting down.
TTTGGCGCAGACCTCGGCGCGGAAAAGTTCCTTGACATCAAGTGCCGTGTGGCAGGCCTTGCGCCGGATGCTGTGGTGGTGGTGGCGACGGTGCGCGCGCTGAAACATCACGGTGGAGCGTCGAAAGATATGCTGGGAACAGAGGACTTGGCCGCGCTGGAGCGTGGAATGCCCAACCTGTTAAGGCATGTGAGCAATATCCGAGACGTGTATGGCCTGCCGTGTGTGGTGGCGGTGAATCGATTCCCGACAGATACAGAGGCAGAAATAACGTATGTACAAGAAAAATGCCGTGAAAATGGCGTGAAAGCGGAGCTGTCTGAAGTGTGGGCAAAGGGTGGCGACGGGGCAGTGAGCCTGGCCGAAGAAGTGGTGAAATTGTGCGAAGAGCCGAAAGATTTTCGCTATTCATATCCTGACGAGAGCACTATTGAAGAAAAACTGAACGCAGTGGCAACAAAAGTGTATCGTGGCGCAGGCGCAAAGCTGATGCCGGCGGCACAGCGGCAGGCAAAGCAGCTACAGGAGATGGGGTACGGAGACTTGCCGATTTGTATGGCGAAGACACAGTACAGCTTTTCTGATGATGCATCGTTGATTTGTGCGCCTGAAGGGTTCTATGTGACGGTGAGAAACCTGAAACTGAGCGCCGGAGCAGGCTTCATCGTGGCGCTGTGTGGGGATATCATGACCATGCCAGGCTTGCCGAAAGTACCGGCGGCGTGTAAAATAGATATTGACGAAAATGGCGTGGTTTCCGGATTGTTTTAATATTTTATCTTAATATAAAGGTGATATTATGGATTTTGTGAAAGAAAGTTGCGAAACATTTGTTCAGAAGTTGTCCACAAAAAGTCCTGTTCCGGGTGGTGGCGGAGCCAGCGCCCTGGTGGGTGCGCTGGGCACAGCACTTGGAAACATGGTGGGAAGCCTGACTGTGGGCAAGAAGAAATATGCCGATGTGCAGGGTGATATTGAAGACTTGATGCAAAAAGCAACGATGATACAAGAAGAATTGCTGGAGCTGGTGGGGCGTGACGCAGAGGTGTTTGCGCCGCTTGCAAAGGCGTATTCCCTGCCTAGCCAGACAGACGACGAAAAACTGCATAAGGAAACCGTGATGGAAGAAGCGCTGGTGGGTGCATCACGTGTGCCGATGGATATTGCCAAATGTTGCGCAAAAGCTATCACTTTGCACG
>CAYIZZ010000151.1:1358-3898 GCA_964367945.1 uncultured Oscillospiraceae bacterium | reverse complement strand
CCCTTGGCGCTCAAAACATGGGTTGGGAAGACGAAGGTCAATTCACCGGCGAAATTTCACCTTTGATGCTAAAAGAAGTGAACACTCAGATAATCGAAATCGGTCACTCTGAGCGCAGACATGTTCTGGGTGAAACTGACGAGATGGAAAACAAAAAAGTACTTTGTGCGTTGCGTCACGGTTTTACTCCTCTACTTTGTGTTGGCGAGACTAGCGAACAAAAAAAGCTTGGCCTAACAGACGAAGTTCTTAGCACCCAGTTAAAAAGCGACCTATACGGTGTGAGCGCAGAAGATGCAAAATCACTTTGGGTAGCATACGAGCCTGTTTGGGCTATCGGTGTGAACGGCGAGCCTGCCACAAAGGAATATGCGTGCGAAAAACATGCTGTTATCCGTCGTATTTTATGCGAGTTATTTGGCGAAGAAGTGGGTATGGACATTCCCCTTTTATATGGTGGTAGTGTAAATCCGGAGAATTCAGTAGAGCTTATCGAAATGTCTGATATTGATGGCCTTTTCATCGGTAGAAGTGCATGGGATGCTCAAAATTTCAACGGTATTATTCGTTCGGTTTTGCCACTATTCAAGGCCAAAAAGAAAACTTAAATATCTTCTAAATAAAAAACAGCACATAGTGCTGTTTTTTTATTTCTGGATTCCAGTTTACCCGGCTCTCACAGTTAGCATTCGTATAAGGCAGGCTATATTCTCTCTTTCTATTACAATTTTATGAACATACTGCCATCATTACAAACACGTTTTATAGCATATAAAACCATCTATATACATACCATACCAAAGATAAATTTTACGTATTTATGTCATTAAACTACGATACTTCACACCACAGATATTTCGCACTCCAAATCCAAAATCACTATACTACACTTTAAATATAAAAAAGACAAGCTGAAAGCTTGTCTTTTTTATATAAGTGACAAAATATATCCCTACAACATCTTAGCCAACGTTTAATCTTTATTATGGTGTATGCAAAAACAACTATTTATTGCTATTTTTACACAATGGAATTCCAAAGTATTAACAAAGTATCACCAAGCTGATCTAGCTTACTATTTTCACCATAAAATAATATCAAGTTCATCATATGAATAATCCTTAATTTTTTGTAAAAAAAAAACGAAAATAAATTTATCGGTATAAAAGTATGATATATTGTTCACAAACTAGTTTAGTATTGACCAAGTTGTAAACAGTCAGTATTTATATTTTGTTTTGAATAAAGATGGAGTATCATAGTCTCTTGGCTTATCTCTCCCCTACTTGAAAATGAATTATAAGCGTTGTAAAGCGCTTTAAATTACTAATAATCATTTTGGAGGTTCACTATGTCAAAAAGCACAAAAAGAATTCTATCCGCTTTACTGGTCATTGTGGTGATGAATTTCTTTGTTCCATTTAACATTTTCGCCTCACAGCAGCAACCTATAATGCCTTATATGGATGAAACTCTCCCAACATCTTTGGGCCCAGAAATTTTGCCTTTCACCATTAACGGCGAGCAGGTTGCGCTGAATAATGACGGTAACGTAGCATCTTTGAGTAGTACTCCTACTGTATTCTACGGCGTTTCTTATGTGCCAGGCACAATTACCTTGACAAATGTTACTCTTTCTGTGTTACAAATCACATCTACCGATACGATGAACATCGTATTGGCAGGTAGCAATACTCTCACCAATACTGCTTCCGACATCAACTCGGCGGCTATTGTTTCTGGCGGAAATCTCATTTTTTCAGGTTCAGGCAACTTAAGTGCCACAGGTAGTAATGGGATTAAAGGCACCGACATCGCCTTTAATGGTAGCGGTACTGTAACAGCAATAGGAACTTATAACAATCCAGCTTTCACAACACCCTACGGTATTGATTTTTCAGATAATGCCAATTTTAATGGCTCTGGAATTTTCGGAAATGTTTCTATTTCAGGTGGAACTGTAATTGGTAGAGCCTCAAACGGAAACGGAATCTTCGGTAGTGTTACGATAACTTCCGGCCGTGTAGAGGGTCACAGTGAACACGGTTATGGATTCAGCACAGGTGTCAGGATAAATGGTGGCGCTGCAGCTGTTGCAACAAGCACCCATTCATTTGCCACCAATGGAGCAATTTTTGTTGATTATGGCACTTTTACCGGTACCGGTGGAATTAGTGCTATCAAGGGCACACATAATGCTTGTGCGCATGATTCTAGCGATAATCACATTTGTAATGGAGCCATGGCTGATTACGGTGATAGCTCTGCTACTGGTAGTGTAACAACGACAACTCATGTTGCAAATGCATATACATCATATAAATATGTGAAAATTTACTGCACTAATTCCGGTGGCACCATTGGCGGAAACACAGGTGGTACGGGCGGTACAGGTGGTACAGGTAGTACGGGCGGTACAGGTGGTACAGGTAGTACGGGCGGTGGAGCTGGAACGGGAGCTACAGGCGGCGCAGGCGCAACAGGAGGACCAGCAGGAGCAGCAGGCGCAGGAGGAGGAGCATCAGCAGGAAGGGGAGGAG
>CAYIZZ010000151.1:0-1348 GCA_964367945.1 uncultured Oscillospiraceae bacterium | reverse complement strand
TTTGCAGTTAATGCGGTCCAGGCTGTACTTAAGGCTGCACATGTGGTACTGAAGGTGGTACATGTGGAACTGAAGGTGGTACAGGTGGCACTGAAGGCGGCACAGGTGGTACTGAAGGTGGCACAGGTGGTACTGAAGGCGGCACAGGTGATACCGGCGGCACAGGCGATACCGGTGGCGGTACAGGCGGTACAGGCGGAGGCACAGGCGATACCGGCGGAGGCACAGGCGATACCGGTGGAGGCACAGGTGATACCGGCGGCACAGGCGGTACAGGCGATGGCACCGATGGTGATGGCACCGATGGTGGCGGTACCACAGGTGGCGGTACCACAGGTGGCGGCACCACAGGCGGTGGTAACGATGGAGACACCGAAGGTGGTGGTACAGGTGGCGGTACAGGTCCATCTGTGAATATCACACCAGATGGTAATATTGATATTGATACAGGCCGTCCTGGTGATATACCCAGCGATGTATTAGTCAATAATGAAGTGCTCTCCCCTGAATCCTATACTGTGGATAATGGCGTTGTTAGCATTTCTCCACAAGTTTTTGATTCACTTGGTACCGGTGAGCAAACTGTGACGGTGACTTATGATGACGGTAGCAATATAGACAGTGTAATAATTACAGACGACGGCGTACCACAAAGCGCTTACATCAATAGTGGTGCTTGGAGTTTATTCGACTTGATGATGACTGTAGTCACATTCCTTTTGATAATCATGTATGTTGTATACAAGCTTCGCAAGCATTCACATTCTGACGACGATGATTTCCAAGACAACGAATATCTCGAGGAACAATATCAAAAAGAAATATCAATACGTAGAAAACAAAGAGTTTTCCAAATGTTAGGCGTTGCTGTATTTGTGTTCACTTTGATTGTATTACTCATCACACAAGATTTCACTCTGCCTATGACTTTCTTTGATAATTATAGTCTACTATTCGCAATATTTGCTATTGTTCAACTGCTTTTGGGCACCCTTTTAGTCCGTGGCAACAAAAAGCAAGAAAATATCGAAAAAGAAATTTATGAATATTTCGCAGAATATGCCTAAGTGATTTAATCTTCATTTTCACATCTTGAATAATGAATCTTAACTAGCTACTTATCTCACATTACAATTAGCGGCAACCACTCTCGGTCAGAGCGGTTGCCGCTTATATTTATTCCAACAAGCCTTAATTTGACACATAAAAAAGCACCGAAACTTAATTCGGTGCCTCAAAGTATCAAAAACTTTACGCTGATAATACACGTATTTTAGGCAAAGAAATTTGTATATGCTATCCTCACAATCTTGCTGCGGCAATTTTCTTTGCAATCAATTCAGGATTT
>CAYIZZ010000150.1:0-3900 GCA_964367945.1 uncultured Oscillospiraceae bacterium | reverse complement strand
ATGGTACACAAAAAACAAGGCTAAAACAAATACTCCATGATATAATCATCCATGACGTATCCCCCGCCGATGTCTGTGGTTTCTTCGCGGATTTTCACAAAGCCTTTTTTCTCATAAGCTGCAATAGTATCTTTGTTGAATCTGTTCACTGTAAGGTATGTGCTTTTTGCGCCGAGTTCTTTAAAATGCGCCAAGGCAAGAGATAAAACCCCTTTTCCTCGATGTTCTTTCAAGATGTAAAGCTTGCTTAAAAATATACGGTGGTTGTCTTCTGTGACATACCCCATATACCCACATGGAATCTCGCCGTCGTACAAAGTGAAATATTTCATGCCGTCGCTAAGTTGTTTTTGCATGGCTGCTTCATTTTGGATGTTGTTCAGCATATATTCCACTTGCTGTGCGCCAATGATATCGGTGTAATATTCGCGCCATATTATCTCTGCAAGATTTGCTATTTTTGGTATATCGTCTTTTGTAGCTAGCTTAAATTCCATGTTTTATGTATCTCCTTTAATAAAATGATTGTATAAAAATAACCGGGAGGCCTTTAAAATGAATGAAAATCCAAGACCTGTAATAAACAGAACTGTTGTAACTAACTCGGCCAAAACAGGTCTGTCTTTTGGTGGTGTTTTGGCTATGGTGATAAGCTATACCGCATGGGAATCCATCGGTTGGGCCATTTTTCATGGTTTGCTTAGCTGGGGATATGTGATATATTATATCATAAGATACTAGCTTTCATTACATTTTTTTGTGTTTTGCTTTGTTTTGTGATATAATTAATATGTTGTTTTGATCGACCGATATACATCGGTCGATTTTTAAGAAAAGCAAGTTGTTTTTGAAAACAATTTGCCTTTAATATCTGTTTGCAAGTCCGGTAAAGGAGATGTATGGTGGATAATAGCACAAATTTCAGTGCACATGTGACGGTGCGAATAAAAAAAGATTCTGTTTTTTTTGGGCCGGGCATTGCGCAGTTACTGCAAGGTGTTGACACATGTGGGTCTGTGCGAGATGCGGCGCTTGGCATGGGGCTGTCGTATTCAAAGGCGTGGAAGGTGCTTAATGCATCGGAAAAAGAGCTTGGGTATTCGCTGGTAGTGCGCCATCACGGCGGAAAGCAAGGTGGTAAAACAACGTTGTCTGAAAAGGGTCGGTTCTGGCTTGATAAGTATATGTTGTTTGAAGAAGCGCTGAAAAAAAGCGCCGATGATATTTTTGCACAAATGCTAAAAGAAGAAGAGGGAAACGTGTGAAATTATTTTTGCAAGGATCATTTGAAGTGGGAAAAACAACTTTGATACACGATGTTTTAAGGCAAAGCGGAGTGAATGCAACCGGGTTTCAAAGTGTTAAGCTATTTGATGATGCAAAAGAAAATGCCGGATTTTGTGTGATGAAATATACAAATAACATGCCGCTAGCATTGCATGTTGATGATGAGCGTGTTTTTCAAAATCAGGTGTTTATGCGTGGGCGAGCGTCTAAGCGAGTGTTATACAAAGAGGTGTTTTCAAGGTTGTGTGAAATTGTGGGTGACTACACACAGTATGACTGTTTTGTAATGGATGAAATCGGTGGGCTGGAGCTGTTTGTGCCCGAGGCAAAAGAGTATATATTTAAAGTGTTTCAAAGCGGTATCCCCTGCCTTGGTAGTATAAAAAGTAGCGAAAATTTGAAACATATGCAAGATAAAACCAGACTGATACAAGACTATAACATACAGCCTGAGTTTAAAAAAACATTACAAAATTGTTATCATGCACAGATTTTTACTTTGACACAACAAAACAAAGCGGAACTTAAAAGAACATTAATTAAAAAACTAGGTACTATAAAACAGGAGGAGTTTAAAGTATGAAAAAAACATCAATGATAGCCATTATTTTGTCGGTGATATTACTGCTTAGTGCTTGTGGAGGTACTCAAAGTACAAGCGAAGTATCTTCAATATCTTCTGTACCTTTAGATAGCAGTGCATCTTCTGCAGATCAATCGAGTATAGAAGAAGCAGAGCCGTTTGCCGTTATAACCGATCATGCCGACAGAGAAGTGATTATAACCGAAAAGCCCGAAAAGATAGTTAGCGGATACTATATCACAAGCTCGGTTCTTATAGGCCTTGGGGTAGATGATTTAGTGGTGGGTATAGAAAACAAAGCGGATACTCGCCCTATATATTCTTTGGCAGCGCCGCATCTTTTAGACGTGCCGGGTGTGGGAACATCAAAAGAATTTAACATAGAGGCCACACTGGAGCTTGAGCCGGACTTGGTGATATTACCACTTAAGCTTAGTGAGGTTGCAGATACTCTTGCAGAGTTTGGCATACCCACACTATGTGTGTATCCTGAAAGTAACGATTTACTTGTTGAAACCATAGAAATGTTGGCAACAGCCACCGGAACACAAGATAAAATGGATGCCATGTTATCCGCATCAAACGACGCACTAACTATGCTTGATGAAACGCTGAATGACAAGCCTGCGCCAACCGTATACTTTGGTGGAAACAGCGACCTTCTTTCCACCGCCGGCGCTAATATGTATCAAAACGACTTGATAACTGCGGCAAATGCACAAAACGTAGCTGCTGATATTGAAGATACATACTGGGCAGAGATTTCTTACGAGCAACTTATAGCATATAACCCTGAATATATTATTATTGCACCGGCGGCAGAATATACAGCTGAAGATGTTCTTAACGATGCTGCATTGCAAGAGCTTGATTGCATAAAAGAAGGCAACGTATATCAAATGCCGTCTTCACTGGAAGCGTGGGATTCTCCCCTGCCTTCTTCATACCTTGGCAGTTTGTGGCTGGCAAGTGTGCTTCATTCAGATGTGTACACAAATGATGAATTTGTAAGCCAAACAGTAGATTTTTATCAGCAATTCTACGACTTTAGTGTGGATACTACACTGCTTACACCTACAAAATAATGAAACAAAAACCGTATACAGGAATTGTTATACTTTTGTTTATCGGTGTTGGTCTTTCGTTGTTTGTGGGCCAATACCCTTTGCGAATATCTGATATTTTAAATGGCGATTCCGTTGCCACAGGTGTGTTTTTTAATCTAAGACTATCCCGCACCATTATGGCGTTCTTGGCAGGGTTTGGTCTTTCAATCGCAGGATATGTGTATCAAACTATATTTAAAAACCCCATTGCATCGCCTGATATCATAGGGGTATCTTCCGGTGCGTGTGCCGGCGCAGGTATCGGTATTATATTTATCGGTGGTGGCACACTTATAGTAGCTGTTTGTGCATTTTTGGGTGGCATGATAGCGGTGATGTGCGCCATTGTGCTTGCCGGGCTTTCAGGCGCAAACAGGCTTTCGTCTTTTGTGCTTTCTGGCATTGCAATAAACGCATTGGCTCAGGCGGTGCTTATGCTACTAAAAATGACAGCCGATCCTTTTGGCGAACTGGCCGCGCTGGAGTTTTGGACAATGGGATCTTTGTCTGCAATAACACTAGATAAAGTTATTTTAATCTCACCAATGGTACTAGTGGGTAGCATAGTATTATTTCTTCTGTATCGTCATATTTTGCTTATAAGCTTATCGTCTGACGAGGCACGTATGCTGGGTGTGTCTTTGGGCAGGCTACGTGCATGTGTGTTGATTCTCACTACGCTAGTGGTTGGAGCAATTGTAAGTGTCAGCGGCCTTATCACGTTTGTTGGTTTAATAGGCCCACACATTACAAGGCTTTTGACAAAATCTCAAAACATAAAAACTATGTTATTTTCGGGATTTTTAGGTAGTGTGGTATTACTTTTTGCCGATGTACTTGCTCGAAGTATTGCAAACACTGAAATCCCGATAAGCATCCTTACATCACTTATGGGTGCACCTGTTTTGATTTGGCTGGTATACA
>CAYIZZ010000149.1:2097-3948 GCA_964367945.1 uncultured Oscillospiraceae bacterium | reverse complement strand
AGGAGGGAGCCTCTTGTATAATAAAATAATGGAGGCAATTAAAACCCTTGGCGCTTATGCAGTGGCTGAAATTTTAGTTGCAGACATCGAATTTGTCCCGGAGTTTCGTGAGATGTGCATATCAAATGCATGCGGAAAATATGGTACAACGTGGAACTGTCCACCCTATGTTGGCGAAGCAGATGCGCTTATCGCAAAGGCTAAGACATACAAAAATGCCATTGTGTATCAAACTGTATCACCACTTGAAGATTCTTTCGATATCGAAGGTATGCAAAAGGCGTGCGAAGAACACCACTTACTTAGTCACAAAGTGACAACACTTGCTAAAAAAGAGCTGGATTGTAGCTTTTTAAATCTTGGGGCAGGTGGGTGCTTTATATGCCAGCGATGCGCAGTACTGGATAAAAAACCATGTTATTTCCCTGAAAAACGTATCGATTCTATAGATACATACTGTATCCATGTATTGAAAATGGCAGAAAAAAGTGGCCTAAAATATATAAACGGAGAAAATACCGTCACATATTTTAGCGCGTTACTTGTAAACGGAGACTGAGATGGAAAATGTACATGTGACAGTTAACGGAAAGCTGCTATCCTCTGTAAAAGGTGAACCCTTAAGCGATGTATTTTCAAAAGCAGGGGTGAATTTTCCTATGCCATGTGCACAAACCGGAAAATGTGGCAAATGCCGCGTTACAGTCAGCGGTAAGGCAAGTTCGGTAAGTGATACCGAAAAAAAACTTTTGACAGAAGACGAATTAAATCATGGTACACGCCTTTTATGTCAAACATTTGTGGATAAAGAGTCTCTGATAGTTACTGTATCCACTAAAGAAATACTGCTGCAAAATATCAATATCGGCTCTGAGACATTCACTGTGGAAAATCCACTTTTTGATAAATTAGGTGTGGCTGTAGATATAGGCACCACCACTATTGTTGCAAAATTGTTTGATTCTAAGGGTTTTTTAGCAGTATCCTATAGAAAAAACACACAATGCATATTTGGCGCAGATGTAATATCACGCATCAGGCTTGCTATGAGTGGAAATTTGTCAGAATTGCAATCATCAATAGTATGCGATTTAAACACCATGATATCTGAGCTGATAAATGCTACTGAATATGATATACAAAGCGTTGATACAATTGTTATCACCGGCAACACAACCATGCTGTATTTACTTGTCGGCAAAAATCCGGCAACACTTGCTTGTGCGCCTTTCAATGCAGATGATTTATTTGGTAAATGGGTAGAAAGTGATCTTTCACTTAGCGCTGGAAACCCTCGTATCTACCTTTGCAATTGTATGTCAGCCTTTGTTGGCGCAGACATCACCACGGCCATTCTTGCCACAAACATGCTTAAAAAAAATAATAGTATGCTTTTAGACATAGGCACAAACGGAGAAATTGCACTTTGGGAAGGCGATAAACTCAGCTTCTGCGCCACAGCGGCAGGGCCTGCATTTGAAGGCGCTGAACTGTATAGCGGCATGCCGGCGCAAAACGGTGCCATTGAAAGAGTTTTTTTGCAAGATGGTCTTATACATACAAAAGTCATCGGCGATGTCAAAGCCAAAGGTATCTGTGGCAGCGGTATTTTAGATGCAGTATATGTATTGCTCTGCCTAGGTGCTATTGACGATACAGGACACATGGAAGAAACTGTTTTAAATGAATTTGGCAGCTTATGTAAAATCAATAATCAGCCGGCGTTTAAGCTCGCAAATAACGTGTATGTCACACAAGAAGATATACGTAAAATTCAGCTTGCCAAAAGCGCTATATGCTCCGGAATAGATACATTACTTAATCAATGTAAAAAGGATATTGATGTGCTGT
>CAYIZZ010000149.1:0-2087 GCA_964367945.1 uncultured Oscillospiraceae bacterium | reverse complement strand
GTCATTTACATCTAGATAGCGCCGCAGGAATAGGTCTTATCCCAAGCCGTCTTAAAAACAAGACTGTACCTGTAGGAAACGCCGCACTTGATGGTGCATGCAAAATTTTATGTGATAAGTCTTCTTTGGAAATATTGCAAAACATTCCTAACATGGCGCAAATCATTGATTTAGCGGAAAATTCTTTTTTCATGACACGTTATGTAGAAAATATGATGTTTAATATCTAAAATCATTTAGTAACTAACGCACTAAGACATTTAGTATTCGAGTTTTTTACACAACTTTAAAAAAGACATTAATGCAAACTTGCATCAATGTCTTTTTTATCTATGTAATATATTAAACAAAATGTATTTCGATATCTAGCTGCTCCAGCAACTCTCTCCATTGTGCAGAAAGCCCATCGTCTGTCACTACTGCATCAATTTCCGATATTTGTGCAAAATATGCAGGACAAATTTTAGAAAACTTGCTGGAATCTGCAAGTAAAATCTTAGTCAACGCCGAATCTAAAGCTGCACGTTTTATTGGCACTTCATATCCGGGAGAGCAGGTAACACCCAATGTCTCATGTATACCCGATGCAGACATAAACAATTTATTTGCTCTTGTTTTTTTCACAAGATCAATACCTTGATCCGAAACAAACAACTGATCATTCGGATAAAAATATCCACCGCTAAATATAATATCTACACCTTTTTTGTTAATCAATTGCGATAAAATGTTATAATTGTAGCAAAAAACAGTCAAATTCATATTTTCAGGAAGACATCTTGCAAGACAGTCAGTGGTCGATCCGGTGTCTATCATCAAAACATCATTTGGCTGTATTAAACTTACAGCATATTTCCCAATGGCATCTTTTTCTATATTCTTCTTTTATTTTTCTTTTTGCAGCTCATAATTATTAACCGTTTTTGAAGGTGTGGAATCCTGCTAGAAAGCACATCCGTGACTACGTCGAATCAGGTTTTCAGACTGCAAAACATCCAAATCTCTGCGCACTGTTACATCAGACACACCCATAGTTTCAGCAAGCACCTTTACCGAAATATTACCTTCTTGACGTATCAATTGAAACATTTCATCCATACGTTTACTTCTTTTCACCATTAAGATTGCACACTTCCTTTCTATAGCATACTGATATAAAATATTCGTATATGATTATTTTATCAAAAATAAAGAAATAGTCAAGGCGACAATTTGTAAACTTGAACAATTCGAAAGACAAAAGCGCCTACACAGCATTAGCCCAAAACTGCAAATATACATAATCATGATGTATTTTGTCGTCTCAAGTAAAAAAATGAACGTTTTTTCAAAAATGACCGTATTCGAACAAAAAGTGTGTGTTTTTGCATTATCCTACAAAAAACAGATGTCTGTTTTATAGAAAACAACAGAATTTGTCTGCATGTATTGACATACGTAATAAAACAATTTATAATTCGACTCATGGAATATCGGATACGATATCCAGTTAAATTCATGGTGTTTTAACACATTTATGGTGTTAAAATGTCGCAGGTAAGATGAAAACAGCATTTATATGATATTGTATACATGCTGTTGAAGCGGTACGATTCATTTTTTAATATACGAAAGTGAGGAAATTTACATGGCATTAACTGTTAGACCACTTAATTCTGGTTACATTCCGACAAAACCTTTGGAGTATTGGTTCCATTTCTCTTGCAAAAAATATGTTGAAAAATTGGGCATCAACAACGATTTGGAGCAATTGCCCGATTTGACATTTCTGATCGAAGGCGGCGAAAAGCTGATTTTGGTTGACACCGGAATGTCTGACACCGAACACGCAAACAAATATCATCATGGTCCCTCCTTGCAACGTCCAGGTGTTGATGATATCGAGTCTCGCTTGGCACAAGTAGGATACAAACCCACAGATGTGGATATTGTTTTGTTCACTCACTTGCACTGGGATCACGTATTTAACATCGAAAAATTCACCAATGCTCGTTTTATTTGCCATGAAAGAGAATGGGAATATGCACATAATCCTATCCCCTTGCACTACAAATCTTACTGTCGTCCTGTTATCGCTAAAGATGGCG
>CAYIZZ010000148.1:0-3980 GCA_964367945.1 uncultured Oscillospiraceae bacterium | reverse complement strand
AAAGTCTGAAACTTGTTTTCCGATCATTGACATAATAAGTACCCCTTTCAATTTTAAATTAATATTAGTAACTATTACTATTATAGCTATTTTTAAAATATTTGTCAAGTACAAAGTTGTTTGAAAATTATAAATAAGGTTTATTATAAAATAACGATGACTTAAACAAATATTATGAGTGGTGCTTTGCTACGGGGATACCGTAGCAAAGCTGCTATATGAAGTTTTTGCAAGTTTGGCAAGTGCCAAAAAAGTTTATCTCGTGATGGTTCACATCTTCGTTTATATGGTTTGCCGCATGCGTTTCAAGGTCTTTTATAGGATCTATCAGCAAGTCTTTCACCGAGCCACAAGTGTTGCAAATAAAGTGATAGTGCGGCGCCATTCTGGCATCGAAGCGGTCAGAGCCTGACTTTGTGGTGATCTTCATAGCCTCGCCCAGCTCGACAAGCAAGTTGAGGTTTCTGTAAACTGTGCCCAGGCTGATATTTGGAAACTCTTTGCGCATGTTTTCATATACCATATCGGCCGTAGGGTGGTTGGTGCACGAGGTTAAATAGTTTTTTACAGATTCACGTTGGCGGCTATATTTTAACGTCTTCATCAATACCCTCCTTTGATAATAATAATGATTACTATTTGCAGTATAAGCTATTAATGGATATCTGTCAAGCTTTATTTGAAAATTATTTGCAAAGCTCGTCTGCCAAGGCGGAAATGGCCGCTGAAGAAGTGTCACACAGGGCTGATTTTATTGTGACGGTATTTTCAAAGAAGGTGACATCTTTGCTTTTTTCCAGCGAAGTGCGCATTACCTTGATGGCGTTTGGTGCCCAGCTGCCGTTTTCAATGAGGGCCACTTTTTTGTTTTGGAAAGCTCGGATGGTGAGGCCGTGGATGAAAGTGCTGACAAAAGGTAGGATGTCCATGTTGTATGTGCTGCTGGCCAGCACCAGCTTTTCATATCGGAAGGCGTCGGCAATGGCTTTTGACTTGTCGCTTCGGGCAAGATCGTACACTACAACATCCTTGCAGCCGTTTTGGTGTAGCTTTTCTACCAGCAAATCTACCGCCTTTGTCGTGTGACCGTATGCCGAGGCATACGCTATGCACACACCTGATTTTTCGGGGCGATAGGAAGACCATAAATCGTATAAATGGATATATTCTGCTAGGTTTTCGCGTATCACAGGGCCGTGCAAAGAGCAGATGATTTCAATGTCTAGCGCGGCCGCTTTTTTTAGTAGCATCTGCACCTGAGGGCCGTATTTGCCCACAATGCCGATGTAGTATCTGGAGGCTTCCTCTGCCCACTCGGCAGATGTTTTGGGCTGTGTGATGCCGAACGAGCCGAAAGCGTCGGCCGAGAACAAAACTTTTGCGTGGCTGTCGTAAGTGACCATTACCTCGGGCCAGTGTACCATGGGCGCAAAAATGAAGGTGAAGGTGTGCTTACCGGTGCAAAGGGTGTCTTTGTCGGCCACCAGATGCTCGCTGATGGCGAGGTCATCGCCAAAAAACTGGCGCATCATGGCGAAAACTTTGGCGTTTGAGACTATTTTCACGTTTGGGTATGCGTCAATAAAGTCGCAAAGACTGCCTGAATGATCGGGCTCCATGTGCTGAATTACCAAATAGTCGGGCTGTTTTTCGCCTAAAGCCGACTTCACGTTTTCCATCCATTCGTGGGAATAAAGCTTGTCCACTGCATCGAAAACAGTTATTTTTTCGTCTAAAACGACGTATGAGTTGTATAAAATGCCGTCGGGCAGAGGGTATTGACCCTCGAACAAGTCGGTTTTTGTATCCGCTACACCGACGGCAATAATGTCATCTGTTATGTTTTTCATGATATGCTCCTTTTTCAGGTGATATTACTATCATTATAACGCAATGAGAATAAAAAAACTATACAAATTTGGTATATGAAGAAAAATTTTTTAAAAATTACAGTTCTATGTTGTATATTGTGTCTAGAGCCTGTAATTCTTTTCGGATATGGGTGACAATGATAAGGGTTTTTCCGCTGCTATATTCTGAAACAAGGCGTATCATTTGCAGTTTTGTTTCATCGTCAAGGCCTTTGAACGGCTCGTCCATCAGGATGATGTCGGCGTCGTGTAAAAGCGCACGCAAAATGGAAACCCTGCGCTTCATGCCGCCGGAAAGAGTGTGCACCGGTGCGTTGGCTTCATTTTCCAGGCCGGCCTTGGCAAGGGCGTACTTGATATCGCTTTTTGAACGCTGGCAAACCATGGCGATGTTTGCAGTGGCGGATAGATTCTCACACAGGCGATCTTCCTGAAACACCATGGCGACTTTTTTGTCGTGCATGCCGCTGACAGTGCCGCTATCGGGTACTTCAAGGCCCAGCATGATGCGCAGTAGCGTGGTTTTTCCTTTGCCTGAAGCGGCCATGATGCTGCTTTTTTTACCTGCCGGAAAACATGCCGAAAAATGCGAAAGGACATTCTTTTCGCCAAAAGATTTTGATATATTATCGACTATAATGTCGTTTTGGTTTAGTGTACTCGGCATAGTTATCCTTTCTGCATTTGTTTGTGAAGCATGTGCATCATTAGCAAAAATAGCTTTTCAAATCCGGTGCTGATAAGCACGATGACAAGCGTCCAGCACAGCAAAGACGGTGTGTCTAAAAATATCTTGGCATTGAAGAGGTTTTCGCCTATAGATGGCTCGGGTATGCCGATGACCTCGGCCGCAATGCCGGACTTCCAGCACAGGCCCAGGGCGATTTTCACACCGGAAACAAAGAACGGATAAACCTCGAAAAAGTAAATGTATCGTAGTTTTTTTAGGTTTCCAACACGGAAAATTTCTGCCATCTCTAAAAGGCTGTCATTAGTGTTTCTGATGCCCTCCAAAACGCTGGTGTATATGATTGGCATGACCATCAAAAAGCTGATGAGAATGGCGAGGTTGTTTGAGGAAAACCAGATGAGGGCTAAAATGACGAAAGATGCCACCGGGATGGAGCGGATGGTGATCATGAATGGGGCAAACATGTCGCGGATGACGCTGTAGCGTGAGGCTGGAATAGCAAGAACAACACCGCAAAGCATGCCTAGCAAAAAACCGCCGACAATACGTATAAAACTAGCAAAAATAGCACCCCAAAAGTCTGGGGTGCCGATGATTGTTGCAAGCTCTGCCAGTACCGCTATGGGCGATACTATTAATATCCGCTGGTCGATGATCATGGCAGTTATCTGCCACACCAAAAGTGCCAATACAACAGACCACGGTTTTATTTTATCCGATTGTGTCAGCTTGTTTTTTTTATCCATGTTATTTACCGGGTAAAGCATTTTTCAAAATCGAGTATAATAATTATAGGGCGTTAGATTTTTTGATTATTGAGCGTAGTAGAAGTTGTCGTCGGGCATTGCGCCGCCCACGGACTGAGCAGACTGATCGTGCAGTACCTGCAAGTAGCCGCTAAGAGTGTCTTTCATCTCTGTGCCTGAAATGTAGGTGATGTTGCACTGTGGGATGGCTGCTGCTGCGATGGGCTCTGCCGGTAGGATTTCGTACTTAACCACAAGTGCTGCGCCGCCTTCAACATCGCTGTTGATATAGTTTACAGACTCTTCATAGTGAGCAAGGAAAGCCTCTACTGCAGCGGGATTTTCCTCAACAAAAGCTTTGCGAGCGATTAAAACGCCTGTAACCAGTTGTGAGGGCATCTCGGCACCTTCTTGAGTAGCGTTCCACTCTTCGGTAAGATCAAGAGCTACGCGCAGGGACTCGTTTGATGCAAGTGCGCTGGCAACAAAAGGCTGGGGCAACATTGCAATAGCGTCTTCTTGATCTGCGATGGAAGCAAGCACCTCGGCTGCCTCTGCATGCCATTCAATGGTAACGTCGGCGTCGGGATCTATGCCGTTTTCAGACAAGATATAGCGAAGTGAAAACTCAGGGGTGGCACCCTTGCCGGTGGCATGGATGGTTTTGCCGCT
>CAYIZZ010000147.1:0-4010 GCA_964367945.1 uncultured Oscillospiraceae bacterium | reverse complement strand
TCAAAAGTGTGAGAATACAAAGCAAGCATAAGATCAAACTAGCAAGAGGCGGACATCCGCCTCTTATTTTTTGCGTATATTTATCTATACTGAAAAGAGGAACAACATGGTCCATTGTTTTAAACGCGCTGATATTTTACTTGCCTTGGACGTAGGCAGTGGCGCTGTGCATATACTTAGCCAGCCTGCATATGCACTTTTATCTGATGCAACACAAGAGATATTTGCAAAAGATAACCTTGCAGAAGAAAAACTGCAAAACATGCAAAAACTGGGCTTTACTTTAGAAGAAGCAAACGATGCTTTTGATCAAATTAAAGAACTTATATCACAAGACTTACTTTTTGCAGATGACAGCTACAGTGAGTTTAAAGATCAACTAGGTGCATCTCCGGTAAAAGCAATGTGCTTGCATGTAGCGCATGATTGTAACTTGCGATGCAGATATTGCTTTGCTGCCACCGGTGACTTTGGTGGTAATCGTGAGCTGATGTCCCTTGACGTTGCAAAAAAAGCCATCGATATGCTTATAGAGCAAAGTGGGAAACGCCGCAATCTTGAAGTAGATTTCTTCGGTGGAGAACCACTGATGAATTTCGAGGTAGTAAAACAGACAGTTGCCTATGCCAGATCCAAAGAAAAAGATGCAGGCAAGTGTTTTCGCTTTACAGTTACCACAAATGGTCTGGGCTTAAACGACGAGCGGATTGAATATATAAACAAAGAAATGGGCAACGTTGTGTTGTCTTTAGATGGACGTAAAGACATAAACGACTATATGCGACCCACAGTAAGTGGCAATGGATCGTATGACGTGATTGTGCCACAATATCAAAAACTAGTAAAAAACCGCGGTGATAAAGAATATTATGTACGCGGCACATACACTCGTGAAAACACTGATTTCGATGCTGATGTGCTTTTAATGCATCAGCTTGGATTTGATCAAATATCGGTAGAGCCTGTTATCGGGCCTGAAACCGAAGACTATACCATCCGTGATATAGATATTCCAGCTGTTGAAGCCGCATATGAAAACTTGATGTATCAGCTTATTGAAAGGCGTACCAAACGCAAAGATAACTTCAATTTCTTTCACTTTATGCTGGACTTAGAAAATGGGCCATGCGCTATAAAAAGACTGAAAGGCTGTGGTAGTGGCAACGAATATTTAGCTGTCACACCAAGCGGCGATTTATATCCATGTCATCAGTTTGTGGGCCAAACAGAGTTTTTAATGGGTTCGGTGGATGATGGCGTCACACGTAAAGATCTTAAAGAAAAATTTGCGGATGCACATCTTTTAAATAAATCTGAATGTCTTGACTGCTGGGCAAAACTATTTTGTAGCGGCGGATGTAACGCTAACAATCATAGCTTTGGTGGATCAATATTAAAGCCATACGAGCTATCTTGTCAGCTGGAAAAAATCCGCTTAGAATGTTCCATTGCTATTCAGGCCGCTCTTGCTATCAGCGATTAATATCACTATATAACGTCAAAAACCTCTTTGAATGTACAAGCTTTCAAAGAGGTTTTTTATATTATAAATATGCACTGATTATTTATCTTGCGACTTTTTTATGCGTGCAAGTGGGGAAGAGGCAGCTGCTTTTTTCAGCTGTGCCGAGTCGAGGTGGGTGTATATCTGCGTGGTCGAAACATCTACATGCCCCAGTATTTCTTTTAGTGACAACATATCCACACCACCGTGCTGGTACATCAATGTAGCAGCGGTGTGGCGCAGTTTATGCACCGAATATCCTTTTTCAGAAAGCCCGGCTGTATCAAGACATCTCTCTACAATTTGCTGTACACGCCGTGCAGATAAACGCTTTTTTGTTTTTTTAGATACAAACAACGCCTTTTTATCTTGCACATTTTCAAGCTTCTGATTTGCATCTAATAAGTCGTTTAAAGCTGTAATGCAGGCGCTGTTTAAATAAACTATACGTTCTTTATTTCCTTTTCCAATAACCCTTATCGTGTCATCTTTAATATCGGTATTATTTAAAAATACCAACTCAGACAATCGCATTCCACAGTTTAAAAATAACGTTAATATGCAATAATCTCGCTCGATATAATCACTTTGTATATTTTTTAACAATGTTATGCTTTCATCTAAAGTAAGATATTTAGGAAGCCTTTTTTTCTGTGACGGCATCTCGATATCATCCATAGGATTTTTATCCAGACGTCCGGTTCTGCCACATAAATATTTAAAGTATCCTTTAAGGCTGGATATTTTACGAGATCTTGTTGCAGCGGAATTTGCACGGTTTTGTGTGACATAAAACAAAAATTCTAAAATCTCTTTTTTATTAATTTGTGCAACGAAACTAATATCAATAAACGAAATATCTATTTTATCAAAATCAATATCTTCAGAAACAATACCACGTGCGTGAACAAGATATTTAAAGAAGGTGCGCAGATCAACATAATAAGCATTCACAGTGCGTGCGGAAAGTCCACGAATGGTAAGCATGTAATTCAAGTAATCCTTAACAACCTCGGGACAATCATCATAAGAAAGCTTTGAGGGATTTGCCGGATTATAATAAGTGCTCATTTTAAATAAATCCTTTCTGATAAATACTTATCTGATAGATGCTTAAGAAATTAGCTGATGAATTTTAAGTAATATTTTTAATAAGTCCTTCCCTAAATTTCGTTAAATTCTTATTTAGCGAAATTACATGTGTTAAAAAATAAAACAAACCTTTTGTTTGTGTAATTATTATATCATCATCCTACCCCTTATGTCAATCAATTATATTCCTTTAAAGTTATACATAACACTATCATCTACAAATAAAAAAGTATAAGCAAGGATATAACTTACTTATACTTTAAATAGTCTATTAAGTTGTTCCGATAATTAGCTTATATTTCACTCTTCATCTATAACTATTTTTTCTATTGTCACAGCTTGGCTTCCTATAGATTCAAAACTTGTCATAAACGCATCTTGGCCAACTTCTGTGTAACGTGTGCTTTTCATTGGGTCTGCAAAAATGAACTGTGTCTCTGTATACCCCACCAGTACAACACAATGAAGGTTTGTATATGCAGGTCCTTCAATAGTTTCAGGACCACCACGTACACCCTGACTTTGCAGGTCCAACGTAGCCCACACCACCACAGGATTTCCAAGGCCCAGATGAGTGACAAGTTCTTCTTTGGTGGCGCCGGTAAGGTTTTTCACATCATATAGCTGAGCGCTGCTTGACGCTGATAAATAGTTCTCAGCGGCGGTAATGATAGGCTCGGCATACACATACCACCCTGCCCCACGTGGATCGCCCAAATAGTGCTCATTTGGGTCAGCTCCCGAAGTGAATTCACCTAGCGGTACATAATTTGTGCAGATATCCACTTTATCGGCATCAAACCCAAGATAGTTTAAAAGAATGGTTAGTGATGTTCCTTCGCACCCATTTGGTAGCTCAGGATTTTGCTGAATGTTATCCACTGCAATTACATGTCTGCTTGGAATAATAGGTGTTTTCAGCACTTCAATCTCGTTTTCCAGCTCGCTAATTGTCTGCGTTGCAATATCCAGCTCACCTTGCATGCTAGACAAATCTTCCTGCAGGAGTTCTGTTTCTGATTGATAGTATGTCAGCATTGTTTGCAAGCTATCTGCCAGTGTAATATATCTGTACATACTAAAAATAAAAGCTACACCCAACACAACAAGGCTCGCAATACAAACCCACAATACAGCGTTTTTCTTCATCATACACCACCTTTGTATGCTTTTTTATACACAAAAAAATGCGGGTATTTCACCGCATTAATTTATATTTGGAGGTGCCGGGCAGATTTGAACTGCCGAATACGGGTTTTGCAGACCCGGGCCTTACCACTTGGCGACGGCACCAAATTTGGAGCGGCCAACGAGGCTCGAACTCGCTACCTCCACCTTGGCAAGGTGGCGCTCTACCAGATGAGCTATGGCCGCAAAACGTTGTCCGTGTCACTTGGCAACAAAATATATTCTA
>CAYIZZ010000146.1:0-4295 GCA_964367945.1 uncultured Oscillospiraceae bacterium | reverse complement strand
TTGTGCGTGCAAAAGATGACTCGGAGCGTATACCGCTGACGATATCGGATTATGACGTCGAAAACGGCACCATCACCATTATTTTCCAAATTGTGGGTGCAGGAACACAGCAGATATTAGGCCTTGAAGAAGGCGAGTGTGTACAGGATTTTGTGGGTCCACTGGGCAAAGCGTCTGAGCTGGAAGGCCTGAAAAAAGTGGCTGTTGTGGGTGGCGGTGTTGGCAGTGCCATAGCATATCCCGTAGCGAAAAAGTTGCATGAAATGGGATGCGAAGTTCACAGTATTGTGGGCTTTCGCAGTGAAGACTTGCTTATTTTAGAAGACGAGTTTCGTGCAGTGTCGGATAAATATGTACTTATGAGTGACGACGGCAGTTGCGGCGAGAAAGGCCTTGTGACGCATGCGCTGGAAAAGCTGATAAGCGAGGGCAACCAGTATGACGAGGTTATTGCCATAGGTCCGCTGATTATGATGAAGTTTGTGGTGGCTACAACAAAGCCGCATGATATCAAAACCACCGTTAGCATGAACCCTGTGATGATAGATGGCACAGGAATGTGTGGTGGATGCCGCCTGACAGTGGGTGGCGAGGTGAAGTTTGCATGTGTGGACGGTCCGGACTTTGATGGATTCCTTGTGGATTTTGATGAGGCCATGAAACGTGGTGCTATTTATAAGAAAGTAGAAACCGCAGAACATCAAAAAGAATGTGTTATCAAATCCGCGGAGGTAAAGTAAGATGGCGAACATGGATCCTAAAAAATGCCCTATGCCGGTGCAAGATGCACAGGTGAGGAACTCGAACTTTGATGAAGTAGCGCTGGGCTACACCAAAGAAATGGCTGTGGAAGAGGCAAAGCGCTGTCTTGACTGTAAGCATAAACCCTGTGTGAAGGGCTGTCCCGTAATGATAGATATCCCGAAATTTGTCAAAAAAGTGGCTGAGGAAGACTTTGAGGGCGCTTTTGTGGCGCTTAGCGAGCAAACAGCACTTCCGGCAGTGTGTGGACGTGTGTGTCCGCAAGAAACACAGTGCGAGCAGTTGTGTGTACGTGGAATCAAGCACGAGCCGGTGGGCATAGGGCGCCTAGAGCGCTTTGTGGCCGACTGGAAGATTGAAAACGGCGGCGAGCTGCCCGGGGTAGCATCTGCAAACGGCATCAAAGTGGCGGTTATAGGCGCAGGGCCTGCCGGACTTACCGTGGCAGGCGAGCTTGCAAAAAAAGGCTATGATGTGACTATTTTTGAAGCATTGCACAAAGCCGGCGGTGTTTTGGTATACGGTATACCTGAGTTCCGCTTGCCGAAAGCGATTGTGGACAAGGAAATAAATAACCTAAAACAGCTGGGCGTAAAAGTGATGACCAACATGGTTATCGGCAAGGTTTTGACCATTGATGAGCTGTTTGAAGATGGATTCAAGGCTGTGTTTGTGGGCAGTGGCGCAGGCCTGCCAAGGTTTATGGGTATTCCGGGCGAGAGCCTGAACGGCGTGTTTTCTGCTAATGAGTTTTTGACACGTGTAAACTTGATGGGTGCATGGCAAGAAAATAGCCGTACACCGGTGATGCGTGCCGAGCGTGTGGCGGTGGTTGGTGGCGGTAACGTTGCCATGGATGCCGCAAGATGCGCAAAACGTCTTGGAGCAAAAGAAGTGAGCATTGTATATCGTCGTGGCATGGACGAGCTTCCTGCACGTGCCGAAGAAGTGGAGCATGCCGAGGAAGAGGGTATCATCTTCAAAACGCTGACAAATCCCATAGAGGTGTTGGGCGACGAAGACGGTAAAGTGTGTGGCATGCGCTGTATCCGCTGTGAGCTGGGCGAGCCCGACGCTAGCGGACGCAGACGTCCTGTAGAGGTAGAGGGTAGCGAGTTTGTGATAGAGTGTGATGCGATGATTATGTCCATCGGTACATCACCAAACCCACTGATTCGCAGCACTACACCCGGCCTTGATACCCAAAAATGGGGCGGAATCATCACAAAAGACGAAAAAGGCGCCACCACCCGTAGCGGCGTTTGGGCAGGCGGAGATGCCGTGACAGGCGCGGCTACCGTTATTTTGGCCATGGGTGCAGGCAAACAGGCCGCAGTCGATATGGACGAGTATTTGAAGTCTTTGTAAGATTTTTTAGGCAAAGTAAAATTTGCCTATACAGGTGGAAATAATGACGAATTGGCTGATAGCAAGCTTTGAGAAAAAGCTGAAAAACGAAAAAGATCTCTCGGCTTCGCTGGGAAAACTTGCGGGATATGTGGGTCTTTTTTGTAATGTCGGTCTGGCTGTTTTAAAGCTAGCGCTGGGGATTATCACCGGAAGTATTGCTATAATAGGCGATGCAGTGAACAATTTTTCTGATACAGCAGCGTCGGTGATAACCTTGGCAGGCTTTAGCATGTCGAAAAAACCTGCGGATAAAGAACACCCGTTTGGCCATGCACGCTTTGAGTATATTGCGGGGTTTGTGGTGGCCATTTTGGTGCTGTTTATTGGGGTGGAGCTGGCCCAAAGCAGTGTGACGAAAATAATGAACCCGCAAGATGTGTCGTTTTCTGTTTTTAGCATAGTGCTTTTGGCGGTGGCGATAGTAGTAAAGATTTGGCTGGCGTTTTTTTATCGTGATATCGGAAAGCGCATTGGCTCGATGTCGCTACAAGCGGCGTTTGTGGATAGTAGAAACGACGTGATAACAACAGCGGCGGTGCTGGTTTCGGCGGCCATGTCCATTGTGTTTGGATGGCAGATAGACGGCTACATAGGGCTTTTAGTGGCGGTGTTTATTGTGGTATCAGGCATAGGCCTGATGAAAGAAGTGATAAGCCCGCTGCTGGGGCAAGCGCCCGACTCGGAGCTTGTGAAAGAGCTGGGCGATGAAATAGCGTCGTATCCCGGCGTGCTGGACACACACGACTTATTGGTTCATGACTATGGCCTTGGCAGAAAATTTGCCAGCGCACATGTGGAGATGGACAGTGCAGAAGATGTGATGAAAAGCCATGAGGTGATTGATGGTATTGAAAAGGATATCCGCCAAAAATATGGTATTCATTTGATTATTCATCACGATCCGATATTGACCGGGGCTGACGCGACTGACAGCGAAAAAGGCAAAGTGCTTGAAAAGATAAAAAGTATTGATTCGCAGCTGAAACTTCATGATTTTTCGATGGAAGATGACGGGCATACGCTGGTGTACAGGTTTGATGTGATATTGCCTGAAGGCTTTGTGATGGATGAAAATGAGCTGAGAGATAAAGTGAATAACGTTTTGAGGAAAAATGGCAAAGCGGTTATTGTGTATATGACAATAGATCATGGCTATGCCGCCATCCCAAAGTGATAAAAAGGAGATTGTTTATGCAATTGGAATTCAGCAACAAAGTGAAAAATATGAAACCGTCTATTATTAGAGAGCTGCTTAAACAAATGGCTGACCCAAGCTTGATTAGCTTTGCAGGGGGGAATCCCTCAAACGAAGCGTTTCCGGCAAAAGAAATTGCTGACATATCGGCAAGGCTACTGCGGGATGATCCGGCAGGGGTGTTGCAGTATTCCATTACCGAGGGATATCCGTCTTTACGTAACCGCGGAAAAGAGTATCTTAACCGTTTTGAAGAAGCAGTAAAAGATACAGATGACGTTATAGTATTGTCCGGTAGCCAGCAAGCTATGGACTATATGTCGAAACTTTTGTGTAACGATGGAGACTTTGTGGTGACAGAGGATCCGGCGTTTTTGGGCGCGATGAATTCGTTTAGGGCAAACGGTGCCGAGCTGATTGGTGTGCCATTAGAGGAAGATGGCGTTTGCTTGGCCGCGCTAGAGGCTGCGCTTTCAAGAACACCAAAACCGAAATTTTACTATACCATTCCAAACTTTCAAAATCCTACAGGATACACAACATCTTTGGAGAAACGCAAAGCGGTGTATCAGCTGTGTAAAAAATACGGCGTGATGATTTTGGAAGACAACCCATACGGTGAGCTGAGGTTCACAAAAGAAGATATACCATCCATAAAAAGTCTTGATACCGAGGGGCTGGTGGTGTATGCAGCATCGTTGTCGAAAGTGTTTGCGCCGGGTATGCGTATTGCGCTGTGTGTGGCGGAAAAAAGCCTAATGAACAAGTTTGTGGTGGTGAAACAAGGTAACGACGTGCACACAAACATGTGGGGCCAAAGGGTGATTGACGCTTTCTTGGCAGAACACGATATCACCG
Source organism: uncultured Oscillospiraceae bacterium (assembly GCA_964367945.1). GTDB lineage: Bacteria > Bacillota > Clostridia > Oscillospirales > Ruminococcaceae > JAAYCI01. The sequence goes on along the minus strand of CAYIZZ010000146.1, from coordinate 70 downwards.
CACATATCGAAAGAATTCGGCAGGTGTATAAGAAAAAAGCAGAATATATGATGGATGCATTTAAAAGAGA
>CAYIZZ010000145.1:0-4299 GCA_964367945.1 uncultured Oscillospiraceae bacterium | reverse complement strand
CCCTAAACACACAACCTAACAAATCACCACGCCGCAGGCTATTGCGTGTGCCGCTAGGCACAAAACCATGCTTTTTCAAAAAAAGTTAGATGAAACCTCAAATAGAATTTTATTTAAACCAACGAATTTTGCATAAAATTCGTCATTGAAAGTTTTTGCTAAGCTTTTTTCAAAAAGCGTGAAAATGTCTAAGCTTAAAATGGTTATCTATAGCACCCACAAAAATCCCCGAAGGTAAAATCACCACCGTCGGGGAGATGCGTGCTTTATCTAGTTTATCCGTCTTGGTTGATTTTCTCAAGTAGCTCAGAAATAACACGATCAGCGTCATCGTACAAAACCTGGCAAGTACCCACTTGCTGGTGTCCGCCGCCGCCATATTTAAGCATCAGGCTACCAACATTCGTGTTAGAGGTACGGTTCAAAACACTGTGACCTACCGCGATCGGCGCGTTCGCCTTACCACGTCCATCCACTATCCACAGCGAGATATTCTGCTCAGGATAAAGACTATAAATCAAGAACCTGTTACCTGTGTATATAGGCGCCACATTCCTCAAGTCGGTAACAATAGCGTTACCTTTCACGTAGGTATGTTCCTTTATCATGTTACGGAACTCTATATCTTGCTTAAAATAAAGCTCGATACGTTCTTTCACATCTTGGCCTTCCAAAATCTCTTCGATGGTTTTCACGCGCACTTCTTCAATCAGCTGTTCCATCAAAGCATAGTTTGAAATACGAAACTCACGGAACCGACCAAGACCGGTACGTGGATCCATCAAAAAGCCCAAAAGCACCCAACCGGACGGATTTAAAATCTCTTCACGTGTAAGTTTTGCAGCATCCACCTTATCCACGGCAACAACCATGTCTTCAAGATGCGGCATTTTCGCCTTACCGCCATAATACTCATAAATCACGCGTGCGGCGCTGTCTTCAAGGCGGCTTTCGCCCTCAAACGTGGCCTTATCACCAAGACGCTCGCTCTCAGAGGTGTGATGATCAAACCACATCTTGGCACCCTCTACATAAGGCACGTTTGCCAAAACATCGTTTTCGCCAACTTCCACAAGGCCGTCTTGCAAATCTTTCGGGTGGACAAACGTCCAAGAATCGATGATATTAAGTTCTTTTAGTAAGGCGGCGCAAGCCAGACCGTCGAAATCTGACCGGGTTAACAATCTCATTATACGAAACCTCCGATATGTAATTTTTATATGTATGATCATTTTACCATGAACAATATAAAAAATCTAGGTTTTTATGTTATGTTTTTATGTAAAAATTGCGTCACTTTAATTCTTTACTTGACTAAATTGATAAAGTACTATATACTTGATATGTTTGAACATGATATTATATAATAAAGTATGTGTATTAATTGTTGAAAATTCACATGCGGCGATAGTTTATTAAAATGAAGAAATAATAAAAAAGAGGTATAAACATGCAGCTGCCAACATTGCTTCGCGACGAGGAAATTTCCCTGCGTTTGCGTGCACTTTACGAGGAAAAAGGATACGGCCTATATCGTATGGGCAGTTTTGAAGAATATGATTTTTACCTTCAGAATAAGTCGTTTTTAATGGATGCGGACGTCATCACATTCACCGGAACAGACGGGCGATTGATGGCGCTTCGGCCCGATGTCACTTTATCCATTGTCAAAAGCACCAAAAACGGCGAAACACGTCGGGTGTATTACAACGAAAACGTCTTCCGTCGCACACGTCAAAGTGGCGAGTATAAAGAGATTCGCCAGATAGGCCTTGAGTGCATCGGTGGGGGAGCCTCTGCCGAAAAAGAGGTGCTGGGGCTTGTACTGCAAAGTCTTGAGCTGATCGGTAAAACAGCGCTGGATGTTTCCCACATGGGTGTAGTTGAGGGTGTTTTGGGCTTGTTTGAAAGCACCGAGCATCAAAAAGCCGCCGCAGAGGCACTGCAAAGTAAAAGCGGCCACGCCATGAAAACAGTGGCGGAAAGCGCGGGCCTGTCCGGCGAGATGACAACTGCGCTGGTGTCGCTGGTGTCGCTTTCGGGCGAGTTCTCAAAAACGTTGCAAAGCGCCATGCAGCTGGCAAAGGATATACCCGGTGCGCTGGCAGCTTTACAAGAACTTGAAAACATCGTAAATTCGGTAGAAATCCCACAAAATGGTGTGTGTGTTCGTTTAGATTTTTCTATTGTGAACGACGCAGGATACTATAACGGTCTGATATTTCAGGGCTATGCCGAGGGTACGCCGGTGCCTATTTTAGGTGGTGGACGGTATGATAATTTACTACATCGGTTTGACAAATCACAGGGTGCTGTAGGGTTTGCTTTGCCGCTGGATGCACTGGGCTTTAGTGAAAACACTGCCGAGACAGAGGGCGAAGATTGGCTGAAGGTTGCCTTGCCCAAAGGCCGCCTTGCCGAGAAAATGCACGGCTTGTTTTCAGCCATTGGCCTGACCGAGGGCGAGATGGACAAGAAAAGCCGTAAGCTGGTGTGGGAAGATAAAAAGTCGAAAATACGATACTTTTTGGTAAAGCCCACCGATGTTGACATATATGTAGAGCACGGCGCGGCAGATATCGGCGTGGTGGGCAAGGACATCTTGCTGGAGAACAACTCTGATGTCTTAGAGCTGTTAGACTTGCAGTTTGGCAAGTGTCGGTTTGCGGTGGCGGCGCACGTGGACTATAAAGAAGATACCACAAGGGCGCTGCGAGTAGCCACAAAATACCCCGAAGTGGCGCGCGAGTTTTATGCGCAAAAAAGCCGTAACATCGAGCTGATTGAGCTGCATGGTTCGATAGAGCTTGCGCCGCTGATTGGCCTTGCCGATGTGATTGTGGATATTGTAGAGACCGGCTCGACCCTGAAAGAAAACGGCCTTGCTGTGATTGAGGATGTTGCGTTTTCCTCGGCGCGCATGATTGCAAACCGCACGTCGTGGCGCTTCAAGCAAAAGCGGATTGCGAGCTTGTGCGAAAAGCTGGAGGTGATGGTATGACAGCCATTGTAGACTACGGTGTGGGCAATTTATTTAGCCTGAAAAGCTCGCTGGAGTGTATCGGCGAGGATGCTGTGGTCACCAAAGATGCAAGCGTGCTTTTGTCGGCACAGCGTGTGATATTGCCGGGCGTGGGTGCGTTTGAAGATGCCATGGCAAAGCTGCGCGAGCAAAACTTGTGTCGGGTGCTGGAAGAGGTAGTGGAAAAAAAGATACCACTTTTAGGGATATGTCTTGGAATGCAGCTTTTGTTTAACGAAAGTCATGAGTTTGGACGGCACAAGGGGTTGGGGTTTTTAGGCGGCGAGGTTGTCAGCCTGGAAGACGCGTTAAAGGCCGCAAATTTCACGCATAAAGTGCCGCACATGGGCTGGAATCCACTGGATATAAAGAAAGAAGATTGTCCTATCTTGAAGTACACAAAGCCGAAAGATGCTGTGTATTATGTGCATAGTTACTACGCGCAAAATTGTGATGATAGTCTTGTTGCAAGTAGTGAATACGGCATTGATGTGACGGGTGTGGTACAAAACGGAAATGTATACGGTACGCAGTTTCATCCTGAAAAAAGCGGAGATGTCGGTCTTTTGATATTAAAAGCATTTACGGAGGTAAAGTAAAATGAAACTATTTCCAGCAATAGATATTTTAGATGGGTGTGCAGTGCGCCTGTTTCAGGGCGATTATGCAAAGCAAGAGGTGTTTGGGAAAGATCCGCTACTTTTTGCCAAGTTGTTCGAGGCAGAGGGTGCAAAATATCTGCATGTAGTGGATTTAGACGGTGCAAAAGATGGGCGGATGGTGAATTTTGAGATAGTGAAAAACATCTGTGAAAACACCTCCATGACGGTCGAGCTGGGTGGTGGAATCCGTGACATGAAGTGCGTGGAAGATTGTATTGCGGCCGGTGTCGACAGGGTTATTCTAGGTACAGCTGCGCTCAGTGATCCTGAGTTTTTGAAACAGGCGCTGGCGAAGTACGGTGATAAGATAGCCGTGGGTGTGGACGCGAAAAACGGGATGGTTGCCACCGATGGATGGAAAAAAACATCACAGCAAGATAGTGTCGAGTTTTGTAAGTATCTAGCGCAGCTGGGCGTGAAGTATATTATATACACAGACATATCAAAAGACGGCGCAATGCAAGGCACCAATCTTGAAGTGTATCGTGAACTTGTGAAGATACAAGGCGTGAAGTTTACCGCGTCAGGTGGGGTGAGTAGCCTTAGTGATATACGTGACTTGAAAGAAATCGGCGTGTATGCCGCCATACTGGGCAGATCACTATACAGCGGCGC
>CAYIZZ010000144.1:0-4350 GCA_964367945.1 uncultured Oscillospiraceae bacterium | reverse complement strand
GATTTAGGATCTAGTGTCTTTCGACGTGTGGGTTCAAGTCCCTCCGCGCGCACCAACGGCTTTATGCCGAACTCAACTAGGCATCGGATTCATATCCGATGCTTTTTTATTTGTGTCGATTTATCGTTTGTTTCGGTCCATAATTCTTCAGTATAATAATTATAAACAATTTGATAAAAGGAGAACACTTATGAACGACTTTAACTTTTCATTATGTCAAAACGTTGTATTTGGTGCGGGAGCTGTAAAAAAACTTCCTGAGCTTTTAGCCGAAAACAACATAAAATCCGTGCTGGTAGTAACAGATGCTTCCCTTGTTAGCTTAGGTTTTGCAGATGAAGTTACCAATGCTTTAAAAGATGGTGGCGTAGAATATACTGTTTTTTCAGATATAGAGCCAAACCCATCTATTGAAACCGTGGAAAAAGCAACTGCATTTTTCAAAGAAAGCGGTGCTGAGGGCATGGTAGCTTTCGGTGGCGGCTCGCCCATGGACGTTGCAAAGGCTGCTGCTGTTTTGGCCACTTTTGGCGGCAAAGTTACAGATTATGAAGGTGTTGGAAATGTACCCGGAAAGATCATGCCTATTGTGGCCATCCCCACCACAGCCGGAACCGGCAGTGAAGTCACAGCATCCTCTGTTATAACAGACCATGAAAGAAGCTTTAAATTCTCCATCGGAAGCCCTAACATTATTCCGGCCTATGCCATTCTTGATCCCAATTTTATTTTGTCACTACCAAAACATATCGCCGCACCCACAGGTATGGATGCCATAGTTCATGCGCTGGAGTCATATATTTCAAAAGATGCCACCCCTTTTACCGACTGTATGGCAGAAAAAGCACTTGATCTTTTGGGTAAAAACATTAGAGATTTTGTAGCCGATAGAAAAAATGTAGATGCAGCTTCCGGAATGCTTGTTGGTAGCAACTTTGCCGGAATAGCTTTCGCAAGAGCAAAACTTGGTAACGTGCACGCCATGGCACATCCCCTGGGTGGTGTTTTCAATATCCCTCACGGTGTAGCAAACGCTGTGCTTTTACCCCATGTTATGAAATACAACATTGATCATGTCGAGCTTGAAAAACTGGAAAAAATCTATAGATGCATCTCAAGAGACTTTGTCACTCCGTTTGAAAAACAAATGCTTATAGATGCAATTTTTGACATCTCAAAAGAGCTGGAAATTCCAAAAACACTTTCAGAGCTAAATGTCACAATGGAATCCATCCCTGCAATGGCAATAGACTCGATGAAAAGTGCCAACTCAAAAGTAAACCCAAGACCCACTTGCGCAGAAGATATAGAAAAAATATTCGAAGAAGCCATGTAAACAAGTAGGGTGAAAAGTGCTTAATAATATTTTATTTTTTATAGTTGTTGTAGTTTCAAACACTGTTCAAGCAATAACCGGATTTGCAGGCACTATGCTTGCAATGCCGTTTTCTATGATGCTAATCGGGATGAATGATGCAAAAGCTGTTTTAAATGCAATTGCCATCGTAATTTGTGCACTTGTTGTGATAAAACATCCGCAACATGTCAACAAAAAAGAAGTCTTGAAAATGTCTGTTTTCATGCTGATAGGCATGGTTATCGGTATTTATCTTTTAGGTGTTATACCCACAGGCATGCTTCTTTATGCTTACGGTGCACTTATCGTCGCTATAGCTTTAAAAAAGCTGTTCATTAAAAAAGAAGTGCATCTGCCGGTTTTTGCAATGTACCTTGTTATAGTTTTAGCAGGTATTATTCATGGAATGTTTGTAAGCGGTGGTAGTCTTTTAGTTATTTACGCTGTGTATGCTTTAAAAGACAAGCATCAGTTCAGGGCAACTTTAGCTGTTTTATGGATACTACTTAACAGTTTTTTATTATTCACACATGTTCAAAGTGGATTTTTCACTGCAGAAGTTACCATCATGACAGTTATAGCCATACCAACAGCATTGTTAAGTGTGTATTTCGGAAACAAGATTCATGACAAAATCAACCAAGAACTGTTTTTGAAAATCACTTATGTTTTATTGCTGATATCAGGTATATTATTGTTAGTTTAGTTTTATGCTAGATACAATACAAAAAAGATGAGTAAAAATACTCATCTTTTTTTATGCAACAATATTATATTATAACCTTGGTATAACAATCACTCTACTGTCACAGACTTTGCCAAATTTCGTGGTTTATCCACATCGCAGCCCTTTATCACCGCTGTGTGATATGCCAATAGCTGAAGCGGTATGATAGCATACAGCGGCGCAAACAACGTGTGTTTACATTTTATCGGTATCAGTGTGTCATATGCATCTTTTGGGATGTCGATGCCATCTAGGCACACCGCTGTGATTTTTCCACCACGCGCTTTTACCTCTTTCATGTTGCTGATGGTTTTTTTCGCCAAGCGCTTATCGGTAACCAGTGCAATCACAGGCGTTTCTTCCGTTATCAGTGATATCGTGCCGTGTTTCAGCTCTCCTGCGGCATATGCCTCGGCATGAATGTAGGAAATCTCTTTCAACTTCAGCGCACCTTCAGTAGATAAGCTTGCGTCATATCCACGCCCGATGTAAAACATACTTTGTGCTTTAGAAAACTCTTTTGCTATGTCGCAGCACACATCATGCAAAGAAAATATTTCGTCCATGTTTTCCACGGTTTCCCTCAGTTGCCTCAGCATGGTTTTACCTTCTTGCCCCGTGCATGCGCCTTTAACCATGGCTGTTTTTATAGCCATGAGATACATGCTGGCCAGCTGTACACTAAACGCCTTTGTGCTGGCCACGGCAATTTCCGGGCCTGCGTATGTTTGCAGTACTTTGTCAGCTTCCAGCGCAATGGCAGAACCGGGCACATTCACCACCGCTAATGTAGTAACCCCTTTGCTTTTTGCCAGGCGCAACGCTGCTAAAGTATCTGCTGTCTCGCCTGATTGTGACACCAGCATCACAAGGTCATGCTCGCGCAAAATCGGCGGGTTATAGCGAAACTCTGAGGCTATTTCTATCGATACGTTTATCTTCGCCACACGCTTGATAATTTCTTTGCCCAATGTAGCCGCATAGTATGCCGTGCCACAGCCCACTATATAAATATGCCTAAAGGAATGAAAAAAGTCATCGCTGATATCATCGGCAGAAAAACAAGGCGTGAAATCATCATTTATACGATGAAAAATCGTGCGTTTCAGCGCTTTGGGTTGCTCGTATATCTCTTTTAGCATGTAATAATCATACTCGCCTTTTTCGGCCTCTTCAAACTTAAGGGTGGATGTTTGTATCTCTTTTTTTATTTCTTGGCCGTCTTCTTTGTAAAAATACACTGTGTCTTTTGACTGTAAATGTGCTATTTCACCTTCAAGTAGCGAAAAATAATCTTTTGTGTATTCAAGGCTGGCCGGCATATCTGAGGCGATGTAAAACCCATCTTCTGACTTTGTCACCACCAGCGGACTTCCCAGCCGTGTTGCAAAAATTTCGTTCTTGTAATCGTTAAATATAATACCCAGCGCATATGCGCCTTCAAAGCGCTTGCATGCGTTTATTATAGCTGTTTTCGGGTTGCCCTCATAATAATAATCCACCATCTTTGCGGCAATTTCCGTATCAGTTTCCGAAACAAATGTATACCCATTTTCTTCTAAAAACGCTTTCAGTTCAAGATAATTTTCAATAATACCATTGTGCACCAAGCTAAGCTTTTCAGTGGTATGTGGGTGAGAGTTCACATCATTTGGTACGCCGTGTGTGGCCCATCGTGTGTGGGCTATTCCACATGTTGCCGCCTCACCCTTTTTTTGCACCATTTTTGCCAGATGCGCAATCCTACCTTTTGCTTTATATGTTTTAATGCTTCCACTTTCATCAAAAAGTGACATGCCGGCGCTGTCATATCCTCTATATTCAAGACGGCTTAGCCCTGCCAATAGTTTAGGTTTTGCTTTTTCTGTGCCTGTATATCCTACAATTCCACACATATATTTTCTCCATTTTCGTTTTTTGACCGCACGAAAATATGGATAGCTCTTTTTGCTATCTTCGTGCTGTATATTTATTTTTGGCACAAAACAACACAAAGAAAATGGATATCCCACTTTCTTTTTCATGTATGTTTTGTGTTTTTGCCTCTGAATAGGCATAATATATGGCAATAACAGCCAAGAGACATATGAATGCATCACTGTCTCATTAATTACAAACTAATTCCGATAACTATCGGTTGCCATTGTCGGGTTTTTGTCATTAAAATTACTTTTAATATTTGTAAGCCGACTGTGCACATGGCATAATGCAAGGAGACATCCGCCGAATGTTCGATACTTCTCCTACCTCGTCAACCGCTGGGCGG
>CAYIZZ010000143.1:0-4354 GCA_964367945.1 uncultured Oscillospiraceae bacterium | reverse complement strand
GACCTTTACGAACAAGTTGGTTAAATGTTGGCATGTTTTTCCTCCCTTCTTTGAATTTTTTGTATATGCAAAGCCAAAAAATGACTAAACATCAATTAAAATTCGCACACTTTTTTCTGTAAAACTGCACGAAAACAATCGCCCTTTTTGGGCAACGTATATATTGTACTTTGTTTTATTGTGTATGTCAACTACTTTTATCTTTCTTGTGCGAGTTTTTTCTTTTTGTAAAAATCTATACATATTTTCGCTATATTAAAGTACTCCCAGCGCCACTTCCATCATTTGGGTGAAGCTTTTTTCTCGTTGCTCCGGCGTTGTTTCTTGGTGTAGCGACAATGAATCCGACACTGTAAGCACACACGCTGCTTTTTTACCGCATACGTTTGCGTTATGAAACAGCGCAAAGCTCTCCATTTCCACTGCATGACATCCATACTCTTTTAAATATTGCTGCCAAATAGGCTCTTTGGTGTAAAAAACATCGGAGGAATGAATTCGGCTTTCTATCAAAGGTATGTTTAGCGCCTTTGCACTTTCATGCAAACGCTGCACCAGTTCTTTACTCGGCAGTATTATTTTATCCTCACATCCACTTTGCTCCTTAGCATAACTTGAATGGCTGTAAGATTCTATAGCCACCAGCACATCAAACAACTGCAATTTTTCATCATATGCGCCACAAGAGCCTATGCGGATAATCTCTTCCACATCATATTGCGTGTACAGCTCATATGAATAAATACCTATAGACGGCATACCCATGCCACTGCCCATCACAGACACGGGCTTTCCTTTATATGTGCCGGTAAAACCCAACATGCCACGAATCTCTGTCACTTGTTTTGCGTTTTCTAAAAAAGTTTCAGCTACAAACTTCGCCCTTTTAGGATCACCCGGCATCAAAACCGTTTTGGCTATTTCTCCTTTTTTTGCACCAATATGCGGTGTAGACATAATAAAGCTCTCCTCTGCGTTTATTGTTTTTATATTATACACTTTTTATCACGCAAAGCATACTATTTTTATCACGATATATATATCTTTTACTTTTCTTTTAAAACTTCTTCCGACATCTCCTCTTTTTTGTTTTTTCGTTTTGAAATTAGTGTTACTACCACTGTGAACACCACTAGCACCGAAATAGACACTACAAGCCCCAGCGGATTTTCGCTTACATTGCTGGCGGTGTATCCAAAATACACATAAACCGTACTTCCCGGAAGCATACCTAAAAATGTTGCCAATGCATAGTGATGATATTTAATCCCGATTATACCTGACAGGTAGTTTACCGCGGCAAACGGAAACAGCGGAATCAAGCGTATGTACATCATGAATACAAACCCGTTTTCTTGTGCTTTTTGGGTGGCTTTATCTATGAACGAGCCCGACTTTACATATTTTAAAATAACATCCTTACCCAGTAGTTTTGCTATACCGTAGGATAAGTGACATCCAAGATTTGATGCAATAACAGTGACCAATAATCCTTGCCAAAACCCGAAAATGGTGGGTGCTAAAAGAGTGAACGCCGACGCCGGCAAGGCAAACGTCACAGCAATAGCATATACAAATACGTATATAACAAATGCATACGGGTTATCACCAATAGACGCTAAAAAGTCCAAAATCTCTTGTATAGGAATGTAAGACCTCAGCAAAAACACAGCCACCACAGCAGCAAGTACAGCTACAATTATCAATATTTTCTTCTTCATGTTTTTCTCGCTTTCTGCTCATGTCTGATAATTTTATACATGCGTATCACACCTGTGATAAATGTAAGTGTATTAAAAATCATCAAAATCATAAACGCGTAGTCTGTTATCAGCATCATCAAGCTAAACGCAATAAATGTTTCTGTTCTTTCCACTATACCTATATCATAGTGCATGCTTTTTTTACCTTCATTTTTAAAAAGTGAGCCCGCCACCATAAATGTAGTAAAGTTAAACAATACACTCACAAAAAACAAAAGATATGCCAGCGCATTATGTGGCAAGAAAAAGTAAAAACCCATGATAATGGCAGCTTCCACCATTCTGTCAAATACAAGGTCTAAATAAGCTCCCAGCTTAGAGCTTTTACCTGTTATCCTTGCCACTGTGCCGTCCAGCACATCAAAAAGTCCCGATATCCACAAAAGTACAAGCGCTATAAAAGAATGACCATTTGCCAAAAAAAACGCAGATATCACACCCACAACAAACGCAATAGCCGTGATGGTGTTTGGATGCAGTTTAGAAAGCTTTGTTGTCACCACCAGTTTGTCCATGCTTGACTGAATGCTACCCCTTCCTCTTGTGTCAATCATATCTTCCTCCACCTATCTTCTTACGATTTTTTTAAGTAGTGTCTTTTGCCAGGCTTTAGCTGTTTGTTTAAAGTGTTCCAACGCTACCGACTTTACTATTTCGCCTTGCACGGGATATTGATATATCACCGACATAACGCCGCCTATCTTCATTCGCTTGCTTACTAAAAGTGACAACACCGGCAACAAATCCCCTGCTTTTTCCGATACTATACCTGCCCCGATAACACGAGACTTTTTATCCAGCACTACCTTCACATACCCTTGCCTATCATCATCGGCTTTTGCCCTGTCATTATTTGATATCGGCAGCATATATGTATATCCATGTAGGCCTTTCTCTTTGGCCTGAGCTTCTAAAAGACCCACATGAGCTACTTCCGGCATAGTATACGTTGTCCATGCTATGTTGTGATATAACGTTTTGAACTTTGGCGCCACCAAGGCATTTCGTACCACCATAGATGCCTCGTATCCCGCCGAATGAGTGAAAAGAAACTTGCCACGTACATCTCCACATGCGTATATGTTATCCACCGTTGTTTGCAGGTATTCATTCACTTCTATAAACCCACGCTTGTTTATAGCTATGCCCACATTTTCAAGATTCATGTTATCGGTGTTTGGTTTTCGCCCCAGCGCCACCAAAAGCACATCGCATAAAAGCTCTTTTTCACCATCCTCGGTAGATATCACCACCGCTTTTTGTCCGTCTTTTTCCACCACTTCTTTTATTTGACTTTTTGTGTAAATCTTCACGCCGTCTTTTTCCATCACCTCTGCCATTATAGGGAATGCTTCCGGCTCATCCTTTGAAAATATCTTATCGTCCCTTGTCACCATATGCACTTCACTGCCTAAATGCGCAAACCCTTGGCCCAGTTCAAGGCCTATCGGGCCCGCACCCAATACCACCATACGCTTTGGCAATGTATCCAGCTCGAAAATACTTTCGTTTGTGTAATACTTTACTGTATCAAGGCCTTTTATTGGTGGGATAAACGCCGTCGAGCCTGTGGCAATCACTATTTTTTTAGCAGTGTATATAGTTCCGTTCACGTCTATTGTGTGGGCCTCCACCAGCTTGCCAAAGCCCATCACCACCGTGACACCCAGCGACTCGAAACGTTCTTTTGAGTCGTGAGGCTCTATCTCCGCAATAACATCAGACACCCTTGCCATAATATCCTGCATAGACACATCAAAATTCACATTATGTAGTCCATATTCTGTAGCCGTTTTCAGCTTATGTGCTAAATGTGCCGATTTCAAAAAAGTCTTACTGGGAACACAACCATAGTTTAGGCAATCTCCGCCCATTTTTCGGCTTTCTACCAAAAGAGCACGTGCACCCATGCCTGCTGCCGCAGAAGCCACTACCAGTCCGCCACTACCTGCACCAATCACAGCAATATCGTATTGAAAAGTATCTTTTCCCATGTTATCCCACCTTTTTTGTATGATTTTAGCTTATTAATAAAACAAAGGAACAGCACCAAAAAGATACTATTCCTTTGTTTGTCGCTTTATCCGCGCATAAAAACAACACCTTGCCACACATTCCATGTTGTGGCAAAATCCACTGTGAAAAAATATCTGCTCAAGTTTACTTTACGCATAAATTCCTCACAACGTTGTCTTGCAGAGTTTTATATATACGATTTAGATAGTAATCAGTTCATAATCCGTAGTGCCAAGCCCCATTTTTTCACCATGCTCCATCAACGCTTTCCAGCGGACAATAGGATGCACATCGGTGATATGGTCTCCATGAACATGCTTTACCTCAGCAAGTTCTGAGTTCGCCATTATGGGTGCATTATTTACAGCCTCGGTGCATGCTGCGTCCAAAGCCACAGGATCAAACGATGCAAACATGCCAATATCCGGAACAAGAGCCACATCATTGCCACCATGGCAATCACAACGAGGCGAGACTTGATTTACTATACAAATATGGAAATGTGGGCGTTTATCTACCACCGCTTTTGAATATTCCACAATTTTATAGTTTAGCATCTCTGTAGCTGTTCCGCT
>CAYIZZ010000142.1:0-4391 GCA_964367945.1 uncultured Oscillospiraceae bacterium | reverse complement strand
CCTGTGTGAAACCTACAGCTTGGAACATAGTGGCGTGTATTTCGGGGGGGTTGAGACGGACAGAACCCCCACCTAGCTCTACACCATTTACTACCATATCATATGCTTTGGCAATACACGAGCCGGGATCGGATAACAGCTTATCCACATCATCATCTTTTGGCATGGTAAACGGATGATGCATAGCAACATAACGATTATTTTCTTCGTCATGCTCAAATAGCGGAAAGTCAGTGACCCATAAGAAATTGAACTCGTCTTCGGGAATAAGGCCGTGCTTTTTCGCAATTTCCAAACGTAAAGCACCAAGCGCAGCAAATACCACAGGATCTTTGTCTGCCACCACAAGTACCACATCGCCTGCCTCGGCGCCAACAGCGCTGCGTAAAGCGGATTTTTCATCGTCTGAAAGGAATTTTTCAAAACTGCTACTTTCGGCGTCAGCTGTCCACCTTAGGTATGCAAGCCCTTTAGCACCGTAAGTTTTTGCTGTTTGGGTTAGGCGGTCAATCTCCTTACGAGATATTTTGTCGGCAAGGCCTTTGGCGCAAAGTGCACGCACACTGCCACCGCTTTGGACGGCACCACTAAATACGGCAAAACCGCAGTTTTCTGCAATGGCACTGATGTCTTGCAGCTCCATTGCAAAGCGGGTATCAGGCTTGTCGCTACCAAAGCGGCTCATAGCCTCGTGCCAAGTCATGCGTGGAAACGGCACGGGGATATCTTTGCCCAGTACTTCTTTGAAAACGTGAGAAATCAAACCTTCGTTGACAGTTTCGACATCATTTTCATCGCAAAATGCCATTTCCATGTCAATTTGGGTAAATTCGGGTTGTCTGTCTGCACGCAAATCTTCGTCACGGAAACAACGTGCAATCTGGAAGTATCTATCAAAACCTGAAAGCATCAAAATTTGCTTATATAGTTGCGGGCTTTGAGGTAAGGCGTAAAACCTGCCCGGCTGAACCCTGCTAGGCACTAAATAATCACGTGCACCTTCGGGAGTGGATTTTATAAGCATGGGAGTTTCCACGTCTACAAAATTATTCTGAACATAATAATCTCTTATAGAGGAGGTAACCTTGCTACGGAAAGAAATAGCATGATGCAAATCTTCACGGCGCAAATCAAGGTATCTGTAGCGCAACTTCAACTCGTCGTTTACATTAAGGTCATCACGGATTTCAAATGGCGGAGTTTCAGCACGACTTAAAATGCGCAAATCGCTAACAAATAGCTCCACTTCACCTGTGGGTAGCTCGTGATTTATGCTTTCACGCATGCGAAGCACGCCCTCGGCCATTACCACATCTTCAGCACGCAAGGTGGTGGATTTTTTGAAAATATCTGTGTTTGTGCTGTCACCGAAAGCCAGCTGTATTATACCGGTGGTGTCGCGAACGTCGGCAAATACTAAGCTTCCCAAGTTGCGGCTTTTTCCGATAGAGCCGGCCACCGTCATGGTTTCACCGATGTTTTTTGTGCTGATATCACAGCTGTAATGCGTTCTTCGTAAAGTACCCATTTGATCCATATCTATTCTCCTTAGCTTTTACAGTTTAATTTAAAAGGTGAAATCAAAGTCCGTCCACTAATGTTTGAAGATCGTCTGTACAGTTTGATGTGGGGTCTTTTTTGTGCAGGTTTTTTAATGTGGCAGAAACTTTATCCAAAGAAATTTCGGCTTGGCTACCGTCAGACATACGTTTGATACGTGCAATGCCACTGCTTATTTCTTCGTCACCGAGTACCATGGTGTACTGTGCATTCAGGCGACCGGCAGCTTTCATTTGTGCTTTTACGCTGCGTGCGGAAATGTCATATTCGCACTGCAAGTTTTCACGCCTCATATCATATGCCAATTTTCTTGCGGCGGCACGTCCGCTGTCGCCCATGCCCACGGCAAACATAACAGGGCCCGAGGCAGACGGAACGTTTCCTTTTTGCTCCAGCAGCATGATAACACGCTCTACACCCATGCCAAAACCAACGCCCGGAGTGGGTGCGCCACCCAACTCTTGAATAAGGCCGTCATATCGTCCGCCGGCACATACTGTGCCTTGGGTGCCAACACCATTTGCGATAAATTCAAACACAGTTTTAGTATAATAATCAAGCCCACGAACCATGTGTGTGTTTACCACATACGGTAGGCCTAAACCGTCTAGCTGGCTTTTGACGATAGAAAAGTGATCATCGCATTCCTCGCATAAATAATCTACACTCCGAGGTGCGTTTGCCGATATGGCATGACATTTTTCTTCCTTGCAGTCTAATAAGCGCATGGGGTTTTTCTCAAGACGCTCTAAACATGTGGGACACAAAGTGGATTTATACTCTTCAAAATAAGCAGTCAGTTCCTTTAAGTAGGTAGGACGGCATGTAGGGCAACCGATAGAATTTATTTCCAGCGTTATGTCAGCGTTAAGCTCTAAAGTTTGAAACAAACTACGAGCAAGCAGCATGGTTTCCACATCGGCCGAGGGATCGCTTGTGCCAAAACACTCGATGCCAAACTGATGAAACTCGCGATATCTACCCTTTTGGCTGTTTTCGTAGCGGAAACAGCTTTGCAGGTAGTAGTTTTTGAGTGGTAAAGGGCTGGAAGAAAGTAGTCCATTTTCTAAAACAGCACGAACTACACCGGCTGTGCCCTCTGGACGCAAGGTGATACTGCGCCCACCTTTGTCTAAAAATGTATACATTTCCTTAGAGACGATATCAGTGCCTTCACCTACACCACGAGCAAACAGCTCGGTACTTTCAAAAGTGGGCAAGCGAATTTCTTCATACCCATATAAGTGGGCAGTTTGGTGTATCAGATTCTCTACATAGTGCCATTTATGGACATCACTGGGCAAAATATCTAGAGTGCCTTTTGGTTTTGTATATTTTACAGCCATCAAATTCCTCCGAAAAATATCGTATAATAGTATAAAAACTGCATATATGCACTGAAAATACGAAAATAGTTTAAAAAGCTACATACAAATTATTATACATTTTTTGTGCAAAAGTGGCAAGTATAATTAATTTAAATAGACTTATTTGAAAAAGTGTGCTATAATAATTTTGTATACCTACTATTTTGATAGGGATTAAGATTAAGATTTATGAAAAGGAGACTAAAATGAAATTTGAAACAGCTTGTGTGCACGGCACTTACCGAGCAAAAAAAGGGGAGCCACAAGTGGTACCCATGGTGCAGTCTACCACATATAGATATTACGACACGGATGATGTAGCGTCAATGTTTGATTTGACTAGCGCAACCCATATGTATAGCCGTATTTCCAATCCTACTATAGCGGCACTTGAAGAAAAGATGGCACTATTGGAAGGTGGTGTGGCCGCAGTAGCTACATCTAGTGGACAAGGTGCGACCATGGTGTGTGCATTGGCTATTTGTGAAGCAGGAGACCATATTTTGTGTAGCACAAATGTATATGGAGGCACAAACAATCTTATTGGTGTCAGCTTTAAGAAGTTGGGAATTTCTCATACATTTGTTTCGCAGGAAGCTACATATGAAGAAATTATAGCAGCGGCTACACCGAACACTAAGATGATATTTGCAGAAACATTGGCAAACCCTGCATTGACCGTTTTAGACTTTGAAAAATGGAGTAAAGCTGCGAAAGCGCTGGGTGTGCCACTGGTGGTAGACAATACGTTGGCGACACCGTATTTGTGTAAACCTATAGAGCATGGTGCAAATATTGTAATACACTCCACCACAAAATATGCTGATGGACATGCTACCAGCATGGGCGGTATGGTGATTGATGGAGGAAATTTTGATTGGAATAAGGACGGGAAATTCCCAGGGCTGACAGAGCCCGACGAGAGCTATCACGGACTTAAATATACAGAAAGTTTTGGGCCGGCGGCATTAGCTGTTAAAATCAGGGCACAGATGCTGCGTGATTATGGATGCACCATGGCGCCGATGAATGCTTGGATCACTTGCATGGGGCTTCAGACATTGCATCTGCGCATGGAACGCCACTGTGAAAACGCACAAAGCCTGGCAGAGTTTTTAGAGGCAGATCCTCGTATAGAATGGGTGAATTATCCGGGTCTGGCCGATAGTGAATCACATGACTTGAAAAATAAATACATGCCTAAAGGTAGCGGCGGAGTTATCACGTTTGGCGTGAAAGGCGGCTTTGCTGCAGGGCGTAAACTGATAGAAGCACTGGAACTAAGCAGCTTGGTGGTACATGTTGGAGATATTCGCACATGCGTGCTTCATCCAGCATCGGCTACTCATCGTCAGCTGTCAGAGGCAGATCAGATAAAAGCAGGAGTGAAGCCTGAAATGATTCGGGTATCGGTAGGCCTTGAAAATAAAGAAGACATCATTGCCGACTTTAAAGCGGCTATAG
>CAYIZZ010000141.1:0-4447 GCA_964367945.1 uncultured Oscillospiraceae bacterium | reverse complement strand
ACAATGGTAGCGGTTTTTTATTATATGCTTAACTTTTTAGTGGCCACACAAAAAGCTTAATCTTCATTTAGTGCAGTTATTGCTGTCACTCCTTGTGTGCTTTCCGGAAGTATCAATACTTTTGCCGTCATTAGTAAAATTTCAAAGTCGAACAATATGGAGCACTTCTTTATGTAATATAAGTCCAGCAGTAGTTTATCTCTTGGGGCTGTGTTGTATCGTCCTACCACTTGGGAATATCCGGTGAGTCCTGCTTTTACTTTTAGTCGATAGTTAAATTCAGGAAACGATTTTTCATATTCCGCTGCAATTTCCGGACGCTCGGGTCTTGGTCCCACAAAGGTTATGTCGCCTTTTAATATGTTCATCAGCTGTGGTAGCTCATCTATTCTTGTCCTGCGTATAAACCTGCCTATTGGTGTGATTCTATCATCATTTTGTTTTGCCAGCCTTGCAACGCCATCTGCCTCGGCCTCTACAATCATGCTTCGAAACTTATATAAATTAAATGTGGCACCGTCTTTTGTCAATCGCTCTTGCTTAAATATAACAGCCCCACCGTCTTGCAGCTTTATCACCAGTGCTGTTATCAGCATTATAGGCGATGTAATCACTAACAACAATATCGAGAGTACAATATCTATAAACCGCTTTGCAAATAATGTTCCGCCTGAAACATCTTCGTTTTTGCAAAGGAAAATCGGCGTATCAAAAACAGTTTTTTGTTCACTTGAGCTCAACATGATGTTTGTTACAAGTGGATAAAAGTATATGTTTTTACGGTTTTCATAGCATATTGGCATTAATATATCTTGCAATGCTTTGTCTGCTTGCGGCAATAAAACCGCATCGTGCAAAATTATTTTTTCTACCAGTTTTTTCTTTTCTATATCATCATATTTCACAATTTCCATGATACTATATTTTTTATGAAACATGCTCATTTTCAGCACCAAGCTATTTGTTTCGCCGGTATTATTGATCACCAATATTCTTTTTGGTGGGAACACGCTATAAAACAGCTTGTTTCCCCAAAAAACCAAAATTGACACACATACAATCTGGGCACACATCATCACAATTAAAACCATAGGACTAAAAAACTCAAATTTCATCAGTGCAATTTGCATATATGTGAAAACATTTACTAAAAAAATAGAAACACATTGTGCATATATAAGCTCTATCACTCGCAAAACACCAATTTTATATCCATGTAAAAAAATAGTGAACACATATGTCAAAAACGCATAAATTGCAACTACCGTCCAGTTTCCTCGCTTGTAGTACGGAGAAAAAATAGCATCTTTATAAAAATTATACCAAACAAAAGCATATACTGCTGTGATAAAAACGAGTGCTATAATAGACCAAACCACGACAAATATCCATTTGTTTTTAGTATTTTGTATTTTATCCATTTTAGAATAACCCTTCTTATCTCCACAGCTATGGCCGCGCCGTGCATGTATATCGTCACAATCATACAAATCTTTATTGCCTAGCCAGTATATTACAGACGATTGATACTGTGAATTTCATAATACTCATAAATAAACATGCTTACTAAAAGTATATTATATTCTCATTTAAATATCAACCTAGTACCTATATATGTGCCTTCGCATCACCGCATATTCTTTTTATACTTTTCATTATCACTTTAGGCTGTTATTATATATATATATATATCATTTAATGGAAAGAGACTACATATGATTAAAGAAATTATTAAAGACGAAACATTTTTATCACAAAAAAGTCTTCCCGCAACACAGAACGAGCTTTCAATAGCCACCGATTTATTAGATACTCTGCTTGCAAACAAGGACCGCTGTGTGGGTCTTGCCGCAAACATGATTGGATCACTTTCAAATATTATCGCTGTGGATAACGAGGGCGAATATCTCATCATGATAAACCCAAAAATCATAAAGCACAGTTGTGCCTACCAAACCGAAGAAGCCTGTCTTTCTCTTGAAGGCACGCGCCCAACCAAACGATATAAAACCATCAAGGTAGAATATCAAAACATACAGTTTCAAAAAAGGATAAAAACTTTCAAAGATTTCACCGCACAAATCATCCAACATGAAATTGACCATTGTAACGGCATTATAATATAACATTATAAAACAGCCGACGTGTATATTTGGCTGTTTTATATTTTTATAGATTTATTTTTAAATACACCATATCAACCAGCTGCACCCCATCTTCAAAAATAGGATGATTATAGTTATCTATGAAAAAATTTTTCACCTTGTAGCTTTTACAAAATCCACATTTTTCATAAAACGGTATCGTCTGTGGACTATCGCCTGTACCTACAATCAATGTGTCGTATCTATCTTTATAGTTTTCTATTACAAATTCAATCAGCTGCTTTGCATATCCTTTTTTTGATATAATGGCACGGTCGCAATATTTTTCAGCTCAAGAGTATTATTTCCTTCGTTCGTCACAGCACATATCGCAGCTACTTCGCCGCCTACATACAGCGCATACATATCGCTTCGCTCAAGGTATTTATCTATCATATTTTCTTACTCATCTGCAAGCAATAATAAATCCAGATACTGCTTTTTGTTTTCTTTTATTTGCTTTATCATCTTCATCCTCAATATTTTGCATTATCAAATTTACTATTGTGAAACAAACCAGTATTCTTGTACATTTATCACAAGTTATCAATGCGATATACAAATTATCCGGGTAGTGTGATACACTACAAATATAGATATAATGGTATAAATACGAAAGGAGCGTATGATAAAAGACCCTAAAATTGCTTTTATATCATACAACTAACCCATGAAAAAAATTGTGATAAACGGTAAGGAAGATGTTGGGATTATACATGATACTTTACCAAAAAAATGCTTGGATGACGAATGCGTAATAAAATGTCATAAATCTTTGATAAGCCCTGGAACAGAACTGTCACGAGTTTATGCCTTAAAAAAAGGCGCCACTTATCCGGTGTTTCCCGGATATTGCGCTGTGGGCACAGTTTTAGAAACCGGCAAAGATGTCACGGATGTTGCGGTAAACAAGCGGTATTTGTACAGCGCTCCACATGCATCACAACATCATTTTAACAAGATGAGAAGCGATGGCGGTGTTTTGTATCAGCTGAGTGATGAAACCACCGACGAAGAGGGCTGTTTTTTGATGATGTGCTGGATTGCAATGAATGGTATTCTTCCTATTGACGTAAAAGCAACCGATAAAGTAGGTATATTTGGCCTGGGAAACTTAGGTCTCATTTTAGCGCTTTTATATAAAAATATGGGCTGTGACGTGTATGCTGTAGACATATCAAAAAACCGGTGTGCAAAGGCAAAAGAGGCAGGAATACCAAACGTGATTGACTCCGCGCCTGGTAAACAAATAGAAACCATACATGCACTTACAAATAATTACGGATTTGATGTTGTGGTGGATGCATCGGGAATGTCACAATGTATAGAAGCTTGTATTAAATCCGCCGCAAAATATGCAAATGTTATCTTGCTGGGCTCACCCAGAGAGTCTTATGATACCGATGTCACGCCAATATTTAATATGATTCACACAAAAATGCTGAATGTTGTGGGTGGCTTTAACCGCCGATATCCATATCACGAGGAAATAGGCTCAAAGATATCCATGGAAACCAGCCTGAAATATCTAGAAAAACTATTAAACAAAAAAGTCATCGATGTTGACAAATTTATTTCCCACCGTATAAAACCCTGTGATATCATGGATGCCTACCGTGGACTAATGTATGATAAAGACAATTATCTGACTGTTGTAATTGATTGGAGCGATATCTGATTTTATTCTTTTTTGAAAACATATCCCTGACCACGTATTGAATTCACTGTATACCCACTGCCGGCCAGCTTTTTCCTAAGACGAGCTATTGCACTTCTCAGCGCGCTTGTGTCGCCGCCTAAAGGCTGCTCCCATATCTTTTCAAAAATAGCCTCTCGTGAGATTATTTCTTTTTCACGTTGCGCCAAAAACAAAAGCAACGTGAAATCTTTTGGTGTAAGCGACAAGTTGTTACCATCAAGGCTCACTTGCCTCAAGTTTATATCAAATCGCAATTTTCCTATTGCCAATATTGTGTTTTTGATATTTTCGCTTTTTTTAATCAGTCCATCTATTCTTGCTATTAGCTCCGGTATTAAATACGGCTTTGTCATATATATATCCACGTCCGCACTCATACCCTCCACGATGTCATCGTGTGAGCTTTTACTTGTCAACATCAGCACCGGACACGCAAAATTTTGTTTTATGTGGCTTGCAAAATCAAGACCATTTCCATCCGGTAAAACTATATCTAATATCGCAATATCAATATGCGATAACGTTCTTACAACTTCTGTGGCTTTTGATATTGTTGTAGCGCAATATACCGTATACCCTCTTCTTTCCATCACGCTGATGTTTA
>CAYIZZ010000140.1:0-4458 GCA_964367945.1 uncultured Oscillospiraceae bacterium | reverse complement strand
TTCCGGATAATATGCCACTTCTTTTTTTAGTATACGCACATTACGCTTTGATTTTTCCCGCAACACATCCATGTCGTCACTGGCAAATCCTAAATGATTTGCCACTGCTTCAAGATACACCCTTTTTAGTTCCCCTTCTTGTATAAGCGCATCATGAATTCGGCCCTCAAAATGAAGACCGGGTGTCATTTTACCCATGCGTGGGGTTGGATGCTGGGTATGATTCGTCATATTTTTGTTGCCAAAATTCCGCTGGTTGTACATAGCCATATTGTATTTTTTGTAATTACCCGACTTAAAGAAATCAATGATAGGCATTGTATCTTCAAACCACTCGTCATCGTCAATAGACATAAACCAGCAGCCTTTTGCCGCTTTGATACCTATGTTTCTGGCCGCAGACATGTGGTTTATCCACGGAAACTTCACCACACGCGCACCAAACTCTTCACACACTTCCACAGTGCCGTCAGTGCTTCCGGTATCCACCACCAAAAGCTCAGACGGTAAAGCATCTAATATAGGCTTAATCCCTTCAAGGCACCTTCTGATGGTGCCTATTTGATTCGACACGGGAACACCGATGGTCAACACAAGCGGATAGCCGTCATATTTCCCACCCGGAGGAGGTGGGTTTTCGTCGTATACAGTTTTTTCAAACTCTTCTGTATCGTCGCCTATACGCACGTGTTGCATTGTCATCGCAAACCACTCGGCTCTTGAAAACATCTCTTCCTCTCGCCGTAGCTGTTGCAAGCGTTCTGTCCATTGCAAGTCATTTTTGTAGCACGCATAAGGCAAGGCAATCTCATCAATTATCAGGCCATTTTGCACATCTTCTGCCCATCTTTCCATCACCTGTATAACACGCTGCTCGTTGTGGCGCCGTCCCATCACAGCCGTGCCGGGACACCCACTATACTCTGCCAAGCCGTCTTTCTGCCACTGTTCCATCAAAGCCTCAATCATGGTTTTTTGAGATTCTTCCAGTGGCTTTGGTAGCGAAAATAATAGCTCGGTATCTAGTTCTTCTTTTTGCTGTTGTTCTTGCTTGAAAAACAAATCTTCTACAGCGGCATATGCATCCACATATAACGAGCCTAGGCACGCAATATCGTCTTCACACTCGCCGGTGAACACCTCTGCTTTTTGTGACAACAAACGGTTTGCGTCCAGGTAAAGGCTATACTCATACTCCTCTAAAAACTTGTGTGGCAATATTTTCACCAATCTTGCCGTTTTCACCGGATCACCATCGGCTTTTTGCTGTATCACCTGCGGTATAGGCCGCACCTGCCATCCTGCACCTGCCAGGTTTTCATCATCGGTAAAGCAAATCATGTCCCACCCATCTTGCTCTGATAGCGATGGGAACAAATGATCATATTTGTTGGTAATAACAGTGTAAATCACCTTTTTTCCTGTGATAGACATTAAACGTCCTCCTATACCCTATTTTATAGTACAAGTTCAATAACGCTTTTTACAATGGCTATACTACCGGTTTCATGTGCGAAATTTATACACATTTTTGTAAAACCGTATTTTTACTTTTTTATACGGATTTTCGATTTCATTTTGCTATTTTCGCACGCAAATATAAATATGCTATTTATAAGTATATCACTACTTGGTACTTTTTCTCAATATATAATTCTTTTATTATATATAGCATATTTATTCATAAAATGCTATAATAGGTTTAATTATATGCAAAAAAATAGAATTTATTTAAAAGGAGTATCCTTTCATGGACACCGATGTTCTTTCGACCGTAGGCGTTTTAGTTGTTTTAGTTTTAGTTTCCTCTTATTTTTCAGCAACTGAAACTGCCTTTTCCGCAGTGAACCGCATACGCTTAAAAAACATGGCCGCCGGAGGTAACAAACGCGCCGATCTCGCCCTTAAATTGTCAAGCAACTACAGCACTCTTTTATCCACCATACTTGTGGGTAACAATATTGTGAATATTGCCGCCACATCTATATCCACTGTTTTGTTTGTCAGCTTGCTGGGCAGTACGCTGGGCCCCACTGTGTCCACTGTGGTAATGACGGTGGTGGTGCTGATTTTCGGCGAGATTTCACCCAAAACATTGGCCAGTGAAGCACCTGAAAGTTTTGCGCTGTTTTCTGCACCTGCGCTGAAGGTGTGCACTGTTATATTAAAACCACTAAACTTTCTTTTTTCATATTGGAAGATACTTTTATCAAAAATTTTCCGCTTCAGCAAAGCACCCACCATCACAGAAGAAGAGCTAATGAGCATGGTGGACGAGGCTCAGCAAGAGGGTGCAATAGAGCAAGGCGACAAAGACCTTATTCGCAACGTTATGGAGTTCGGAGATAGCAGAGTTAGCGATATATTAACACCTCGTGTAGATGTGGTAGGTATCCCAACTGGCGCTTCCATCCAGGAGGCTACTGATATATTTTTATCATCAGGGTACACCCGATTGCCCGTGTATGAAGGCTCGGTAGATAATATTATTGGTATAATCCACCTTCGTGACTTTTTTGAGGCCGCTGTGAAAAATGTAAATGCCATTGAAGAACGCATGACGCCTGTTGTGTTTGTGACTGCATATGCAAAAATAAATGATGTTTTAACCACTCTTCAGCGTGAAAAAAGCCACTTCGCCGTAGTTGCAGGCGAGCACGGAGGCATCCGTGGGGTTTTGACGATGGAGGATATTTTAGAAGAGCTGGTCGGAGAAATTTGGGATGAGCACGATGAGATTGTGGAGGAAATACACTTAATAGAAGATAATGTATGGCAGGTTTCCGGCAGCGCCGATATCGATCGTGTATTTGAAACCCTTAGCTTAGACGGCGATGCACAATCCAGCACAGTTAACGGATGGATTATGGAGCAGCTTCACCGCATACCATCACCCGGGGACTCTTTTGAATACAAACACATGCACATCACCATCGATAATGTGGAAAACAACCGTATCATCACCTGTCATTTTCGCTCTGTTTCGTAGTATTAATACGCCATTTCGCATTTAATATTTTGATATAGGGAATTCTTCATGAAAAATATTATCAAAAATCCTAAATCTCTTTTAGCAATATCACTTGTATTTAGTATTGTCATCACCATAATTTTAGTGCTCAGCTATCAGCGCACTCGCTCGATTGAAACTCAGGCGCTGTTAGATTCTTACACTACTAAAATTGAAAGTATGTTTGAAATCACATATCTTAGCATTGATATTGTAGAAGCCGCCATTAGTATGGAGGGCGCAAACCTGACAAATGCTCAGATGGATGTTTTGATGGATCCAATCACTCAGTATCAGCGTGTTCGAGCTATTTCTATTTTGCCTGACGGTGTTGTGGCATATATGTATCCTTTTGAGGGCAATGAAAGTGCCATCGGGGATAACATTTTTGCAATGTCCGACAGAAGAGCCGAGGCCGAAATAGCACTGGAAACCAGGGAAACCATCCTTAACGGACCGTACGAGCTCACCCAAGGCGGCATAGGCCTGATAGGTCGAAAGGCTGTATTCCTTCCGAATGAAAACGGCGAGGAAGAGTTTTGGGGAATGGTTGCTATAGTGTGGGATGCGCCTGATTTGCTGCAAACGCTCAATTTATCTTCCATCGGTGACTTGAACGCAAGCTACGAGCTGAGCGCAACGGTGAACGATCTTGATAAAAACATCATTGCTTCTTCAGAGATGTTTAATGCTGATGCCGCAACTTATGTAGACATTCCTTTATCAAACGGCATGTGGCAGTTGGGTATACATGTCGATCAAAGCATCTTGGCTATAGTCAGCATTATCAGCACATTTTTAGCTTGTGTGTCCATCGGTTTTATCATTTATATATATCGAGTACGAAAAGAGCGCGAGCTGTATAAACTTCAAAAAGAAGTTTATATAGACCCACTTACCGGTGTTTACAACCGTAAAAAACTATATGATTTTATAAGTTCCACAAACAGCTCCGCTGCATCATATGCTGTTTACTACATGGATCTTAACCATTTCAAGCAAGTGAACGACACATATGGTCATGAAATTGGTGACCAGCTATTAATTGCATTCGCCAAGCGTGCTAAGCGTATCACACGCCACAAAGATTTACTAATGCGTATCGGCGGTGATGAATTTGCCATTATTCTTAAGAACATTTCCGGTAAAGAAGAAGCACTTGGTTTCCTTAGAAGGCTGGAGTCATCCACCTCGCAACCATTCATCATCAATAAAATCACTTTACCTGCAACTGTTAGTATCGGATATGCCATTTATCCACTGGATGCCGATAGTATAACCGAACTTCTTGCTTTGGCCGATGCCCGAATGTATGAAGACAAGCGTAAAAAGAAAATCCAAAACAATACAGAAGATTAGGATAAATCCCAAAATCATTTATATACTAATTTAAATACCGCAAGCTGAACTAGCTTGCGGTATTTTTTGGTATGAGGTATGTTATCGCC
>CAYIZZ010000139.1:0-4661 GCA_964367945.1 uncultured Oscillospiraceae bacterium | reverse complement strand
CAGGAGCAACAGAGGAACAAGATTTTTCTGAGCTGATCACATTGACGGATGAAGAAGTGTCGTACACAATACCTGTGGATGCACCGGTGACACAATCCGGCGTTGAAATGACATTTTCACAAATTACAAAAGACATGTATATCTCGGTATCGCTGGATGAAAACGAACAGATTGTATCTATAAACATTTTGGGGTAATAAACATGATTAGAATGCAAAATATCTGTAAGTCGTATAATATCGGCGAAGAAAAGCTGGATGTGCTACACAGCATAAATTTAGAAGTAAAACAAGGTGAGTTTGTAGCTATATTGGGACCATCGGGATCGGGAAAATCAACTTTGATGAACATCATTGGATGTATGGACAACTGGGATAGTGGAGAATATTTTCTTGATGGGGTTCCTGTACACGAAAAAAGAAGTCGTGCACTAAGTAAAATTCGCAATGAAAAAATTGGCTTTATTTTTCAAAAGTATCAACTAATTTCGACATACTCTGCACAGCAAAATATTATTATGCCACTATTGGCACGTGGTTTTTCACATAAGAAAGCTTTGCAAATGTCTAAAGATGCGATAGAGCTTTTAGGTCTTGAAAAGCGTTTGTCGCATAAGCCCAAAGAGTTATCAGGTGGACAACAGCAACGTGTGGCCATAGCCAGAGCATTGGTAAGCACACCGTCAATTTTGCTGGCAGACGAGCCCACGGGAGCTCTAGACAGTAAAACAGGCCAAGATGTGATGCGTTTGTTTTCTGATTTACACAAGCAGGGCCATACTATTGTAATGATTACTCACGATGAAAATGTGGCATCAAAGGCTACACGAATTATGCGTATCATAGACGGATATTTAGAGTGTGCGTAGTGAATATCACCTATAGGCATTTTATGCAGTAATATAAAAGTCCCTCTTCTATCAGATAGAAGAGGGATCATTATTTGTTTGAATTATTTTATATCAAGTTCTTCAAATGGAAGAGGTTTTGCAAAATAGTATCCTTGAGAATAGTAAATATCCTCTGATAAAACCATATGCTGAATTTCACTGTTTTCAACAAACTCTGCAATGGTTTTTGCATTGATTAGCTTAGACATATAACATATGGAGTTGACAATAGTCTTGCTATTAGTGTCATTTGCAAGGTTTTTGATAATGCTGCCATCAATTTTCAATATGTCAGGTTTTAGTGCGATGATAGAGGAGAAAGTCGCAAATCCGGAGCCAAAATCATCAACAGCAATATTACAACCAATATCTTTGATTTTATGTAAAAACTCGAACAATTTATCATGATTACTGTAATCTTCAGTTTCGACAAACTCAACAGTAATTCTGGAAACTCTGGGATACGATCTAAGGGTTTCTAACAACCACGCTTGAAATTCTTTGTTTTCTATATCAAAAATTGAAATATTAAGACAAAGTTCAGACTCTAAATCTTTAAAATCATTCAAAGCTTTTTCTACTAATGTTTTGCTTAGAATACTATAAAGTTTGTACTGTTTAGCGATATCTAAAAACACACCGGGAGGATAAATCTTACCCTCGTCATCTTTAATTCGCATAAGTGCTTCATACTTAGTGATAGATTGGGTTTTATTGTTGTAAATACCCTGGTAGTAGGGGAAAACATTTCCACTGGAAATAACTTGATTAAGCAAGGCAAACACTTTAACAACATCAAAAGCATTTGCAAGCATAATTTCTTTCTCGTTGGAAGCAATTAAGTAATTATACTGAGAGTTTCTGTGTGTATAGTGGGCACTTTTTGCTCGGTTGACTAAATCGTCTCCACCAAAAACTAATACAAACCGAGAAACAGCGCTTAATGCAACATTTTTAGATGAAGCGCGTTCGTAATTTTCATACATAGACTTCATAACGGCTTCAAAATTGGCGTCAGGAATATCATCATTTGCAACAAGAATGAAGTTTTTATAGTTGATCATGTAAAGTGATATTAGTTTGTTTAATTTTGCTGCCTTAAGGCCAACTACAATTTCTTCTAAAACTTCTTTACAACCTAGAATATACTCATCTTCACCAAAAGTTGAAATCATAAGGTCGGCATTGATAACTTCTGTCATACAAAGTTTTGTGAATTTATTTTCAAGTAAATCACTTTTATATTTTTCATAATTATATATATTATATCGTGGATCTATGAATTTTTTTTTCAATTAAGTAGCACCTTACTTTCTGTGGTAATAACAATAATATAATAATATCAAGCCACAATTAAATTATATTTATAATACGAAGACTTTCACATCTTGTTAAATTAAATCTGATGATCTAATTATAAAATATTTTCACAGAAAAAGTCTATTGATTAAATGTGAACTTTTCTCGTATTCTACAAGATTATGTGTATTAAATGTGTTTTTTCAAGCTTTGGATTCCTTAATAGATCTTTTATCAAATATTAATCATTGCAAGCACCTCAAGAAAAAAGATAATTACTTATATTTAACTGCCTTTTTGCCTTCGACAATGGCGTAAATTGTAGGAACAACCACCATGGTTAAAACTGTGGAGAATAAAAGTCCGAACAATAAAACAGATGCCATGGGTGCGCTCATTGGGTCGGCAGAAATTATAAGCGGAACTAAACCAATACAGGTAGTTATAGTTGAAAGCATAATTGGCCTAAAGCGTAGCTGTACCGCTTTTAAGCATGCAGCTTCGGCAGATTCACCAGCTTTTAGTCTTGTGTCCATGGCTTCTATCAGCAGGATGCTATTGTTGACAACTATCCCAAAAAGGCTTACTAACCCTAAAAGTGCCATTGCTTGTATGTCCATTTTAAATATCCACAACCCAAACCCACATCCGATAAAGCTTAAAGGTATACTTGCTAAAACAATCAATGGCTTTTTAAGTGTTTTAAACTGGAATAAAAGTATAATATATATTAACATAACGGCGAATCCGGCGCTGAAAATCAGTGAAACAACTAAGTCGAGCATGTTGCTAACTTCGCCTTTGCTTTCTATTGAAATACCTTGCAAATCCATATTTGGTAAATAGTTTTCGGAAAGCTCGGTTTCAATTGTAAAGGAGTTGTATCCGGGTAGAACATTACTTAAAACTTGCAGGTAATATTTGCCGTTGTAATGTTCTATTATAGGCACGGATGGTTGCAAATCAATGGTTGAAATTTGGCTTAAAAGTACTTTTGTATCTGCCACACTACCAACAATTTGCAAGTTTTGTAAATCTTCAAGACTGTTTATGTCGCTGCGCAAAACTATATCCAAGTTGCTATCATCTGTTTGAAAAACACCGGCAACTGCGCCCATCAAAGAAGTGTTAATTTGCTTTACAACGTCGTATTTCAGCAAACCGTATGAAGATAATACTTCGCTGTCTAAATTCACATTATATTCGTATTGCGAGTTTATAGAGGAGCTTTGTATGCGGCTGGTGCCTTCAATTTCACCCAAAGCACTAACCATCGAATCGGCCGTTTGGGTTAGTTTTTCCACATCATCGCCATAAATAACAAAAGATATTTTTGCATCGGTTGGTATGGAATATTCAAGGCTTTTCACCGTGACATTTGCACCAACAATCTGCTCATCCAATATGCTTTGCAAATATTTACTGGTAGCTTCCGGCCCGCCCAGCTTTTCCAGTTCTTCTTCGTTTAGCTGTAGCATATATTGCCCCACATTAGGCGCGCTGGCAATCGAGGGTACAGTCAAGAAAAAGCTTGGCAAGTCGCTGCCAACTGCATAGGTGTAGTTATCTATAACAGCCTCGCCATCTAAAACGTCGTTAATTTGCAAACTTATATCAGTGGAAGCTGCCAGAGATATATCCTCGCCCTCAAAACTGATGTAATTTATAGGTTTGCTCGCTACAGGGAAAAACTGCATGCCTAGCTGTAATGCTAGAAATGCAGCTATGCCTAAAGTTAAAAAAGCGATTAATACAGTTGAAATTTTGTGTTTCAAAGCAAATTTCAGCATGGCCACAAATGCACGTGAGATGTAGTTTTTCTTTGCTTTTTTAGTTTTTGTTTCCGGCTTAAAAAACCAATACGCAAAAACAGGTATAACAAACATAGCAACAAAATAACTGGCGATTAGGGCTGTTATAACAACAGTTGGTATATCGCCGGCCACTTGCCCGGTAACGCCGGGCACAAAATATATTATAGAAAAAGTAACAATAGTAGTCAAGGTGGAAGTTAAAACAGGTATAGCGGTTTCCTTAACTGCATTTATTATTGCGTTTATTTTTTCAAGTCCGTTGTTCAAATGGTGTTGGATAGCCTCGCTTATAACAATCGCATTATCGACAAGTATGCCCAGCGAAACAATAAGTCCTGAAATTGTAATAAAATGAAATTGCATTTGTAGCAAGTTCATAATAATAAAAGTGAATAAAATACTAATGGGCAAGGCCAGGGAAACAATGACGCCGTTGCGTAAGCTAACCCCAATCATAACAACTATCATTATAAGCCCTATACTCTGGAAAAGGTTCATAATAAAGCTGTTTATGGAGTTTTCGATATCGGTGGGAGCGTATAAAACCTCGTGGAAAACAACCTCATCGGGTACCAGATTCTTTGAGTTTTCAATTGCGATGCGTAAATCTGCACCGACGTTAACGGCGTTTTGTCCGTCTTCGATTGTGCCGGTGATTA
>CAYIZZ010000138.1:0-4672 GCA_964367945.1 uncultured Oscillospiraceae bacterium | reverse complement strand
TTTCCGAAATCCAAAACAGTGTTCTTTTTTCTCCTGCTCTTGAAAAAATATCCTCACTTGTAGTTTACAATATGTCTCGCTATAATACAAACGAGGATTTTTTGCCTCAAGCTTTAAATTTACTTCTTTCGCAAATGGACGGCGATGCGCAAAAATTAGACCTTGTTGATAAACTTCAGGCGTTTTTGGACCAATATCTCGATGATGCTCGTAATGTGCGCGGTGCCGAGGAAGAAAGCCGTGTTATTGATGTGCTGAGCAAAATTATAGGCGAGCAAGCAAACAGCAAGGATGTAGAACTTTTATCCGGTGATAAAGTGGACAGGATTATTCACAGTCTGCTTGCCAGCCCGTCAAACTTCACCCCGCTACTTCATTTTATTTTACCTGTAGAATACATGGACCTTCGTGCTTTTGCAGAAATTTGGATAGATCCCAATGCTGAAAACTCCGGCGGAGGTTCTGATAATTCCGACACGCACATGCTTTTAACTTTTGATGTAGAGGGTATCGGACGTTTCGAGAGTGATATATATGTTCATGGAAAACGTCTTTCCTTAAATCTATTTTGCCCTCCTGCATACCTATCTGCTTTTAAAGGTATCGCCCCTGCCTTACGGCAAACTGTATCAAACCTGGGCTATAGTTTTGAAAGCATCAACATTGACAAGCTGGAGTCCACCCGTAGCTTAATGGATGTTTTCACCAATCTACCTCACAAAAGGATGGGAATCGATGTCAAAATCTAGCGCTGACAACTCAAAAAATCGCAAGAATAAAGCTGTCGCATTACGATACCGCGCCAACGACGATGCTGCACCGGTGGTAATCGCTTCCGGCTATGGTCAAATTGCCGACAAGATAATAGGTATTGCCGAGGAAAAGGGGATACCTGTTTTTAAAGACGATTCTGCCGCCAGTATGCTGTGCATGTTGGAAGTAGGACGCAATATTCCCACCGAGCTTTATGAGGTTATCGCAGCTGTTTATATGCAAATTCTCACCGTGTCAAACACCTTAAAACACGATACCGCTCCCGGAAATGCTCCTTTAAGTACCGAAGAACTCCGCAAGCGTCTTTCAACCGAACCAAAAAAATAAGAATTTATTGTCGTAAAATTTCCAAAACCACTTTTATTTTCTTTTATTTATTGTTATAATTATGTAACTTGACTTTCTATAATGATGTATTATAACTTTTTTTCATATTGACCTTAAATATATAGTATTCTTTCCACATGTAAATTATATAATGAGGTGCCTTATTTTGATACATAATCACATGGAAACACTGGTCAATGAATTTTTGGAAAATGAGTTGCACAGCAATTCTTCAAAATATGCCAATTTATGCAAATGCGAAGATTGCATGACTCGTATTAAAACGGTAGCTTTGAACAATCTTGATCCGTTTTATGTCACTTGTGTCTCGGGTGAAGTATACGGATCTTATCATGCACGCGATGTTCAAAACCATTCTATGATACTGGTTGCTATCGGTAAGGGTGTTTCTTCCTTAGATGGAACACCAATCCACCAAACATAATTGTAGGAATATTGAGACTGCATTTTTATGTTATCAAGTTTATTTTATTCTGTATGAGGTGAGTTATGCTGGCACTACCGCAAGAATTTATAGGTTCAACGTGTGAAATAAAAAGTACGGCCAACATTTCCCTTGCAAATGGTCGTATAATTAAGATCGATCATGAAGCATTGGAGATTTCCGCTTCAAACAACGATCGTATGCCTTTATTGCAGTATCGCACGCTTGTTAAACTACTCATACATAATCAAAAACATGGCACAAATATACAAATGGGTACAGTGTATCTTTCAACAGAAAACTTCTTGCGAGTAGAAGAAGTTCGCACTTTGCAGGAGTTTGAGCGCCGTGGTGCTTTCCGAGTAACCACCAGCGCTGCAGCTAAGTTGACACCTTTGCTAAACGAGGAAGATCAAGCCGCTTTGGATGAGGAAGTGCAAAACGCTGCCACACCACAAGAGCAGCAAGCTCTTCTCGACAAAAATTCGTTTGAAGTACGTGTTATTGATATTAGCCTTACAGGCATGCGCCTACAATCAGATACACCATTACAGGAAAACTCTAATTATTTTATTGAATTTAGTGTTTTAGACTCCCCTATGTCGTTTTGTTTACGTGTGCAACGCTTGATCAAAACACCTCAAGACGAAATACAATACGGTTGTACATTTTTTGATTACACCGAGCGACAAATGGACTTTTTATGCAAAGAGCTCTTCCAGTTGCAACGCCATGAAAAAAACAGGCAACGAAACTCTTTGTCTGCCAGCTCGCGTTAATTTTGCATTTATATCAGTATAATTTGGATGGTTTATATTCCTTTTAAATAGTTTGGAGGAACTTGGTTTGGAAGATATCCGTCTTGCCGCATCAAAAGAGCAACTATTTATATTAGATATCGGCACTCGTAATGTAATAGGCATTGCAGGCCATAAAGAGGGCACTGACTTTGTGGCCGATGCATGGGCTATAGAATCTCACCCAAAACGTGCCATGATAGATGGCCAAATTGAAGATATCGCACAGGTGGCCAAGGTAGCCGCCCGCGTAAAAGATAGCATTGAAGAGCAGATGAATATCACATTTTCATCTGTCAGCATTGCGGCGGCAGGTCGCGCCTTGAAAACTTGTCGGGCAAAAGCCACCAGCAATTTTTCTTCCTCCATGCCCATCACCCTTCAGATGGTTTATGCACTGGAAAACACCGCCATCAATAACGCCCGTATTGAGTTAAGCGAAGATGAAGACAATACACCATATTATTGTGTCGGGCATTCCGTTGTTCGATATTTGCTGGATGATTACCCTTTCAGCACACTGGTGGGCCACTCCGGTAGCGTAGCCGAAGTGGAAGTGATAGCCACTTTTTTACCCACAGAAGTGGTGGATAGTTTGTTTCAATGTATGGGTTTGCTCGATCTTTCCATCGACACCCTAACATTGGAGCCTATTGCGGCCATGCGTGCTGTTATTCCGCGTGACTTGCAGCTGTTAAACCTTGCTTTGGTAGATATTGGTGCCGGTACCTCTGATATTGCCGTATCGGCAAATTCTGCTGTGTCTGGATACACCATGGCCACCATTGCCGGCGACGAAATAACAGAAGCTTTAATAAAACAATTTTTAGTAGATTTTTCAGGTGCTGAAAAATTGAAACTGGCCCTGCAAGACGGTGGGCCTTTCGAATATACCGATATTTTAGGTTTTTCGCATAATCCAACTTCCGATGATATACTTTCGGCAGTTTCTTCTGCTGTGGACAGTCTGGCCGATGTGATTTCCCAAAAAATCTTAGAGTGTAACGAGTCTTCCCCCGCTGCTGTTTTTTTGGTAGGCGGCGGCAGTAAAACACCCGGCCTAGCTGAGAAAATAGCAAATATTTTGCAACTTGACGCAAAAAGAGTGGCCATTTCCGGCACTCGTTTTTCAGATTGCAATCTTGATAATGTAAGCGGATTGATTGGCCCCGAGTTTGCCACACCGCTTGGCATTGCGTTATCTGCATGTGATAACACCGAACGCTCAGGAACTGTTGTAACAATCAACAATGAGCATGTGAAGCTTTTTGCCGGCGAAACATTCAGTATCATGGATGCACTTTTGGCGGGTGGATATCGCTATTCCGATATTATGGGACGCAATGGACGTAGCCTTACATTCACACTAAACGGCGAGCGATGCGTTTTGCGTGGCACACCATACACCACGGCCGAGATATCTCTTGATGGTAAACTTGCCAGCTTGTCCACACCTGTTGAAGACGGCGATGCCATTGATATCATTCCTGCCACAAACGGTGAAAACGCCTGCGCCACCATTGCAAAATATGCAAACGGCGAGCTTCCCATTCAAATTGTGCTGAATAACAAGCCTTTCTATGCAGGTTTAATTGCTCAAATCAACGGAAAACGTGCCGATTTAGACTTTGATATAAACGACGGTGACGATGTTCAAATTTTTGTTTTACGCACTGTGGGCGAATTGTGCGCTGCCGCAAATATTTCAGCTGAAGGTGCTATTATCACAGTAAACGGTAGCTTGGCTGATGTTTCCACGGTTTTATCCGACGGCGATGTTATCAGCTGCACTGTTTTATCCGGCTCTGACATTAAAGGCGATCCTGCATCATACAATGTAACGCCATCACCTGTACCTATGGATTTAGAAGAAATCCCTACACCGCCGGAAATCCCACTCGTAGACACTATCCCGGACTTCACTTCAGATCCTCCACAACCTCCCACAGAGGAGCCTGCTGCGCCCATTACAACAAATCCGTTCTCGCGATATTTACGTATAGATTTAAATGGCGAGTCTATGATGTTGCCCCCAAAACCTACCGGTCAACCACATAGACTTATAGATATGCTTGAGCTTGCCGATATCGACTTACAAAACCCAAAAGGTGCTTTACACATTTCTATAAATGGACAAAATGTATCCTACACTGAAGAGCTTCTAAGTGGCGATGTGATAAAAATACACTGGATAGAACCTTTTGAGGCATAAGTTTTAGCTGATTTTTTGAACATATTGTTATTTTTTTCTCTTTAAATTGGAGTTTTTGAAATTTTATGCTATACTAATAGTTATAAAGCATGCCAAAAGGAGGTTTTTGGGACATGG
>CAYIZZ010000137.1:0-4767 GCA_964367945.1 uncultured Oscillospiraceae bacterium | reverse complement strand
TGGATACATCGTTGCCTACCAGTGCTGTCATGAGCATGGAAAGGCTGCCACCGAAATTATCAAGCGGAAAAGCGATACGTGCAATAAACTTGACAGCATCGCCCTCGTTTTGAGGAGGAATATCTACTAGTGATAAAATACGACCTTGATAATTTTCAACCATGGCATCGGATATGCCGGGCACTTTTACCCAAGTTCCTATTGTTTGTCCCACAGAAAACGCACCAAGGCGCGATAAAATATTTTCATAGCCGGTGTTACTTACAATATAAGTTGCAACTAAACAGCTGTTTTGTACGGCTTCTGTTCTTGAGAAAGGAAGATCATAATACTGTTTCAATGTGCTATTGTCTCCTTAACTATACAGATAAACTGGAAAAGCAATAAAAACTATGAGAGAAGTTTTCTTTCGCAAAGAAGGTTTATCATAACATTTGCGGCTGCAGTGCCCCAGTCTTTTTCATTCATGTTACCTTCTATATCGACCACTTCGACAATGCTTGAGTCAATTGTGGCACGAATTGTATCCAGCAAAGCCTTATCGACATTTGGTGCATACAAGTTACCATCGGGTTTTGTGTTGACACGCATACCGTTTGTGGGAAGTAAAAGATGAATTTTTTGCTTACTTTTGTTTAAACGACTTGCAAAAATTTCACCTATTTTTTTAGCTTCGTCTTCTAAAATTTTGATATGCGCAAGGCGATCATTATGCATGTTATAAATACGATTTTCAAGTCCTAAAGGAAACTCTTTAGCAGGATAATCAACAAAATCAAGTCCGCCAGGGCACACCACCATGGGCACTTCTTTTGCAACACTTAGCTCAAGACGGCTACCTTCGCCATAGGAAAATCCGCCCTTGAAAAACTCAGAGGTGATTTCATGAGTGGTAAAGTCTAAAATACCATCCAGTAAGCCTTCGTTTGCGAAACGCTCCATAGTCATGCCACCAACACCTGTGGAGTGAAAACCAATGGTTTCAATCCCACGATCTACCAGTGTATCAATGGCGGCACAAGCGCCTTTTGTGGTGACACCCATTAAAGTGACACCTACAGTTACTTTATCTGATTTGGATACCACAGATCCTGCATAGTTTGCCATACCGCAAACACAAGCACAAACATTTTCCAAAATGCGTTCAGTGATAAGGTTTATGCCTGTAAAGTCTGAAATAGAGGGCATGACCACAATGTCTTTATCAAAAACAACGTTTTCAAATTCTTTTTTGCCGCTAGCCACGGTGGTTGCAACAGCTTTTGGGAATCCCACCGGTAACATCTGCATGGCGCGGGTGGCAACAGTAGTGTTTTGTACACCGCCGGCAGATACAACACCGTCAATAGCACCTTCGTCATATAGTTTTTTGACAGTTTTTTGCATGGCGTCGATAATTATGACTACAAGTTCACCTTTGGTTTTTTTGTAGATATCATCCCAGATGTACCCTGCGTTTTTTAAGATTTCCACTCGTGAAATATCATAAACTTTTGCAGGCTCGCCAAGACCTATAGACATGTCTAAAACCAGTGGCTTGCATCCGGCTTTTTTAACACAGTCGCTCATAAACACCGCTTCTTTTTCTTTGGTGTCACAGCTGGCAATAATGGCTATTGTTTTCATAATGATTAGTATTCCTTATCAATAATTATGCAAGTCTTGATTACTTTCTTAATAGCTTTGTAAGTGTTGCGATTTGTGCTGTTTCTTCGATAAGTTCCAGTGCGTGTTCGGCATCAACAGCAGTTTTACCCACGGCCACAATGCCATGACCACGTAAAATTATACCGGCCAAAACTGTATCTTTTTTGAAAGCTGCAATAATAGGAGCAAGGTCTTCTTGCGGA
Source organism: uncultured Oscillospiraceae bacterium (assembly GCA_964367945.1). GTDB lineage: Bacteria > Bacillota > Clostridia > Oscillospirales > Ruminococcaceae > JAAYCI01. The sequence continues at coordinate 2,917 of CAYIZZ010000137.1, read as the reverse complement.
ACCACGGCTGCCTTCACATCAAATACGGGAATTTCCACTACCATTTTCAGCTGGCTGTGCCAAGTGACAAGTGGTAAAGTGTCGTTATCTTCTGCATAAGAGATAGCCCAGGGGCTGTGGCAATGCATCACAGCGCCTACATGCTCAAGCTCTTTCAAAAGTGCACCGTGTAAAAGCCATTCACGAGTGGGCTTGCCGTTTGCTGCGTCAAACTCACCATCAAAGCTCATGGGCATCCAGCCTTTTCCCTCAGCAGTGCAATCGGCAAAAGAACCACCGGAATTTTTCACCATCATCATGCTATCTTGCCCGGAAATACGTGCACTGGCATTGCCGCCACTACCGGTTTGCACACCTCTTGTATATGCTCTGTGCGAGGCCAATGTTAAATCAGCCCATGCGTTTTTATATGCATCCATTTTTTTCCTCCGTTTGGTTGACTTATTGAGCTTTATCCATTTTCATGTCACGGATACTGCTAGGAATCTCGCCAATTAAATGATTGAAGTTGTCGTGCATAAGTTTGTTTAGTTTTTTCGAGTTTCTGTCTTTTAAGCACTGAATATATTCGCGATGCTCTTTTATCATTTTTTGAGAGCGTTTTTTATCGTGGATATAACCGCGTCCATATAAAAGCTTATAAAAGGATAGATGATTCCATAAATTATCTATCGTATTGCATAATACTTCCATTTCACAGCATTCATAAATGGCAAAATGAAATTTTTTGTTTATCTTATATACTTCTTTAGCGCTAATACCGGGGCTCGACATTGATTTTTCAAAGTCTTCCTGGATTTTTTCACAATTAATAATGGCTTCATCTGTCATCATGTCACACGCAATGGATGCTGCCATAGGCTCGAGTTTTTGGCGTATTAAATAAAGCTCATTCACTCTTTTGGCGTCGACATCTACCAAAGTGTATCCTACATATGGAATATACTTTGCAAGTCCTGCTTCTTCCATGCTGCGAAGAGCTTCTCTTACAGGCATACGGCTGACGCCCAGCATTTGTGCGATTTTTTCAATATTAATTTTTTCACCGGGGGCAATACGCCCATCCATAAGCCAATCCATGATTTGCTCACGAACAAACTCGTTCATTTGTTGTCGTTGGTATTGAAGTACTTGTGTTTCCATTGAAAGCTCCTTTATTAAATGGATATGTGAAATATACTAAATATATTACCACAATTGCTGAATAATAGAAACTTTTAGAATTGCTTTAACATTATGTTTGAATGAACAATAGAAAAGCAATTACACTTATTGTAAACAGTGAAAAATAATAACAGATATATCAAGTGCAGAGTTATCTGCTGCCGAACTCTCGTCCATACTTAACGAAGGCCATTAAATTTTCAAGTGGTGTGTTTAAGTTGATTTCACAGCCGGAGCCGAGAAGTATACCTGAGGCAGCAGCAGGATTGCAAAGCAAGTCTTGTACTTCCTTTTTAATATCATCGGTACTACCCAGCGCCAATGTCACAGGTGCAACATTTCCACGAAATACTTTATTAGGAGCTTTTTCTTTTAAAAGTGCTATGTCGCACTCGTGATCAAAGTCGATGACATCCGAGCCGTTTTTAGCAATTAAGTCCACAATAGGAACAATATTTCCACAAATATGAGTAATAGCTTTTGCACCGGCCTCATGAATAGCGGCGATAAGCTCTGTTTCATACGGTAGGGCAAATTCTTCATATTGTGCTCTGGAAATCACGGTGCTGGAGGCGGTGGCATGGCCGAAAGCGATGGCATCTGCTCCGGCTTTTACCAGTTCCTTTGCATAAGCAATAGATACTGCAAGGCAGCGTTTCAGCAGCTTGTGTACATCTTCAGGATCAGTTATGATACCCATGAGAAGCTCGTCCAAAGGAAGTGCCTGGCTTGCAACATTTAAAGGCCCGTTTGTCCATGATATAATGTAACTTTCTTCGCCAATTTCCGCTTTTACACGCTTTATGGCTTCTATAACAGTGCACATAGGGGCAGTAGTAAGTGGATCGGGTACTACAATTTGCTCGTACTCGTCGGGTAGTTCAATTAAGTGTTTTACAAGCTTTGATGGCTCGTTTTCAGGCTGTTCATATATGGAACCAATTGCCGCACCTTCGCTACCGATATCGGTATGAATGCTGACGCCATCCCAACCACAACGCCGATAGGCAGTGATACAAGCCTCTGCCATCTTTGCAGGATCTGTCATATACTGGCGTACATTCATATCATCACAAGTGATAACATTTGAAAATGCGATTTTTGGAACAATGGGTACCATATCAGGTGTGTCACCATTTAAAACAGCAAGTATGCGTTCTCTGGAAGTCATATTAAGCCTCAGCCTCTTTTTTAGGAGTTTTGGCAACTTTTACTTTTTTGGTACGTGAAAGGGAATCAATCATAACCATCAATATGATTACAATGCCCACTACCATAGGCTGTGCTTGCGAAGATGTACCCAGCAAGTTCATGATGTTTACGATAGCGGTAAGTAGGATTGCGCCGATAGCTGTACCGATAACGCCACCTTCACCACCAAGCATCGAAGTACCACCGATAACAACAGCGGCAACAGTTTGCAAGCCGTAAGCATCACCCATAGCTGCCTCGGCAGCGTCCAAGCGAGCTGTTATCAAAAGTCCGCCAACAGCAGCCATCATGGAACACATAATGAAAGCACTGTATGTGGATTTTTTAACGTTAATTGCAGAGTATCTGGCAGCTTCAATGTTGGAACCTATAGAATAAATATTGCGGCCAAAAGTTGTTTTTTGTAATGTGGTAAAGCACAGTATAATAATGATTGCGGCAATAATGGTGATAACCGGAATAGGGCCGATATAGCCCGTGCCAAAGAAGGTAAAGCCTTCGGGCAATCCATAATCCACTGCGCCTTGCATGATAATAATTG
>CAYIZZ010000136.1:0-4794 GCA_964367945.1 uncultured Oscillospiraceae bacterium | reverse complement strand
ATGCTATCCTCACAATCTTGCTGCGGCAATTTTCTTTGCAATCAATTCAGGATTTGTAGAGTAAGTCAGCGCTGTTTCCTTATCAATTATATTCGCCTGAAGGAGACTCATCAGACTATTATCCATACTTTGCATTCCTTCATTTTGCCCGGAACTTGATAAAATATTATCTATTTGATGAATTTTATTTTCTCTTATCAAGTTCTTAATCGCCGGATTCACTGTCATAATCTCAAAAACAGGAATTCTTTCACCACTTATTGTCGGAACAAGTTGCTGACAAACTATTGCTGTCAACACCATTGCAAGCTGCAAGCGTATCTGATGTTGCTGGTCTGCCGGGAACGCATCAACTATTCGGTCAATGGTTGCACCGGCGCTGGTGGTATGCAAACTCGAGAAAATCAGATGTCCTGTTTCTGCTGCTGTCATTCCAACTTCAATAGTCTCACGATCTCTCAGCTCACCGATTAAAATTACATCCGGGCTTTGCCTTAATGCACTTCTTAAAGCCATTACAAAACTCTCGGTATCAAGGTTTATCTCCCTTTGAGAAACAACACTTTTTTTATGCTGATGCAGAAACTCTATAGGATCTTCAAGCGTGATAATATGCTGTTGACGAGTTTTGTTTATCTCGTCTATCATACAAGCCATTGTAGTACTTTTTCCGCTACCGGCAGAACCTGTAACAAGCACGAATCCGCGCTCATTGCGGCACACGTTCATTACCTCCGGCAGAATATTTAGCTCATCCGGATGTGGAAGATTAAATGTTATCACACGTATTACTGCAGCAAGTGTTCCACGCTGCTTGTATGTATTAACCCTAAACCTCGACAAATGTTTTATCGCAAAAGAAAAATCATCGTCTCCACATTCCAACAACCGTGAAATATCACGATTATCAGAGTGACTATATATTTGCTTGATAATATCAGCAGTATCCTCAGGTTTCAAGGACTCTTCACTGAAAGTTTCCATCTTACCATTCACTTTTATCGTGATGGGCAATCCCGAAATTATGAACACATCTGATGCATTCTTATGCACAATATCTTGAATCAACAAAGTAAAATCCATTATTAACCTCGATTTAATTTATTGAAAAACAGGAAACTCGGTTGTACTTGTCCATTCGGATGTGTATAGCAGTTGCCATTTTGTAACCTTATAACTTCCGTTTTCACTAACCTCTATTTCACTAAATATACTTTCATTATCATTAACTTGTGTTAAGTAGGATATATAGATTTTATCATCACGCATACTCACATCGTAATCATCTAATTTTGCTTGTAGCTCACTAAAAAACTCTTCGTCATTTACGCTTGCAACGCTTGCATCTTTCACCGTATCATGAACTGTTTTCAGTGTTGTTTGCGCGATGCTGTCCGCCTCATAATATGTCTTTGTAGTATTTGCAACATTCAGGCTTAACGTATTATCCACATCCGACGAAACATACGACAAAGTTGCAAATGTTATAAGCGCGAGCAACACAAACACTACAAGCAAAAGACTTATACCTATTGGCACACCCATCTGTTGAGGTTTATTATTCATGCTTAGTATTCCTTATATGGTTGATACAACGTCACCGATAAATCATATATCAATGTGTCATCATCAAAAAGTTCTATATCTAATGTATATAAATCTTCCTGCGATGTTTCTGTAAACTCCGCACGATACTCACCGTTTTGTGAAAAAGCTCCGGTATCATCAAAACCGGCAAAATATACATCATTTGTCAGCTCGGCAGATGTCATTTCACTCAACAGCTGAATACCACCCTCGCGATAAATCTCTGCTGCTGTTTGTGCCGCCGTTACCGCACCACTACGCTGTGCGCTTTCCTCTGCCAATACATGTGCGCTTAAAAACATATTCACACACACCACAGAGCTCAATGAAAAAAATAGGATTGCTATGATAAGTTCTATCAAAAATAGGCTGGATTTGGAGTGGGTTCTCATTACGAACTCCTTATAAGGTTGTTAATGCAATCGACAACGACGAATTGTTGTTGTCAAAAACAGTAAATTCGTATAGATTTCCTTGCTTTTCTATTTCAAGTCCCGATATTTCCAACATTTCTTGTCCTGCACCTTTAGTAGGGACAATATCTGCTTTTGTAAACAGTTCACACAGATACCCTTCATTGTAATAAATATACCTGACAAAGTCTCCTTCAGGCAATATTTCTTTTATCACAAGTGCTTCTGAGCCTTCTATCTCGCCAAGATAAATTGCGTCTGCTACGTTATTTTGGTTCATTTGCTTCCTTATATATGAAATCGCCGTACGCGAAGTGAACTCACTTTCCATTTGCTGTGCAATATTTTCATATACGCGTGTACCGGAATAAACTAGCAACAACGCTGTAACAGCAAAAACCGTGAATAAGGACAACGCAAAAATCATATCTAGCGTATGCTTTTTTTGTTTTGGTTTAATATTCATAATTTACCTGCTTATCACTGTTATATCCGGCAGTATGTTTGGCGCAAACACTTCATAATGAACAATGTACCTATCTTCATCTATCTGTATGCCATATGTTTCAACTATCTCGTCAATAGATGTCGGATATGCACCATTTGTGGCGTAGCTATGGGTACAACTTCGTGTTATTGCGTCCGTTAAAGTTTGTGTTTGCAATGTCTCGTTTGTTCCATCAAGCGACACTAGTCCCCAATATGCAATCAATAAAATCATAAGTGATATTAAAACAGTGGCTATATAACTTCGTTTAGCTTTTAAAAACTTCATAATATTTACCCCATCTGAGAAATTATGTTCATTAAGGGCAACATTACTGACAACAAAATCGCTCCAACCACAATCGAGAGCACCGCTACTATGGTAGGCTCGATAATTGAAATCACGTTTTCAAGGCGCCTTGTTATATCTTCATCATAGCGCTTTGATATACTTTCCATCACGCTGTCCACTTGACCGGTTTTAAAGCCCACGGCAATCATGCGTGCATACACACCCACGAAAATCTTGTTTTCTATCAGCGCTTTTGAAAACGGATCACCATTATCAAGCGCATTTTGAAGGGATGTAATCTTCTTATTCAGTGTGCTATTAGTCACCATTTCTTTTACCATTTTCAGGCTCTCATCAATATCAAGTCCACTTGAAAGCATCAGCGACAAGCCACCTGCAAACCTGACAATTGCAATATTTTCCACGATATTTCGTGTAAGAAAAAAGTTTTCTTTGAACTTTGCAGATAATTCTTTGCCTTTAGCTGTGAAAATGCTAAATAACACAGCTGCAGCGATAACGCCTAAAACAACTAATAATACCACAAAGCTATTTGATATGACTGCGCCTATATCCAAAAGTAGTTTTGAAAAACCGGTTATCTCGCTACCCAGTTGCTCAAACACCGAGCTGAATATCGGCATCACATTTACCAGTAATACGATTATCACCAAAAGCATCATGCCAACCATTATGATAGGATATATGATCGAATGCTTTATCGTTGTGCGCAGGCTGTCTTCTCTGGCATAGTAATGTGCCAATGACTTGAATACTGTTTCAAGTCGTCCAGACACCTCTCCTATTTTTATCATATTAGTCATGTAAGATGGAAATATTTTCGCGCTGATTAACGCATCCGATAGCGGCACGCCAATCTCAAGCTCATTTATGATATTCTCAAACAAAGTTTTTGCATCATCTGTCGTCGATTCTTCCAACATGATGTAAAAGCCTTCAACAACAGTAATACCTGAGCCAAGTATCAAACCCAACTGCTCGCACAAAGACGAAAGTTCCGAGTAGGACAGTTCTTTAGTAGACATATTTTTCTGCATAGTTTTCTCCTGTTCCGACAAACGTTGTATCGCCACTGTTGTCGGCAAAAGTAGGATCCATCAACTTCCATTCAACCCCATCAAACTCTATTGCATCTATCCAACCTTTTTCTTTTGTATATGTGCTTATCCATGCGTGATACACATCACCCACATATCCAATCACTAACTTTGTAGGAATATTTTGCGAGCGCAGCATCGCTGTCATCACTGCGGCATAATCAAAACATATCCCCTTACCACTTGTTATCGTATCGTCCAATACCGGAAGATATCCGGCAATCTCACCTGTTGCGGCCTGTTGCGCCTTGTCGTAATCATACTCTATCATGTCCATTGTATAGAAAAAAACATTCTCAATAAATTCAATGTCTGTTGACGTATACTCATACAACTCTTCAGCTTCTTTAATGGCTAGTGTCGAAGTAGCAAAGTCTACATATTGGTTCGAGTACAAAAACGGTGAAAATTCATCCACTATGTTCGCCGTTATTGTTTGACTATCAACACTGTAGTATTCTGTGCCGGAAGATTGCTCAAACGTTTGTAGTGTATATGTTCCCGAGCCGGAAGTTAAAGGAAACGTCTGATATCCTTCTTTTCCGTGCAAATCGTAAGTGTAAATATTCCCCAAAGAATCCTCGATGCGGAATTTTATCTTGCCGGTGTGGCTGCCAGTATATTCAACCATCACATAGCCTTTTGAGCTGTTTGAATGATCGATATTTACATATTCCGAACTTAAAACATCAACACCATCTGCCGAAGGTATTCTCACGCCAACGTCTAATGATTCTCTAACAGAAGTTTCCGATAATTCTGCTGGCTCGGAATTATTTGCAGGCAAAACAGATTCCAAAACGCTACATCCTGAAAAAAGTATGCATAAAAATATTGGAAAAAAAATTCTCTTTAACATTTATTATTATCCTAAATTAAATCCACTTTTGCGTGGATC
>CAYIZZ010000135.1:0-4924 GCA_964367945.1 uncultured Oscillospiraceae bacterium | reverse complement strand
ATTATTGAAGCTTTGAATGATTTAGGCGGCAAAAACGGTATCGGTATTTTAGACATCGTGGAAAATCGCTTGGTAGGCATGAAAAGCCGTGGCGTGTATGAAACACCGGGCGGAAGCATCTTATACCATGCACATGAAGTGCTAGAGCGTATTTGTCTGGACAAAGAAACCTCACACTTTAAAGAAGCTGTAGCACAAAAAATGGCTGATTTGGTATACAATGGCCAGTGGTATACTCCGCTTCGTGAAGCAATTGATGCTTTTGTAAACACCACTCAAGAAAGAGTAAGTGGCACAATAAAGCTAAAACTGTACAAAGGTAACATCATAAACGCAGGCGTTACCAGCCCATACAGCCTGTATGATGATGACGTAGCCAGCTTTGCCACAGGCGATCGATACAACCACGCAGATGCAGAAGGGTTTATCAACTTGTTTGGCCTGCCCATCAAGGTGAAAGCAGAACTGGATGCAAAGCGAAAAAATCAAAAATAAGCATATCATATTTAGGTTACAAAAAAGTCCGATACCAAAAGGTATCGGACTTTTTTATTGTAAACTTATTGTGTGCGCAAGAGGGTTAATTTTTTGAAGATCTTGCCGATATAATAAACACAGGGAAGAGAAATAGTGCAAGAAAACTCATCATGATATTTTAATAGCAAGGGAGTGCTAAATCATGAATATCTACATTGCACCCATTACAAATGCAACAAAAAGAAAAAGTGAGCCAACACGCTCAAAAGAAAAAGCCTCAAAAGACCAAAATCTTTTCCAAGAAGTATTACAAAATGCAAGTATAACCAGTACTGCACACAAAAATCAAGATGGGTTTAGCAAGAGCGTATCGAGCAGTGTTCATCCTTCCCAGACCGATGTGAGCATATTGCAAAGGCGTATATACCAAGTGAATGAAGAGCTTATGGGATTATTGCGCTAGCATATGGAAAACAAGCGGTATGATAAAAATAAAAACAGCAGTGCATAATGCACTGCTGTTTTTATTTAGCTATATTTAACGTGGAAACTTAAGAGATATGCACGTGCCTTTATTCAAGGTACTATCTATGCTGATGGTAGCGTTGTGAAGCTGAGCACCATGTTTCACAATGGAAAGTCCCAACCCAGAGCCTGCTGTGTTTTTGTTACGGCTTTCGTCTACACGATAAAATCGCTCAAAAATACGCTCACGGTTAGCAGGAGCAATCCCCACACCGGTGTCGGTAACTGATAGCACCACACCATCATCATCTTCATGAGCAGATATGGTAACACTGCCATTATCAACATTATAGCGAATGGCATTATCGCAAAGATTATATACAATTTCGTTTAGAATTTGCAAAATAGCCGGCACTGTGATGGAAACAGCGTCTTTATACAATGTGACATTACGCTTTGCAGCCACCGGTGCTAGCCTTGTCATCACCTCGTCAATGACAAGGGAGATATCCACTTCTTCCATTTGAGAGGATGCTTGATTTTCGTCCATCTCCGATAGTTTTATGATATCCTGCACCAGTAGCATCAGCCGCTGTGCTTCATCGTAGATATTGCCGGCAAATTTTTGGATATCGTTTTCATGAACCATTCCATTTTTGATGATTTCCGCAAACCCTGAAATAGACGTAAGCGGTGTTTTAAGCTCGTGAGATACGTTCGCGCTAAATTCCCTGCGCAACACTTCACGCTTTTCACGCTCGGTCACATCGAAAAGTATCAACACAATACCAACAATCTCTTCGGACTGAAAGACAGGATTTGCAAACAATTGACATATTTTCTCGCCAAGTTGTACGTTTTCTTCGCAATGCTTGCCTTGTGAGGCCGACTCAAGGCATTTTCTGAACGGCTCGCTTCTATTAACCTCAAGTACATTTTGGTGAAGTTTAAAATGAGATACATCCATGAGATGCAATGCACCTTGGTTATATGAAATGATATTAGCTTGTGCGTCCAGAACCAAAAGGCCTTCTTGTATGTTTGAAATAATAGTATCAAACTCTTGCTGCCTACGGCTGAGTTCAGATAGGCGGTTTTGCAAGTGCTTTTTTTGGCTTGAGATATGTTGTGAAAGAGGGGCCAGTTCCTCATATTTAACAAGGGTTTTAGGCTCTGCAAAGTCTATTTGATTCAGCGAGTTGGTGATGTGGCTTGCGGTATTCCGCGCCAACAAAGAAGAAAAAGCAATCCCAAAAAGAAAGGTGATGAAAATGAAAGGAAAAAGACCAAGTAAAAGAGAGGGAATGCTTTCGGTCACCATAGAAAATAAAAGGATGTTTGTATCGGTTAAAGATATAGCATAATAAACAGTAGCAGTAGAAAAATTATGTTGCACACTAAAACCACGACCAAAAGAAATAGCTTGCTGTACGGCGGTATGATGAACATAGTTTTCGGTATCACTACTTTGCTCAGGATGGGTATCAAATATTGCCTCGCCGTCACTGGAAATGTAAATTATACGACTTTGCACCGGAATGTCAGGATTGCTTAAATATGCCAAGCCTTCTTGGTCTACACGGGTAGATATAACACTTGCTTCAAGGCGAAGATCATCTTCAAGTGTTGAGACATTAAAAGAATGCCACACGCCCAAAAAAAGGGCGGTAGCTAATAATATCACAAAAGTGACTACTATGAAGGTAGAGTAAAAAATACGTTTTGTCACGATTTCATTCCTATTTTATATCCGATACCACGAATGGTTTCAATATAGTTACCGCCTTCGCCCAGTTTTTGGCGCAAAGTACGTATATGCACATCCACAGTTCGGCTTTCGCCATCAAATCCATATCCCCAAACAAGATCAAGTAGCTGGTCACGGTTCATCACATTACCTCTATTTTCCAAAAGGCAACATAGAAGCTCGAACTCTTTTAATGTTAACGAAATGGATTCACCATTTACATATACTTCGTGACGAAGACGGCTGAGCTGCAAGCTACCTATGGTGAACTCGAAATCGTCGTCTTTTTTGTCAGTCCGCCTTAATAAAGCGCGCACTCTGGCAAGTAGTTCCATCATGCCAAAAGGTTTAGCCAAATAATCATCAGCGCCGCTATCAAGCCCCATCACCTTGTCATATTCACTACCCATAGCTGTTAACATTAAAACAGGTATACGATGTGTTTTAGGATCTTTGCGAAGCTTTTTTAAAATGCTAAGCCCATCTTCAACAGGTAGCATGATGTCTAGCAAAATAAGCTGAGGTATATTTTCTTCCAACGCTTGCCAAAAAGAGGCAGGCTCGGCAAAACCCTGCGCATCAAATCCGGCGTTTTTCAGTGTATACGCAACCAGCTCACGTATATTATTATCGTCTTCCACCAAATAAATCATTAAAGACCTCCTTGGCTACTTTTATCACGTGATAAAATATTATCTCATATTTCACCAAGAGATTGCAACACGGCTTCGTTTTTATGTACACCCGTGATGGAATATTCCACCCACTCGGCAATGTTGGTAGCATGATCTCCGATACGTTCAAGATATTTTGTGATCATCAACAAGTCAATACAAAACTCGCCGCTTTCTTTACCGTTTTGAATTGTAGAAATCAACTCAGCTTTGATTTTATCAAATAGTTCGTCTACGATATCGTCACAAGCAATAACATGACGAGCCAGTTCAAGATCAGAGTTCACATAAGAGTCTACACTTTGGGTCACCATTTTAGCGGTGGCATCAGCCATATCACGCAGATGAACTTCGCATGTGGAGGAATCATAATGAACATATTTTGAAATATCGGCGATATCGGCAGCTTGATCCCCGATACGCTCCATGTCGGATATCATTTTAAGCGCCGAAGAAATATACCGTAGATCTCTGGCCACTGGTTGTTGTTGCATAAAAAGTCGCATGCATAAAGATTCAATTTCACGTTCCTTTTTATCAATGGATTTTTCACGTTCTCTTGTGATATCCGCAGCGTTATCATCGTTTTCAAGTAGTGCCTTTAAGGCGTACTGGATGGCTTCTTCACAAAGCCCACCTAGCTTAATCAGTTCCACGTTCAGCTGGTTTAGTTGTGCATCAAATCTACTTCTTGGCATTATTAACCGAACCTCCCTGTAATATATGCTTCTGTACGTTTATCGGTAGGCATAGAGAAAATTGCCTCGGTTTTACCATATTCGACTACTTCGCCCATAAGGAAAAACGCAGTGTTATCGGAAATACGTGCAGCTTGTTGCATGTTATGAGTAACTATAACTATAGTATAATCTTTTTTCAGCTCTAATGTAAGCTCTTCAATGCGTGAGGTAGAAATTGGATCAAGGGCACTGGTGGGCTCGTCCATAAGCAAAACTTCAGGCGCTACAGCAAGCGCTCTGGCGATGCAAAGACGTTGTTGCTGGCCACCACTCATACCAAGTGCATTCTTTTTCAGGCGATCCTTCACCTCGTCCCAGATAGCGGCATCTCGCAAAGCTTTTTCCACAATTTCATCAAGCAAAGCTTTAGAGCGAACACCATGAGTGCGTGGGCCGTAAGCCACATTGTCATAGATGCTCATGGGAAAAGGATTTGGTTTTTGAAACACCATGCCGGTTTTTTTACGCAGAGCGTTGGGGTCCATTTGTCCGTAAATATCTTCGCCGTCTATAGTGAAACTACCGGTGATTTTACATCCCTGCACTAAGTCGTTCATACGGTTCAGGCTTTTCAGTAATGTGGTTTTGCCACAGCCTGAAGGCCCAATAAAAGCGGTGATTTCCTTTTCAGGAATTTGCAAGTTGATATTTTTAAGTGCCTGAAAATCACCGTAAAATAAGTTGGCGTTCTCGATTTCAAATTTCATAAACAATATTTCCCTTCTGCTAGATAGTGTCAATGCTATCTAAGTGCCTTCATTACTATGCATAAGTTTTTTGGCGATCAAGGTAGATGTGCCGTTAATAGCCAAAATAATGAT
>CAYIZZ010000134.1:1754-4975 GCA_964367945.1 uncultured Oscillospiraceae bacterium | reverse complement strand
CATCCACATTCATAATACGAGTGTATACACTACAAAAGCATGGAGGTGATTTTCGGTGCAAATAACCGATGTTATGCAAAAGCATCCGGAGTTGCGTGAGCTTTTTTCCGAGTTTTCTGTGGATATGTTGTCACTACTTCAGCTCAAGACATATGAGCCGCAGGAATTCATCATCAAAAAAGGCACGCACGACAAAAACCTCTTTATAGTAGTTGACGGTGTCTGTGGTTCAGACAATTCGTTTGATGCCGGCCAGCGCACCTTACTCTACAAGTTGTCGGCCTTTGATGCCTTCGGCTTAACAGAGCTGTTCTCGGACAACCATGCGCGTGAAACAAACTTAATTGCGTACACAAAAGTGCATGTTATAGCCATCCCAAACACTGTTGTGAAAGCCTGCTTCGGCGTCCACCAACAATTCATAGTCTATGTTGTGATGAACATTCTTCGCCGTTTACACCGCAGTATTGCTATGTCGAAAGAATGTGTCAACTACGAGTCTGATTTAACCCTTTTGACCTACTTGCTACAGGCCTACCATTTCTATCGAAAAAATTATCCGCCCACCTATACCGGCCTTGTCAAAATCGAGGATAACAGACAAGACATGGCTGACCTCACGGCAATGAGTGTTCGCACAATTAATCGAGTATTAAAGTGTTTTCGCGATAATGGCCTAATTCAGATCCAACGCGGAAAAGTTTCCATCGATCATCGTATGAGCCTATTGTTGGCAGATTTGAAACTCGAAAAATCTTCGCAATAGGGTTTTGCTGTGCAAAAAAATATAGTTTCCCTGCCAAGCTTACTTGGCAGGGTTTTATTTTGCAACTTAGTCTGCGCAGATGTCAGTCAAGACAACAGGATCTAAAGTGTTAGCTTGCTCTGCTTTAAGTTTTTCACGCATAGCTGTTCTGCGCTGCGCATACTCCGGCAATGCTGCCAAGTTTTTCATCTCGTAAGGATCACTTTCGAGATTGTATAGCTCATCTTTGTCGTTTTCAAAGCAGGCATACTTCCAACCATCATGCAGTATCGCGCGGCCAACAATGGTGGTTCCGTAACCGTGGCCATGCGTTTCTACCAAAAGTGCATCTCGCTTGGGTGCTTCGCCGCTGAGGAATTTCAGCACGCTTGTGCCATCCACACGGTTGCCAAAGCTGAGCTCTGCCGCGTCCATCAAAGTGCAGGGTACATCACATGTGCTGACAAATCCATCATACGTTGTGCCCGGCTCAATCTTACCTTTCCAAGCGGCGGCCATGGGTGTTTTGATAACTTCCATTGCCAGATGAGAGTCTTTGTCGAAGTGTCCACCGTGGCAGGCAATAGCATCACCATGGTCTGTTGTCCACATAATCAAAGTATTCTCGTCTAGGCCCAATTCCTTGAGCTTTTCAATAACACGTCCGCCTGCGGCATCCACCAAGCTACCATGTGCGTAGCAGTGGTGTAAGATATCTTGCCAACCTTCCGGCGAAATCGGAGTAGGATAAACCACCTCGCCGTTATTACCCATTGGGTGTGAGGACTCCATTTTCAGCACATGAGGCTTGTCTTCTAGGTCGTCATACAAGCTTGGGTATGGCTGAATTTGTGTCTTATCATATAGATCCAAGTATTCCTGTGTTGGGAAGAAAGGCTGGTGTGGACCCCAGAAGTCCACACGTAGGGCAAAAGGCTAGCGTGCTCGCCGCTGAAAAATTCCTCGCACTGATACAGTGCATCCGGCACCATATTGTTGAAACTGCGATAACTGCCGTGTCCGTCATGACGGAAGTGTTGTTTTATGCGATGTGTGGCTCTGGGCAGACCACGCTCTTCACAGTAGCGCTCGTAGTCCGGCGTGTTGTAGGGATTTCCATAACCGCCACCTTGGGTGAAACCTTTACAGTAGTGATCATAAGCACAGCCCGGTCCGGCATGCCATTTTCCATAATAGAAGTTGCGATATCCACCATGGTGCAGATTGTCAAGGTAGACATCATCTCTGTATGGAGGATTGGTGTCGTTATGGTGCTGGCCGGTTGTATGCGGATACAATCCGGTCAGGAAAGTGCGTCGTGCCGGGCCACACATGGGGCTGACGCTATAGCTTTGTTCAAAGTGCGCACCACTAGTTGCCAACGCATCAAAGTGTGGGCGCAGAGGCTTCACGCCGCCTTGCATACCATGGCCGTAATAGGCTTGGTGGTCGTTGACGATGAGAAGCAGATTTGGTTTTTTTGTTTTCATAGAATATACCTCGATTTATGCCTTTTGAATGACAGTACCGTTTGTCTCAACAAACACCGTTTCGCCTTGATGCCAAGCGGGTGCAAAATGCATTTGTCCTTCACCATTGACAGGGAACTGTATGGCGTCAAACTCAGGGCTGGTGTAGCTTGCAAACCATTGCTCCATGGCCGCTTTCAGTTCTGCCACACGCTGAGCTTGTTCAGGAACGCTGTATAGATCACACTGTTCATCAGGATCGTCTTTCAGGTTGTATAACTCACCACTGTTGTCTAAATAACAGTAAATCAGCTTCCAATCACCTTTGCGAATCATGCGCACCGGGCCATATTCGTCGCAAACCACCACATGGCGGTCTTGGGCATCGTCCTCGTTGCCTTGCAGCAGCGAGTAAAAGCTCTTACCGGGTCTTTTTTCCTCATCGCTTTTAATATCAGTCATTTCCAGTAGCGTTTGGAAAATATCATAATGACTCAATGGTGTTTGCACACGAGTATTTGGCTTTATATAATTTGGATTCCACATGATATACGGGATTTTTGCCGCAGTTTCGTATAAGTTTTGTGGATAAGTTCCATTGCCTTTGCCCCAAATGCCATGATGTCCAAAGTTCATGCCGTTGTCTGCTGTGAAAATGATAATGGTATTATCCAGCTCGCCTTGAGACTCTAAATGAGATATAAGGCGGCCAATATTTTGGTCCATTGCGCTCACACAGGTGTAATAGGCCTGCGCCATCTCACGGTATTTGGCATCATCTTGTGGTATGGGACGTTTTTTCACTTGGTTCTTGTGCATCTCTTCACGTGGCAAATGGGCAAACTCGCAGTCATCGTACATGGCCCAGATATCTGCAGGTTGATCAATTTTACGCCAAGGGTCATGAGGCGCAGTGTAATGAACGCTGAGGTAGAAAGGTTTCTCGTCACGAGGCTCGTCCAAGAATCGGATAGCCTCATCGGTGATCAAATCCGTGACATATTCAT
>CAYIZZ010000134.1:0-1676 GCA_964367945.1 uncultured Oscillospiraceae bacterium | reverse complement strand
ACCAAAAATCAAATCCGGCCTGCGGAATATTACCTGCGCCCAGATGCCATTTGCCGGAAATACCACAGCGATACCCTGCCTGCGCAAGGCGCTCTGTGTAAGTGGGCGCTTGCAAAAACTGCAAAGGTTTGTTTTCATGCGCCATGAAACGATGGTAGTTTCTCGTCAAGGAAAATGGAAGCGTTTGTGCATTTGGATCGATATCTTCGGGAGCAATGGAGCTGTCCAGATTTTCTAAAATTTGCCGGCGAGGAAGTTGGATATCAGCATAAGCGCTCTTATCCACTGCGCCGCCACCCAGCCAGTCCAACACACCGTGTGCGGAAGGCATGAGCCCTGTTAAGATGGAAGCTCTTGCAGGCGAGCAAACAGGACTTGTGCAGTAGAAATTCTCAAAACAAGCACCATCTTCGGCCAACTTGTCCAGTACGGGACTTTTGATTTCAGGATTGCCATAAGCGCCTAAGCTCCAATAGCCTTGGTCATCGCTCAGAATGAATAAAATATTGGGCTTTTTGAGGTTTGACATACAAAAGGACTCCTTTTAAGTAGTGCAATTAAGATTTCTTTGCCGCTGCCATTGAACGGTTCATCACCTTTGCACCGAAAAGCAACACAACGGTAAGCACGATAAAGGCAATGCAGATGGGGCGAGTGACGAAGATCGAAAGGTTGCCATCAGACATAACCAGCGACTGACGGAAGTTTTCTTCGATGGTTGGGCCAAGCACGAAGCCTAAAATGAAGGGTGTGACAGGGATGTTCAGTTGCGACATTATATACGAGCCAATGCCCACGATAACGGCCACGCTCACATCGAAAGCTGAACCACCGCCGCAAAATGCACCAACAAGACAAATAGTAAACAGTGTGGAAATCAGGGCACATTCGGGCACACGTGTCACTTGGACAAACAGACCCATGGTGGCCTTAACAATAAAAAACATAAATACGTTGGTGATCAAAAATCCAATCATAATGGCATACATTACAGTTGCGTTATTCTCAAAGAGGTACGGTCCGGGGGCAAGGCCTTGCATCATGAATGCGCCCAGCAAAGTTGCTGCGCCACCGCTTCCCGGGATACCCAGCGTCAAAAGAGGAATAAGGGAGGATGCAGTAACGGCATTGTTGGCAGATTCCGGAGCAGCGATGCCCTCCGGGATGCCGGTTCCCAATAGATGCTTGCGCTTGCCAAAGTTTTTCTCGGTGTTATAGGCGATATATGCAGCGATGTCGGTGCCGGCAGCCGGGATAATACCGATGATGGAGCCGATGATAGAACCACGCGCCATAGGACCTACACACTGGCCAAGCTCTTTTTTACTGAGCTTGCTTTTACTCAGTGTCACCTTTTCTCCCTCACGCGCTTGTCCAGCCTCAAAGCCTTTGAAAATGCGAACCAGCGCAAACATACCAAGCACAACAGCGGTCATGTTGATGCCCGAGAAAAGATTCAAGCTGCCAAAAGTAAAGCGCATCGAGCCGCTTAGTGCGTCCATGCCGATGAAAGATACAAAAATACCAATCATGCCCGCAGCCAAGCTCATGAGCAAATTGCCTTCATTCATGCCGGCAATAACAGAGATGCCGAACAGGCCAAGCATGAAATATTCCGGAGGAGCAAAAAGCAGTGTCCACTCGGCATAACAGGTGCAAAGAATAAAAGCCTCAGT
>CAYIZZ010000133.1:0-4981 GCA_964367945.1 uncultured Oscillospiraceae bacterium | reverse complement strand
TCTTTTTCGCCGGTGATGTGAATAGCTTCGTTGTAGCTAGGCGCAAAAATATCGGTATGTTGCAAGACAGGCTCAATTTTAGCCCACCAGTCGCCCGTGTGGTTAAACACAGTGTCTACAGCGGTCAATGTGCCGTTTTTGCGTGCTTTTTCAAATATTGGGACAATGCCCTGACCGTCGATACAGCTCATTCTGTAATAGCTGTTTAAGCTAATGATTTTAGTGTTTTCAAGCATTTCGGGAGTGATTTGCTCGGGTTTGATTTGACTGAAGATATCATTACTCATTAAAAAGTGGCGCTCGCCTGAAGGTTCGGTCAGTGCGATGTTGGTAGCGGTGTTGTAGTCGGGCACGGTGCGAATACCTGAACAGTCAACACCGTATTTTGCAAAAAAGCTTTTCATGAAATCGCCGTTTGCGTCTGCACCAACAGCTGACACAAGCCCGGTTTTCATGCCAAGAGAGGCTGCGTTTACCGTTACATTACATCCGTCACCACCGGGTGCTGTGTCTAGATCTACATGGGTAGAGTCCACCTCAAGCACACGTGGGGTGATAGGTTTTACCAAAATATCATATACTATAAAGCCGACAGATAAAATATCCAAAAATAAACCCTCCACTAAATATACTGTAAATTTACCATGTGGCTAAGCACACAGTATTTTTATGCTAAGTTATTTTATCATGTTTTTAGATATGATTTCAAGTGTGGGACAAACAAGTCTTAAAATAAACTGTATATTTGCAAAAAAACATAGTAAAAGGGTATAATATAAACAACAAAAATATATGCAAGGAGGAGCATATGGAAATATCTTCCTTATTAGTAAATAAAAAGTGTCCGTTTGCGCTGGAGATTTTTCCACCAAAACGTCATAGCAAGGTAGAATCGGTGTATGGCATGATAGGTGAAATGGGCGAGGTTGCGGCAGACTATATCAGCGTGACATATAGCGCAGGTGGTGACGGAGCAAAAGAATATACAGCGAAAATTGCAACGTATATTCAAGAAACGCAGAATAAGCCTGCTTTGGCGCATCTCACTTGTGCTACACAAAGTAAAGATGAGATAAAACAAAGACTGCAAGAGCTGAAAGATGGCGGAATAAAAAACATATTAGCTTTGCGTGGGGATGACGCGGCTTCGTCCGGGGACTATCACCATGCGGTGGATTTAGTGCGGGAAATAGCAGACTTTGGTGGGTTTTATATAGTAGGTGCATGCTATCCCGAGGCTCATCCCGAAAGTGAAAGTGTTGAAAAAGATATAGAGTATCTAAAACAAAAGAAGGAAGCCGGTGTAGGGCACTTTGTGTCTCAGCTGTTTTTTGATAATGACAAGTTTTATACTTTTCTAGAGAATACAAAAAATAAAGGAATGCATTGTCCGATAGAAGCAGGAATTATGCCACTGACACAGCCGGGCCAGCTGGAGCGTATGATTTCGTTGTCTTCTGCCAGTGTACCGGCATCGTTGTCGAAATGGGTAAGCCTTTATAATAATGATTCAAAGTCGTTTTATAAAGCCGGTATAGAGTATACAGTGCTTCAAATACGTGATCTGATTGAAAACAACGTGAGTGGTATACATCTTTACGCCATGAATAAACCCGGCGTAGTAAAAGATATATATGACAATATAAAAGACTTGCTTTAAAGCGTATGTTTTAATGAAAAAAGAGGAAGTATGGAAATCACGGTAAAGTTGCATGTAGATGAAAAAGAAGTATATAGACATTTGGGTTTTGGCAACGTGACGCCTAGCGAGCCGGATGTTGCAAATATAAAAAAAGCTATAGTGTTGCTGGAAGAGTCTGTGCGAGTACGCTTTAACTATGCGCGGTTTTCTCTTCATGAAAATGAAAAAGGCGAAGCCGCTATGAAAGGCCTATCGCTGAGCTTTTCTGCCATCCAAAAACACCTTGCCGGATGTGGCGAATGTATACTGATGGGAGTAAGCCTTGGAAAGCAAACAGACATGCTTGTGCGTAGTGTTCAGGCATTGGACATGGCAAGGGCAGTGCTGATAGATGCGGCGGCCTCGGTGCTAATAGATCAATATGCTGATTTCATCGAGGAAGGCATTAGGCAAGATTTGCAAAAAGAGGCGCTTTTTTTGACAGGACGATTTTCGCCGGGGTATGGGGATTTTCCTTTATCGGTACAAAATGACATATTATGGCTGATATCGGCCGAAAAACAAATAGGCATTGGCCAGACAAAAGACGGCATGCTGATACCGGCTAAAAGTATCACGGCGGTGATGGGTATCTCTAAAACCGATAAAAAGGGATATTTAGCCGCGTGTGATGATTGTAGCATGAAAGAAAGATGCCAAAGACGCAAGGAAGGAGTACTTTGTGGAAAGATACTTTAATGAACAGAGGCTTACCATATTAGATGGTGCCATGGGTACGCTACTGCAAAAGGCAGGCGTTGAAACAGGAAAACATCCTGAAACTTTGAATATAACTCATGCTGAAGAAGTGGTGAAAATTCACTTGGCATATGTAAACGCAGGCTCTGAGATTATTTATGCAAACACATTTGGTGCTAATGTTAAAAAATTACAAGGCAGTGGGTATACACCAAAAGAAGTGATAACAGCAGGCATTGATTGCGCAAAAAAAGCCGCCGGTACAAAGGCGATGGTTGCGCTTGACATAGGGCCTTTGGGTGAGATGATGGAACCCAATGGTACTTTAAGTTTTGAAGATGGGTACAATGCGTTTTCCGAGGTGGTGAACGCAGGAAAAACAGCAGGTGCCGATCTTATAGTGATTGAAACAATGACGGATTTGCTGGAAACAAAAGCGGCAGTATTGGCGGCTGTAGAAAATACAGATTTGCCGGTGATGGTATCAATGAGCTTTGAGCAGGACGGGCGCACGTTTGCAGGCGTTTCGGTGGAAGGCTTTGCCTCGTGTATAGGCTCGCTTGGTGTATCTGCGCTTGGTATAAACTGCTCGCTCGGCCCGGTTGAAGTGATGCCGCTGCTACAGCGCTTGTGTAATGCCACTGCTCTGCCGGTGTTTGCTGTGCCTAATGCAGGCTTGCCACATCCGGTTTTAGGTACATACGATTTGTCAGATGAAGAGTTTACACAACAAATGCAAGAATGTGTGGAAATGGGCGTGTCGCTGATTGGCGGATGTTGCGGAACAACACCGGATACCATTAAAATGCTATCAAATACCTTTTTGGGTAAAGTGCCGGTAAAGCGGTGCGTAAAAATACCTGCGCGTGTTTGTGGTGTCACTGAGGTAGTGGACATAAACGGTGTGGTGTCTATTGGCGAGCGGATAAACCCTACAGGAAAAAAACGACTGCAAGAAGCACTGAGACAGGGTGATTTAAGCTACGTGCAGACACTGGCGGCGGAACAAGAAAAGGCCGGTGCTAAAATTTTAGATGTGAATGTGGGCGCTGTGGGAGTGGATGAAGAGGTGTATTTGCCGCTGGCGGTAAAGGCAGTGCAAGCGGTGAGTGGCTTGCCACTACAGCTGGACTCGTCAAACCCTAAAGCGCTTGCGGCGGCATTGCGCGTATATTGTGGCAAAGCGGCAGTAAACTCCACCAGTGGTGAAGAGGAAAAAATGAAGGCGATACTACCACTGTGTAAAAAATACGGTGCAGCGGTGGTGGGTCTGTGTCTTGACGAAGAAGGCATCGCAAAAACAGCAGAAAAACGCGTGAAAATAGCAAATACTATCTTACAGCGTGCTTTAAAGGAAGGCATACCAAAAGAAGATGTTTGGATAGACTGCCTGTGTTTATCGGCAGGTGCAGACCAGAGCGCCGCCGAGGTTGTGCTAAATGCCATAAGTGAAGTGAAAAACCAGCTGGGCCTGAAAACCGTGTTGGGTGTCAGCAATATAAGTTTTGGCTTGCCGAACAGAGAACTTTTAAATCGTACGTTTTTAGCTATGGCGTTGCAGTCGGGTCTTGATTTACCGATTTTAAATCCGGGCGATGTGGCAATGATGGATACAGTATCGGCATATTCGGCGCTTTTAGAGGGTGAAAGCGCACAAAAAGCGTATGTGGAGAGGTGTGAAGGCAAAAACCTTGCAAAAAGCACTCAAATCGCGCCGTCGCAAATTAGCCTTTCGCAAGCTATAGAGCAAGGTCTTAAGAGCGTAGCACAAAAAGAAGCAAAGCGGATTTTGGAAGAAGATAAATTAGAGCCACTTGCTATTGTGGAGAGGTGGATGATACCTGCACTTGAAGAAGTGGGCAAGGGATTTGAAGAAAAACGTGTATTTTTACCGGGACTTCTTGCCTCGGCCACAGCAGCGCAGGCGGCGTTTTCCATACTACGCGATAAAATGGGCACAGCACCTGCCACAGGCGGTCCGGTAGTGGTGGCGACAGTGCAAGGTGACGTACACGACATAGGTAAAAACATAGCCAAAACAGTGATGGAAAGCTATGGCATATCGGTGATAGATCTAGGCCGAGATGTTGCGCCACAAGAGGTTTTACAAGCGGTACAAAAGCATGATGCAAAAATGGTAGGACTTTCTGCACTGATGACAACCACACTGCCGGCCATGGAAAAAACTGTCGAACTTTTGAAAGTACAAGCACCAAACTGTAGCATTATGCTGGGCGGTGCAGTGCTTACAGAAGAATATGTGAATGATATCGGCGCAGATCTTTTTGCTAAAAATGCTAAGATTTCAGCCGAGTATGCGCATAAATTCTTCAGTAAAAAATAATACTGTAAAAAGAAATTTTGTTGCTATCTAAGATGCGCTTAATTGACATAGGTTGCATATATATGGTATAAGAATAGATGGTGTTGCACAATATTCATGATATTTGTGTGCGCCGTCTATATTTATTTTAAGGAGGGTAGAGGAGGATATATAACTTTTGAAAGTGGGTGAGAGAGTACCTAAAATAAGACGAAAGCTACATAAAAGCGCCAGAACCGCCCAGCGGTTGACGAGGTAGGAGAAGTATCGAACATTCG
>CAYIZZ010000132.1:0-5054 GCA_964367945.1 uncultured Oscillospiraceae bacterium | reverse complement strand
AGGAGAACAAAATGAAAAATTATGAGCGTTATGCCCCGGGATATTTCCCTGCACCGGTAAAAGACCCACGCTGGGTGAAAAAAGATCATATTGAAAAAGCGCCTATTTGGTGCAGTGTGGATTTACGTGACGGAAACCAAAGTTTGGTAGTTCCGATGGACTTAGAAACAAAGCTGAAATTTTTCACTTTTTTAGTGGAATTGGGCTTTAAAGAAATCGAGGTTGGCTTCCCTGCTGCCAGCGACACAGAGTTTGAGCTTTGCCGTCGTTTGATCGAAGACAATCTTATTCCGGACGATGTAACATTGCAGGTGTTAACACAGTGTAGAGATCATATCATACGCAGAACATTTGAAGCCATAAGTGGTGCGAAAAATGCCATAGTACATTTTTACAACAGCACCAGCTATGCCCAGCGCGAGCAAGTGTTCAAAAAAAGCAAGGAAGAAATCAAGCAGATTGCAGTAGACGGTGCAAAACTGGTAAAAGAGCTTGCCGCAGAGTATAAAGGCGGAAACTTAAGGTTTGAATATAGCCCTGAGAGCTTTACCGGAACAGAGCCTGAGTATTCACTGGAAGTGTGCAATGCCGTGCTTGATGTGCTGGTACCTACAGCAGAAAACCCTGTGATTATAAACATTCCCGACACTGTAGAAATGTCACTTCCACATGTGTATGCAAATCAAGTGGAGTACATGAACGACAACCTAAAATATCGCGAGCACGTTATCATTTCCACACATCCACATAATGATCGTGGTTGTGGCGTGGCTGACGCAGAACTTGCCCAGTTGGCAGGAGCACAAAGGGTGGAAGGCACATTGTTTGGCAATGGCGAGCGCACAGGTAACGTGGATCTTGTGACACTTGCGATGAACTTGTTTAGCCATGGTGTAGACCCAATGCTAGACTTTAGCAATATGCCAAAAGTGGTCGAAGCATACGAGCAAGCTACTAATATGCAAGTGCACGAAAGAACCCCATATGCAGGCGCGCTGGTGTTTGCGGCGTTTTCCGGTAGCCATCAAGATGCCATTGCAAAAGGCACAGAATGGCACAAAGAACATGGCCTGCAAACATGGAACATTCCATACTTGCCGATCGATCCCACAGATGTTGGCAGACAATACGAAACCGACGTTATCCGTATCAACAGCCAAAGCGGCAAAGGTGGCATAGGATATATTCTGGAGAAAAACTATGGATATAACCTACCTGCAAAAATGCGTGAAGCTTTTGGATATTTAGTAAAAGGAATATCCGATAAGCGCCACGAGGAAATTTCGCCTTCACAAATGAAGAGTATCTTTGAAGAGCAATATATCAATGTAGCAAAACCGCTGGATGTGGTAGAGGTGCATTTTGTTCAAAAAGAAGGTATCCGTGCCCACATCACTGTGGTAAAAGAAAACGGCACTCGCACTGAAAAAGATGTAGTAGGCAGAGGAAACGGACGTCTTGACGCTGTCACAGATGCTTTACGCAATGCAACCGGTGAGCAATTCACTATATTTACATATAACGAGCATGCACTGGAAAGTGGTAGTAAAAGTAAAGCCATGAGTTATGTGGGAATGCAGTGGGAAGATGGAACAATATCATGGGGTGTAGGCCTGCACACTGATATCATTGATGCATCAGTAAGCGCGTTGGTAAGCGCATATAACAACAAAACACAAAAATAAATCTCACAGCTGAGATATCCTTTTTAAAGGGTATCTCGGTCTTATATGTATAAAACGTATTATTTATACATTTTGTAGTATGCAGCATATAGAAAAGGAGAATCATTAAAATGGAAAAAAACATTGCGGTTATCCGTGGCGATGGAATAGGCCCTGAAATAGTAGAAGGTGCTTTGGCTGTACTGGACGTTGTTGCAAAAAAATTCGGACACACCTTTCACACAAAGGAAGTACTGATGGGTGGCGCTGCTATTGATGCTGTGGGCGAACCACTGCCGAAAGAAACACTGGACGTATGCATGGCCTCGGATGCGATATTGATGGGTGCAGTAGGCGGCCCAAAATGGGAAAGCCTACCCGGAGACAAGCGTCCCGAAAAAGGCCTTTTAGGTTTGCGTAAAACACTGGGCTTGTTTGCAAATTTACGTCCTGTGTGCTTGCTTCCTGCTTTGGCAGATGCGTGTCCGCTAAAAGATAGCATTGCTAAAAACGGTATTGATTTTGTGGTGGTGCGTGAGCTTATTGGTGGCGTTTATTTTGGCGAACATAAAACAGTGGAAAAAGACGGAAAGCGATATGCCACAGATGTAATGGAATATGATGAGGATGCTATTCGGCAGATTATGCACACAGCTTTTCAAACAGCACGATTGCGCCGCAAAAAAGTGACAAGTGTAGACAAAGCAAATGTGCTGGACACCAGCCGGTTGTGGCGTTCGGTGGCCGAAGAAGTGGCAAAAGAATATTCTGATGTAGAGTTTGAAAATATGTTGGTAGACAATGCCGCCATGCAGATAATCCGTGATCCATCGGCGTTTGATGTAATGGTGACAGAAAACATGTTTGGTGATATTTTGTCAGACGAGGCCAGCATGATAACAGGCTCTATCGGAACAATGCCATCGGCTAGCCTTGCAGCAAAAGGTCCCGGTCTTTATGAGCCAATTCATGGAAGTGCACCGGATATTGCCGGAACAAACAAAGCAAATCCTGTGGGAACTATTTTATCATTAGCCATGATGCTACGTTATTCGCTTGAGATGTCTAAAGAAGCGGATGCTGTGGAAGCTGCCGTGCAAGCAGTGTTGCAAGATGGCCTTCGCACAAAAGACTTGGCAAAAGATGGCGAAAATGCCATAGGATGCAAAGAAATGGCTACAGCCATTGCAGAAAAACTAGCATAATTAAAACGTCGTAAGCCTTATAAAGCTTGCGACGTTTTTTTAGTTAACAACAGCATAGTATTTACAAATAAAGTATGATACAATTAGATTAGAATTTTATGTAGAGAGGGGTAATATCGGTTGAAAGATTTTGAGTATCATGTCCCGACAAAAGTTGTATTTGGTAGAGGTGTAGAAAACCAAGTAGGAAGACTTTGTAAGGAAGATGGAGCCACAAAAGTGCTGGTACATTTTGGCGGAAACAGCGCTAAAGAAAGTGGTCTTTTGGATAGAGTGTATGCATCGCTAGAAGAAGCAAGCATACCTTATGTAACACTTGGTGGAGTAAAACCAAACCCACGCTTATCACTTATAAGAGAAGGCATCGAGCTTTGTGAAAAAGAAGGTGTGGATTATCTTTTGCCGGTAGGTGGCGGTAGTGTAATCGACTCTGCCAAAGCTATTGGGTGTGGTGTGGCCGGTGAAGGCGATGTTTGGGACTATTATCAAGCTTTGCGTGTGCCGGAAAAATGCCTACCTGTTGGATGTGTACCCACCATTGCCGCGGCCGGCAGTGAAATGAGTAACTCCAGCGTGGTGACAAATGATGAAACATTGGAAAAACGCTCCATCGGAACAAGTGTTATCATCCCGCGTTTTTCAGTGATGAACCCCGAGCTTACCACCACTTTGCCTGCATACCATACAGCGGCAGGTGTGGCAGATACCATGATGCATACCATGGAAAGATATTTTGTTTCTGAAAACCCAACAATGACCATTACCGATGCCCTTGCAGAAGGCTTGATTCGTGACGTGATGGAAAACGGGAAAATATTGTGCCGCAATCCAGAAGATTATAATGCACGTGCTAATATAATGTGGGCATCCAGCCTCTCGCACAATGGCCTCATGGCCCTTGGCGGTCCACGTGGTGATTGGGCAGTGCATCAACTTGGTCACGAGCTGTCTGGCAAGTATGACCTGACACACGGCGCAGCTTTAACAGCACTATGGGCTAGCTGGGCACGATATGTTTATAAGGATAACCCCGAGCGATTTGCGCAGTTTGCTGTGAATGTAATGGAAGTGCCTGATGATGGTAACCTTAGTGTGGAAGAACTGGCCTTGGCAGGCATAGAGGAGATGGAAGAATTTTTCTGGGCCATTGAGATGCCTACAAAGATTTCAGAAGCAGGCATTAATCTCACAGAAGAAGATGTTGCTGCCATGGCTCAAGGCGTTAGCCGCGGCGAAACTCGTTTAGTGGGTGATCTTAAACAGCTTAATACCGAAGATGTTGCTAAGATATACACAATGGCACTATAATTAAATACGATTAAAATTTAAATATAATAAAAAAGTTTTTTATAATGCTGAGTCGTTATAAAAAACTTTTTTATTTATATGATACTGTATAATTTCAAAATGATTATACAAAACAAAACTTTTACAAAATTCGCATAATGAAAAGGGTATAGTATGTACATAGTCAAGAGCACGCTGTTAATGCGTAGCGTACCCCCCAATGCGCTGACTATCATTTCCTCCTGAGGTAATAAGCAGTTCTGTGCCGAATGCTAAACCTCATCCCTTCCTTAAATAGTAATGCGACGCCCATATTTTCATGGGCGTCGCATTACTTTAATATATAGTTTTTAAATATTTTACAGTACAGGCTCTATCCAACCATATGTATCGGAAAGTGTTCCCCACTGGATTCCAGTTAAAGTGTCATAAAGACGTTTAGTCACGTTGCCGATGGCGCCATCAGACACAGTGATTATATTGTCTTTATAGCGCAGCTCACCCACACTGGAAATAACAGCAGCAGTACCGGTGCCGAAAATTTCTTCAAGAGTGCCGTTTGATGCGCTATCAATCAGTGCATCAATAGACAATGGTTCTTCACGCACAGTATAGCCCCAATCACGTAGCAACTGAATGCAGCTCATGCGAGTGATACCCGGCAAAACAGTGGCAGTAGGTGCAGTCCAAATCTCGCCGTTGATTTTGAAAAACACATTCATAGCGCCCACTTCTTCGATATATTTCATGTGCACACTATCAAGCCATAGCGCCTGGCTGTAGCCTAGCTTATGTGCTTTTTCTTGACCCATCAGGCTAGCAGCATAGTTGCCGCCACATTTGATGGTACCTGTGCCACCGGGTGCAGATCTTGTCATTTCATCTTCCACATAAATCT
>CAYIZZ010000131.1:0-5115 GCA_964367945.1 uncultured Oscillospiraceae bacterium | reverse complement strand
GGCTCGGTATTAGTGCTGAAAGACAGCTATGCAAATAGTTTTGTGCCGTATCTTGTAAGTAACTACGCGCAGGTGCATGTAGTGGACCCACGTATGTGGACACAAAACATACACGAGGTGATAGCGCAGGGAAGCTTTGACGATATTTTACTACTGTATTCATTCGCGTCGTTTAGCGAAGATTCATATTTCAATCGTGTTTTTAGGTGAATATATGTGAAGTGAAAACCGACTTTTTTTATCCTGAAAAACAAAGGGGTAAAAGAGGTCGGCTTTATTGTAGGCGTGCCGTCATTATGGTATAATTATTTGATGAAGAAAAAAGGAGGCGGCTGAAAATGACGGTGCTGGGCATTGATCCGGGATATGCCATTTGCGGATACGGCGTGGTAGATTCTGTTCCCGGCAGAATAGAACCTGTGACGTTTGGGGCCGTTACCACTCCTTCACATACAAGGTTTGAAGACCGCCTTTTGGAAGTGTATGAGGATATATCTCAGCTTTTGTCAGAGTATAAGCCCGACGCCATGGCGGTGGAGACCTTGATGTTTAATTCAAATCAAAAAACGGCGGTGGCGGTGGCCGAGGCCAGAGGTGTGATTTTACTGGCGGCAAGGAAAATGTCTGTGCCGATATATGAATATTCGCCACTTCAGGTGAAAATGAGTATTTGCGGATATGGTAAAGCCACCAAAAAGCAGGTGCAAGAAATGGTTCGTCGCCAGCTGAAACTAAGCTGTGTTCCAAAACCGGACGACGCCGCCGATGCTTTGGCCATAGGCATATGCCATGCACGTTCTGCAGGCAGTTTGCTGTTTGGACGAGGCAAAACTAAAAGACAGGCCATGGGCTATGAATAAGAGTGAAATATATATTTTATTATGCCAAAATAGGGAGAAAGTATGATATATTCGTTGAAAGGCACAGTGCTGGAAAAAACATCAAACTCCGCAGTGATAGAATGTGGTGGTGTGGGATATTTTGTGTACCTTAGCGTACCCACGGTGGCGGCGCTACCGGCAGTGGGTGCAGAAGGCAGAGTGTTTACATACATGGCTGTCAGTGAAAATGATGTGGCACTGTATGGCTTTTCAAGTACCGAAGAGCGCACGATGTTCACAAAACTTATAGCTGTTTCAGGCGTGGGCGCAAAGGTAGGTATAGCAGTGCTTTCGGCAATGCGTGTGGAAGACATTATACTTGCGGCAGGTGCGGAAGACCACAAGGCGTTCACTGTTGTAAGTGGAGTGGGTCCAAAACTTGCAAAGCGGCTAGTGCTGGAGATGAAAGACAAAGTGGCAAAAGACTTTACGTCGATAGGACTTTCACCGGCGCAAGGTGTTCAGGTTGCAGGCGATGCGTTGTCTGGCCCACGCATGCAGGCCGTTGCAGCGCTTGCAAGCTTGGGATACACACAAAGCGAGGCCGCAAAGGCAGTGGCCACGGTGCAGGAAGATTTGCCGGTACAAGAGATTATCAGGCTGGCACTGAAAAGTATGGGCACGAAAAATTAGCACGGATGTATATAATACACAATATGTACATAAAACATCGGTAAACTGGGTTTAGGAGGGCATATATGGCCATAAATCCCACAGAAGAATATAGCGAGCGTCTGGTTTCGCCAAAAAAAGATTTTGAAGATTTTGATGGGCAAAATTCATTGCGTCCACAAGTTTTGTCAGAGTATATCGGTCAAGAAAAGGCAAAACAAAACTTGAAAGTATATCTGCAAGCGGCAAAAATGCGTAATGAGTCTTTGGATCACTTATTGCTGTATGGCCCGCCTGGCCTTGGCAAAACCACTCTTGCGGCTATTGTAGCGCAGGAAATGGGCGTGAATTTCAGGGTGACGTCCGGGCCTGCCATTGAAAAGCAAGGGGATCTAGCGGCGCTGCTTACACACTTGCAGGAAGGCGATGTACTCTTTGTGGACGAAATCCATCGCCTGTCTCGGCAGATTGAAGAGATTTTATATCCGGCAATGGAAGACTATGCCCTTGATATTATCATCGGAAAAGGCCCTGCGGCGGAGTCTATCCACATGCCACTGCCACGCTTTACTTTGATAGGCGCCACCACTCGTGCAGGCCAGCTTTCCAGCCCACTCAGGGATAGGTTTGGGGTTGTGCTAAAGCTGGAGCTGTACAGCGTAGAGGAGCTTGCAAAAATAGTGACACGCAGCGCAGGTATTTTAGGCATAGAGTGCGACAAAAATGGTGCTGACATCATTGCCTCACGAAGCAGAGGCACACCACGTGTGGCAAACCGCTTGCTAAAACGAGTGCGAGACTTTGCTATGGTGATGGAAAAAGACGTGATAGACAAGCAAGCGGCAATATATGCGCTAACCCAAATGGAGATAGACGAAAACGGGTTTGATAACCTGGACAGGCGCTTGCTTTCTGCCATTATAGAAATGTATGGCGGCGGGCCGGTAGGTTTGGACACGCTGGCGGCGGCGCTGGGTGAAGAGGCCGTGACGCTGGAAGATGTGTGCGAGCCATATTTGATGCAGTCGGGATATTTAACCCGAACGCCACGTGGACGATGCGTCACTCATTTGGCATACAGGCATCTGGGATTGCAAGTTCCAAACACAGCACCGGTGGTGCAAGAAACACTGGAAAGTTATTTGAGAGAAAAAGAAGACTGAAACATATAAAAGACAAAATATAGGATAAATTTGTGATATGAAAGAAATAAAAGAAATTAGTAACGGGATACGCATAGCCGACTCATGGCAAGATTATCGTTTGCTGGACGCTACCGGTGGGTTTAGGCTGGAGCGCTGGGGTAAAATATTATTACAGCGTCCGGACCCACAAGTATTGTGGAATGCGCCGAAAACCAGCCCGCTGTGGGATGAAGTAGATGCTGTGTATCATCGCAGTGATAGCGGCGGAGGACACTGGGAGTATAAAAAGAGATTTTCCGAAAAATGGAAGATAGCATATGATGACTTCACCATGATTGTCAGCCCGACAGGTTTTAAGCACACAGGTGTTTTTCCCGAGCAAGGGGTGAACTGGGACAAGTACACTAAATGGATAAAGGGTGCAAAGCGTCCGATAAATGTACTGAATTTGTTTGGATACACAGGCGGTGCAAGCCTGGCGTGTGCGGCGGCAGGCGCAAGCGTCACCCATGTGGACGCCAGCAAAGGCATGGTGGCATGGGCTAGGGAAAATGCCGCGGCAAGCGGGCTTTCCGACAGGCCGGTGCGTTGGATAGTGGACGACTGCCAGAAGTTTGTGGCCAGGGAAATCCGCAGAGGCAAGCAGTATGACGCCATCATCATGGACCCGCCCAGCTACGGCAGAGGCCCCGGTGGCGAGGTATGGAAGCTGGAGGAAGCTCTGTGGCCGCTTTTAGAGCAAAGTGTGAAACTTTTAAGTGATAATCCGCTGTTTTTTGTGGTGAACAGCTATACCACAGGCTTTGCGCCTGGTGCAGTGGGATATATGCTACACACTCTTTTTGGTGGGAAGTTTGGTGGATGCCTGCACAGTGGCGAGATAGGCCTTCCGGTGGAGGCTACAGGTGGAGTATTGCCGTGTGGCGCAACAGCGTTTTGGTGTGCTGAATTGTAAAAAACGTGATGATGCGCTGTATAGGAGGATAAAATGTCCGAGATGTTACGAGTGGATGACATATATTTCAGATACGATGAAAATCGCCCCTATGCAGTAGATGGGCTTAGCCTCTGTGTGCAAAAAGGGGAGTTTGTGGCTGTACTGGGTGCAAACGGATGTGGTAAATCCACTTTGGCAAAGCACTTCAACGCCATATTTTTGCCTGAAAAAGGCACTGTGTGGGTGCAGGGGATGGATACCCAAGACGAGGAAAAACTTTGGGACATACGCCAAAATGTGGGCATGGTGTTTCAAAATCCTGACAATCAGATAGTGGCTACTATTGTGGAGGAAGACGTGGCTTTTGCGCTTGAAAATCTAGGCGTGCCCACAGAAGAGATGCACAAGCGCATAGATGAAGCGCTAAAGGACACCGACACCGAGCGATACAGAGAGCGTCAGCCACACAAGCTTTCAGGTGGTCAAAAACAAAGGGTAGCCATTGCTGGAATTTTAGCAATGAAGCCTGATTGCATAGTGCTGGACGAGGCAACTGCTATGCTGGATCCACGTGGCAGAGACAAAATAATGAAAACAGTGAAACGGCTAAACCGTGAAAAAGGTATCACGGTGATATATATTACTCACTACATGGAAGAAGCTGTGATGGCTGATAAAGTGATGGTGATGAACAAGGGCAAGTTTGTGCTGTGTGGAACACCTAAAGAGGTGTTTTCAAAAGTAGAAGTTTTACGTGATATGCACCTTGATATTCCACAAAGTGCTGAGCTTTGTGAAGAGCTTTCCACACAAGGTTTTTCTATGCCACGAGGCATTTTAGATACCGAGGAATGCGCCCGTGCACTGTATGAAAAGCTTGCAGGGCGTCCTTATGAAGATGGCGACACGCAAAGCGGAGAAAAGGGGGCTGTTTAGTGGCAGATATAATAAAGGCAGAAAACCTTACTTATACCTACAACATCGGCCTACCTGACGAGGTATGCGCCTTAAAAGGAGTGTCGTTTTCTGTCGCCGAGCACACTTTTTTAGGCGTGATAGGCTCTACCGGATGTGGAAAGTCTACCCTTATCACTCACTTCAACGGCTTGGCGAAACCTACGGATGGACGTATTTTTATCGACGGTAAGGACCCGTGGGAAACCCCTAAGGAGATACATAAGTTCAGGTTTTTATGTGGGCTGGTGTTTCAATATCCTGAATACCAGCTGTTTGAAGAAACGGTGGAAAAAGACATAGCATATGGCCCTAAAAACATGGACCTTTCAGACGCCGAAGTGGCGCAGCGAGTGAAGGAAGCGGCAGAGTTTTGTGGCATAGACAGCGAGATGCTGGCCCGTAGCCCGTTCGAGCTATCAGGTGGTCAAAAGCGTCGTGTGGCCATTGCAGGTGTGCTGGCAATGAAGCCTAAACTACTGGTTTTGGACGAGCCGGCAAGTGGCCTAGACCCGCAAGGCAGGCAAACTATTTTAAATCAAATAAAAGACTTTCATCGCCGCACAGGCACCAGTGTGGTGCTGGT